>NZ_CP119135.2 GCF_001636945.3 Streptomyces sp. FXJ1.172 | reverse complement strand
CTTTGCTCCAGGAGTGAGCGCCCCGCGTTGCGGGGCGCGGCCGGCCTTCGGCCGTCCTGGTGGCCTCTGCTTCGCTTCAGCCACCCGTGACGCGCTGCGTCACCGGATGTGCCACGCTTCGCGCGGTCCATCCAACGGGCCTTACGGCCCGTGCGGCAGCAGGAGCGGGGAGGTCGGGAGGCGCGGGGTGAGTGACTGGCCGTCAAGATGCGGCCCTGTCGAGAACCGGACCTTCTGACAGGGGCAGCTTCATTTGCTTCAAAATGTACTGCGGATCTGATCTGGAAAAGATCACGGCCTCTGGAACGGGGATCCTTCACAGCTGTCGCCGAACAAACGGAGCCGCATGCCGCCGACCGGTGCGCGGATCCGTGGCAGCCATTGCAGAGAGTATGCCCGAGGAGACCGTGTCTGGTACGTCCCGTGCGGGTGAACCACCCGTGTTGGCCGGTGTGCTGAATGGCAGTCACCCCATGCTCTCTGGTGGAACGGCCAGTGAGAGCAGGGCGGCTCTGCCCGGTGACGGCCAACTGCAGGCTTTCAGCGCAGGTGGCGAAGCTCGCGCAATCCGTAGTCCGGTGGTAGCCATCCCTTCTTGCGCCTTTCGATGGTCTTGCGGGTATGGGGAGGCGGGTACGGGCAGCCGTGCATCAGATCGGGTTCATCCCTGGCCCACGAGCGCCCGAAGTGAGCGGTGCACACAGGCCAGATGGTCTTCTCCGACTCCTTCACGCACTAGTGCGCGCCAGGGCGGCTCCTGAGGCCTGGTCCCGGTGATGGGGAGCCACCAGGCCTCCGCGTCGTGCACGATGCGAGCCTCAGTCCCGTCCCCGCCCGGCACGATACGGACGTCGCCGACCCAGCCCAGGAGCGCGACGACCCGCTCCACGACATCCTGAGCCGACGTCACCACGACTCCCCCACGGCCACGTCGAGGCGGCCGACGGACTCACTGTGCAGACTGACACCGGAAGGACCGCTTCACAGTGCAAACAGGTCCTTCACCCACCCGGAACCCGCCGTAACGTTCTGACGGGGCCCAACAGGCGAATCAACCGCACCGGTCGCCGCTGGATGCCCACGCAGCAGCCCGAAGCGTCTAGCTAACGTCAAGTCAACATCATTCTCCGCCATGACCGTTCACCGACATGATTGGCGAAGCACAGTCTGTGCCCCACGGACCTCAGGGGGACCGCACAAACCTCGCCCGGAAACGGCAACTGGACCGGCCTTGCAGGGGACCGGAGGCTCGATGGCGCTCGAGCGAGGCGCTGGCAAGCGGGCACAACGGTCAATCAGTCATCACAGGAAGAGTCAGAAACCATGCGTTCGATGAAAGCCCTTGTCGCGACCGCCGCGGCTTTCGCCGCCGCGCTGGGCGGCAGCCTGTTCATGGCGCCCAGCGCCAGCGCCACGGCACCCAATGTGTGACGGTCGGACAATCCGGGCGTTGGCCTCGCGCAGATCGTACCCAACATAAAGATCGACTCCTGCTTCCGCGGATGGTCCGACGGAAGCGTCAGCAGCGTCTTCGACTTCGAAAACTACACCGGCCAGACCGTCACGTACTGCGCACATGCCATCGACGCCCTCAACCCCAGCGGCCCCTGGGCCTGGGACTTCGGGTGCTCTACCCCGACCGCGGCACAGAACGGCACCGCCTTGCCGGGCACCTACTACACGCCGCCTAACGGCGGCATAACCTTTACCCCGCCGACGAACGACCCATATGTGATCTCCGCGGGAGCCTGGGTAAACGGCCACTACTACGGCGATGTGGAGAGCCCGCGATTCTACTGAACCGCCTGCTTCAGACCGGCCGCCACGAAAGCTCTGCGGAGCAGGCGTTCGCGTACTCGGAAGGCTTGCACCATGGAAGGGGACCCATGCAGATCATCAAGGGCCGACTCGCGGCTAAGGCCGCCGGCCTCGTCGCCGCCGTCACCGGTGTCGCGGCGCTCACGACCACACCCGCCCACGCGGAGACTATCGTCTGGCTGAGCAGCCCGAGCCACTGCGCCGGGGTCTACAAGTCGTGGCGGGTCGACTTGGGCAAGACCGGCGTGCCCGACCTGTGCCCCGGCCCCCACGACCACAAAGACGCCATCATCGCGTACTGCTGGGTCAGAGGCGACGACATCAATAACGGCGGAAACGTCTGGTACTACACCGAGCAGGTGTACTACAGCTGGGAAGGTTGGCAGTACCACAGCGGATACCTCTACGGCGACTACGTCGACTCCAACAAGGAATTCCACGCCGGGCTCCAGCACTGTGGCTGGGGAAACTAGATGTTGCGGGACAGGACGTTGGTGACGCAGGCCGATGTCTGGGAAAGCAGGATGCTTCGACGGGCGTCGGTCGGGTAGCGTGCGGGCCATGTCGAGTCCTGAGTCAGACAAGGTGGGGGCTTTCGGTCACGCCGTCAGCCCCCTGAACCACTGAGCTCGTAGCCCTGTCGTCGCGCCGCTTTCTGTGGTGGGACGAGTTTGCGCTCGGGGCTGGCCGCGGTGACGAGATGACCTTCTCGTACCTCTCCTCACCTCGGAGCCACTCGATGCCTCTCCCGCTGTACCTGCTTGCCATGGCGGTCTTCGCCATGGGTACCTCGGAGTTCATGCTCGCCGGCCTCTTGCCGGACATCGCCTCGGATTTCGACGTCACCGTCGGGACAGCAGGCGTACTCACCTCGGCCTTCGCGATCGGCATGATCGTCGGCGCACCCCTGGTGGCCGCGCTTGCCCGCAACTGGCCCAGGCGCCCGGCCCTTCTCGGGTTCGTCCTCGTTTTCGCGGCAACTCACGCCTTGGGCGCTGTCACCACGAGCTTCCCCATCCTGTTCGCTACCCGAGTCGTCGCCGCAGTCGCGAACGCGGGGTTCCTCGCCGTCGCTCTGACGGCTGCGGCCACTCTGGTCTCACCCGACAGGAAGGGACGCGCACTGGCCGTCCTGCTGTCGGGCACGACGGTGGCCACGATCGCCGGTGTCCCCGGTGGGTCGGTGCTCGGCACGGCGCTCGGCTGGCGGGCCACCTTCTGGGCAGTCGCCGCTCTCTGCCTGCCTGCCGCTCTCGGCATCCTGAAAGGCATCCCCGCAGGACGTGACGAGGACGAGGCGACCGGCAGGCCGGCGTTGCGAGCGGAGCTCGCCCAGCTCGCCCGGCCGCGGTTGATCCTGGTGATGCTGCTCGGCGCGCTGGTGAACGCGGCAACCTTCGGCAGCCTCACCTTCCTTGCCCCCGTGGTGACCGACAGCGCCGGGCTGAGCGAGTTGTGGATCTCTGTCGCTCTGGTGCTCTTCGGTGCCGGTTCCTTCGTGGGCGTCACCGTCGCCGGACGGCTGTCCGACCGAAGTCCCGGCCCGGTCATCGCGATCGCCGGTCCGCTGCTGCTCATCGGCTGGCCCACTCTGGCGGTGCTGGCCAACGAGCCGGCCGCCCTGTTCACCCTCGTGTTCGTGCAGGGCGCGCTGTCGTTCGCGCTGGGCAGCACGCTGATCACACGGGTCCTCTACGAGGCTGCGGGAGCCCCCACGATGGCCGGCTCGTATGCGACTGCGGCGCTGAACGTGGGCGCCGCCGTCGGCCCCGTCGTCGCTGCAGCCACGCTCGGCACCGAAGCCGGGGCCCTCGGACCGCTCTGGACAAGCGGGCTTCTCGTCGCGGTCGCGCTGCTCATCGCATTCCCCCTCCTCACCGTCATCACGGCCAGCCGGAACACGGAGGTGCTGCGGTGACACATGCGAACGCGCCCTTGAACATCGAGGGACGCCGACGGCTTGTGGAGCGCTGCCGCACCCGTCCGATCGCGCACGTCGCCGCCGAGGCCGATGTCTCCCGCGCCTGTCTGTCCAAGTGGAAGAACCGGTACGACACGCACGGCGAAGTCGGGCTGCAGGACCGTCCGAGCGTCCCGCGGTCTTCACCGACCCAGATCCCGCCCGATGTCGTCGAACGGATCGAGCAGCTGCGGCGGGACAACAAGTGGTCCGCCCGCCGGATCACCCTTGAACTCGCGAGCCAAGGCGTGCGGATCAGCGAACGCACCGTAGGCCGGTGGCTGGCGCGGCTGGGCATCAACCAGCGCCGCTTCCTCGACCCCGACGGCTCGACCAACAGGCGTCCGAAACGGATCGTGGCCCGCTACCCGGGCCACATGGTCCACCTGGACGTCAAGAAGGTCGGGCGTATCCCCGACGGCGGCGGGTGGCGGGCCCACGGACGCGGCTCCGAACAGGCCAGGGCCGCACAGCGCGCAAAGACCGGTGGGGCCAAGGGCGGGTACGTCTACCTGCACTCTGCCGTCGACGGATTCTCCCGCCTGGCCTATACCGAGCCCCTTGCCGACGAAAAGGCCGCCACCACCGTGGCATTTCTCAGCCGGGCCCGCGCGTTCTTCGCCGCCCACGGCATCCACCGGGTCGTGCGTGTGGTCACCGACAACGGCGCGAACTACCGCGCCGCGGTCTTCGAGCGCACCCTCATCCCGTGGGCCTCCCGCCATCAGCGGACCAAGCCGTACACGCCCCGCCACAACGGCAAGGTCGAGCGCTACCAGCGCATCCTCGCTGAAGAACTCCTGTATGCCAGGCAGTGGTCCTCTGAAGCAGAACGGGCGCGGGCGATTGCGGTCTGGAACGTCCACTACAACTACCACCGGCCTCACACCGCGCCGGGAACCGTCCTCCGGTCTCACGCCTCCACGTGGGTGTCACCAACGTCATGGCCAGCAACAACTAGACGGTATGTAGGTGCCGG
This sequence comes from Streptomyces sp. FXJ1.172, assembly GCF_001636945.3. NCBI lineage: Bacteria > Bacillati > Actinomycetota > Actinomycetes > Kitasatosporales > Streptomycetaceae > Streptomyces > Streptomyces sp. FXJ1.172. The sequence continues at coordinate 186,623 of NZ_CP119135.2, read as the reverse complement.
TTTGGGCCGGGCCTCGCTCGCACGTTGTCGTGGGTTGCCGGCCTGGCGCACCCTGGCCAGTAGTGCCTACATGTACGGGAGGCCCGGTGTTTTGGTAGCGGCCAGCCTCAGGCGTGCCGCTCATCCCGCCAGCCTTCCTCATCCGTCCAGGTCCGCACCCGTGTCGGCCTGCCGCTCTCGGCCGCCAGCTCTGCGGCCACTTCCCGCAGGTCGGCGAGGACCCCCTGCACTGTCGCCGGCCCGCGCCACGGCCCCATGGTGGCGAGCGTGTGCTCTCGCCACAGGTCCACCCAGCGCGGACCGCCCCCGTGAAAGGTGACCACCGTCGAGGTGCGGTAGTCCTCGCCACACACCGTGCACGGGCGCACGACCGGCTCGCGCAGCCGTGCGCGGACGTCCCGGCCGGACGCCTCGGACGACGCCGGCTCCAGGCGGGACGGGTTCACGGTGTGGCGGGCGAGCAGCTCGTCGACGGTGATGTGGTCGGTGTGGTCCACCTCGTTCCTCCTGCCCGTCGCGCTGCTCAGGTCACCTAGCCTAAAATCGAACATGTGAACGATCCTGCTTCCTCGCGTCTCGATCTCCTGCGCTTTCTCGAACGCGTCCAGGAACAAGACCTGGCCCGCACCCGCCGCTGGATCGACGAGGAACGCCGCAAGACCGAGCGCCTACAGGGCGAGCAGGCCCGGCCGGAACCCCCGGACTGGATGATCGAGTACGGACTCAACCGGGACGCCTTGCCGACCGCGGTGCACACAGGCGAGTGCACGATGGCAGGCAAGCGATCGAAGCCCACGGACTCGGACACAGTCCGGCGCGCCCTCGCGGCCGGCGTGAAACCGTGCCAGTTCTGCCGGCCGGATACCGAGCTGGGTGTCCTGGACTAGGCGCTACGTGGTCGGCGGCCGCCCGTCGTCTTCTTGGCGGTGGTCTTCTTCGCCGCGGCTTTCTTGGCCGGCTGCTTCTTCGTGGCCGCCTTCTTCTTCGGCTTCGGCAGCTCGTGGACCTCGGCGGGGGCGGCCTCCTCACCCCGGGACGCCCTAGCCTGCTGGACAGAGGCGTTCAGCGCGGACATGAGGTCGAGGACCTGGGCCGGCTGCTCCGTCTCGGGGACCTCGGGAAGCGGCTTCTCCCCGCGCTTGGCCTCGATGATCTGGCCGAGCGCCTCGGTGTAGTGGTCCTGGAACTCCTCACCTTCGAGCGCGTCGATGGTCATGGTGTCCATGAGGGCGAGCGCGCCTTCGATCTCCTCCTCCGACACCTCCGTCGGCGCGGGGAGCAGCTCGGTGGGGTCGCGGATCTCATCGGGCCACAGCAATTCCTGAAGGACCAAAGTGTCGCCGCGGACCCGGAGCATGCCCAGCCGCTCGCGGCCGCTCCACGCGTACTTCGCGATGGCCACCCTGCTGGAGCGGCGCAGCGCTTCGACCAGGAGCTTGTACGGTTTCGCGACGTGCCCGCCGGCGGCCAGGTAGTACCCGGCGCCCATCCGGATCGGATCGATGTCCTCCAGCGGCACGAAGGCGTCGATCTCGATCGCCTTCGCCGTCGGCAGCGGCAGGTTGCTCAAGTCCGCGTCCGTGATCGGGATGAGCCGGTCCCGGGTCAGCTCGTACCCCTTGCCGATCTCGGAGTGGTCGACCTCTCGGTCCTCCAGCTCGCACACCTTGCGGTAGCGGACACGCCCCATGTCCTCCAGGTGGTACTGGTGGAAGTGGATGCTGTGATCTTCGGTGGCGCTCTGTACGTTGATCGGAACGGTGACCAATCCGAAAGAAATAGCGCCTGACCATATGGTTCGGGGCATCGGCAGACCTCCGTGATGGCCCCGAGCACCCCCAGCCTACGAACGGCTCCGGCGTCCCGCATGCGCGCTCCCGGCGCACGCCGCACCCTGAAGACGTGACCGAGATGCCGCAGGTCGTCGTCTACCCGCCGGCCGACGACGGCGGCAGGCGCGTCCGCTTCGGCAGCCGGTTCGTGGGCATGGCGTACACGCTGCACGACATCGTCGAATTCCTGTACCGCGCCGGATCCGAAGGCGTCGAGCCGGAGGACGTGGCGAGCGCGGACTGGGTGGAGTGGCGGGGCGCCGGACCTGCCGTGTGGGCGCCGCCCAGGATGTGATGCGCACAGGCACCACCACGAGCCGCCTGGCTTCTGACGACCGCCGCTGTGTCGGCGGCTCTGCGCGGCGGCGGCGCCGACGCGCGACTCCGGCGAACGCGCCCCGATCCCCGGCCGCGGCCCCGCCGCCCATCCCGCCCTGTCCCTCACCCTCAACTCCAGCCAGGGACAGGGGCGAAAGGGGCCGCAACGGGGATGTCAGCGGCCCGACCACGCCGTACGCCCGTGGTGACCTGGGCACACTCCAGAACGCTGTGTCGGACTGCGCAACATCCACCGCAACACCCACCGCAACGCTTCTGTGCAACATCCATCGCAACACCCACCGCAACCCGGTCCTTCACATTCCCTGCTCCCGACGGCGGCCGCCGCTCTGCCGGCGGCCGGGCGCGGCGGCCCCACCGACGCGCAACACCGGTGAGCACGCCCCGATCCCCGGCTTCGGCCGCGCCGCCCATCCCGCCCTGTCCCTCACCCTCAACTCCAGCCAGGGACAGGGGCGAAAGCGGCCGCAACGGGGATGTCAGACCCCCGACCAGGCCCGTGCGGCGGGGGTGAACTGCACAGACGCGGCGGCGTCGGCGAGGCTCACGCAAGAGAAGTCGCAAGAGATGCCACAGGAGAAGACGCAAGGGCTGGCGCAAGAGATATTGCCGCCCGGGCGAGCGCGGATCGAACAGCAGTTTTATCCGCACCGCTATTCCGCGGGCGAGGTGACTGGAAGACGTCTCCGGAACAAGAGCACCATGACCACTCCCCCGCCGCCGATCGCGGAGCCCGACCCGTCCGCGCCGCCCTGCCCCAGTTAGCGGGTACCCGGTCGAGTGAAGACGCCGCGGCTGGAGAACTTCCGCGGACCTCGGAACGTCGGGACGTCGTGCTGTGCGTGAGGCAGATCAATGACGCGCATGTGGCGGTGCCGGCCCTGGCCGTGGTGGAGGTCGCGGCCGCCGATGACACGACCGCCTTCGCCATCCAGGAGCTGCTCGCCGCACGGTGCGCCATCGCCCCGGCGGACCGCACGACCCGGGAGCCCGGCGAGCCCGGTGTGCGGCCGCGGTGCTTCCTGGACTTGAGCCAGGAACCCGGCTCGTAGCACTGTGGGCGGCGACCGCGTCCCGTTGACCAGCCATGGACGGGGTTGACGGCAGCATGGTCGCCGCTGTGGTCGATCTGGCCATCGGGGGAGGCGGTCGTCCAAGGTGAGGCGATGAGCGAACTCCGACCCGGTGCCATTACTGACGAGATGCGTCAGGCCACGGCCACGGCACAGCGACAGGGACTGCAGAAGGACCTGCGCACCCTCGCGGCCAAACACCCACGCCGACGCCGAAGGCCGGTACGCCGGCGCGGAACGCCGATGGCAGGCCGGAGTCGAGTGGACGCTGCTGTGGATCGAAAACACCGCCAGTCAACTGACCGAGGGCCGGTCGTAGCAAGCTGGCGGGGGCGAGCAGCACTCTGGCCTGCCGTGGTCGGGCACCTGGTCCGGGCGACCGGTGTCGCGGTCGGGCCTGTGGTCAGGGCGTGTCACCGGAGTAGTAGAAGCGGCACACGACCCCGGGCCCCTGTGCACGGGGTTCGCCAGGGCGCGGGTCGTACAGGGCGCGGCCACCAGGCCACCGCGATAGCTCGGTGGACAAGGCCACGCCGTCGTCCACTTCCTCGGTCCGCCACCCGTGGATGTCCAGCAGAAGGCCGTCCAGCGGGCCGCCGACCAGTTCGGCGTAGGTCCGGTGCGGGAGCGGTCCGGGGTTGGGGTCGTCGTGGTCGTGGCCGTAGACGCGTCCGTTCAGCAGCTGCTCATCACCGTTCATCCGACCAGCGTCGCAGCCGACACCGACAACACCCCGCGCGACGGCGGGCCCGGCCCGCGCCTCCGTTCATCCAGGCCGGGCCGGACCCGCCGTGCTCACCTCGCCTTCAGCAACGCGTCCAGAGATCGGCGCTCCTCCCCCACGCCGCGGCCGGCCACGCGCCACACCGGCTCATCGGGCCCGTGCTGGGTCAGCTGCGCCAGCGTCGTGGTCGCCACGACGATCCGGTAGTTCACGCTGTGGACGTGCCAGGCGCGCTGGTGGAAGACCGCTTCCCGGATGGCCGGGGCCGCACGGCGCGGGAGGGAGCGAAGACGAACAGCAGCGGCGGAAAGGGGACGTTGGAGGGACGGCTCCGCGTATGTTCTCCTGCCAGGGGCTGCGCGGGACGCGGGCGGCGTTGCCGCGTCCGGTCGGGCGTGCGGTGCGCACCACCGAAGCGAGTGCCGCACCAGGGCCGGGAGGTCCTGCACTCCCCCATCGGCCAGTGCGCCCGGAGTGGACTCCACTCCCCATCCGATGGGCACCGCGGTGGACTCCACTCCCGACCGGGGGCACCGTCGGTCCGGGCACCGGATGCTCCGGGCACCCATCGGGGCCTCCGCGCTCAAGGAGGATCGGTTCGCCGCACCCTCCCCGCCATCAGCCCCCGGCGCCCTCGCCGCGGGCTTCGTCGTGGTACAGCCTGGAAAACACCGTGCCTGCCGACGAGACAGCCCTCCGCTTCAGAGCCGACTTCCATTACCTCGCCCGCCCAGCGTCGGCATTTCCGTCCGGGGGCATATCAGCAGAGGCTCGATATGCCTTGCCTCCGTGGTCTTTGGCTCGACGCGGTCATGTCCCGCGGGGTGGTGTAGTCACGGCAGCTGTTTCGGTTCCGGTTGTGGGGTGATCTGCGGTTCGGGTTCGGTTGGCTTGGTGGTGAAGAACTCGGCCATGGAGGCTTCCGACAGGTAGCGGCGGTCGAAGGCCTGCCACTCGTCGTGGAGTTCGGCCAACACCGCGGCGGCGAGCCGGTCCAGGGCGGCGGGGTTGGGAAAGACCTGGACGACGTCGGCCCGCCGTTTGATCTCCCGGTTCAGCCGCTCTAGCGGTGTGTCGACCACCAGCTACACCACTTCATGGGACGCGATCCCAGCTGAGTGCGGCCTCCGCGCGCATTGAACGTGGCGCCACGTGTTCCGGCCGCACCATAACCGCATCAGAACCAGCGGGAAACAGGGCGGAATCACGGTGAAAGCAACCAGGCTCTGAGACTCCGAAGTCACACCGTCACCCCAGGGCAGCGCCCACATCGATCCCAAATGTGGTTCTTCCCGATTCGCGGCCTGCCAGCGCAGGAACATGTCCTGCACGGCGTCCTCGGCGTCGACCGCCGAGCCGAGCAGACGGTACGCGAGCGAGCCCGGCCGGCCCCGGCTGGCCTCGAAGCGATCGATGGCCGCGCTGTCCATGCGAAGGAGCCTATGAGGCACCCCTCACACCAGCCCGGTCAGGCGCGGTGGCCAGGCGGCGCCTGCGCTTCGGCATGCCGAAGGTCGGGTGGTCGATGCTCCACCCGGCCGCCTTGAGCACGCCCGACTTGAGCCACGCGGCGGTCCGGCCGCCCAGGTACCAGGGCTTCGACCGGACGTCCCCGTCCACCATCTGGAAGATCGCGTCCCGCCGCCCGAGGCTGATGTGGTTGCCGTAGTACTTCAGCCCGATGGTCGGGACCTTGCTGCCCGTCAGGCGCGCGATGATCGCGGCGGTCGCCTGCATGTTGGTGTAACCGGCCGAGGCGCAGGACATCGGCAGCGGCCGGCCGTTGTCGCCGATCGCGTAGACGCAGTCACCGGCGGCGTAGACGTCCGGGTGCGAGACCGAGCGCATGGTGCGGTCGACGACGATCTGGCCGGTCTCGGCGACCTCCAGGCCGCCTGCGGCCGCGATGGGGTGCACGGCGAACCCGGCCGACCACACGGCCACCTCTGCCGGGATGGACGTACCGTCGGCGGCGATCGCCCGTGTCGGCTCGACGGCTTCGATGGTGGTGTGCTCGTGGACGGTGACGCCGAGCCGGTCGAAGGCCTGGCGCAGGTGACGGCGGGCCTTAGGGGAGAGCCAGGCGCCCAGCTCGCCGCGGGCGGCGAGCGCGACCGAGAGGTCGGGCCGGGACTCGGCGAACTCGGTGGCGGTCTCGATGCCGGTCAGCCCCTCACCGACGACCAGCACGGTGCCGCCCTCGCCCAGACCGGCCAGGCGCTCACGCAGACGCAGCGCCGAGGACCGGCCCGTGACATCGTAGGCGTACTCGGCCACACCGGAGACGCCATGATGGGCTACCGAGCTGCCGAGCGCGTAGAGAAGCGTGTCGTACGCGAGTTCGCCGTCCTCGCCGGTCACGGCGACGGTCCTGCGCTCGGGGTCGACGCCGGCGACCCGCGCCACGCGCAGCCGCACCCCGGTGCCCGCGAATACGTCAGCGAGCTTGCGGAACACGAGGTCCTGGCCGACCGCGAGCTGGTGGAGCCGCATCCGCTCAACGAAGTCGGGCACGGCGTTGACGACGGTGATCTCGGTGTCGGCGGGGGAGAGCCGCCGGGCCAGGTTTCCGGCGGCAAAGGCCCCGGCGTAGCCGGCGCCGAGTACGACGATGCGGTGCTTCATGGCGGTGCTCCAGTCTCGTTCGCGTACCCCTTGAACGAGCCGGCGCCCCGATTGTGACGCGGGTCACCAGACTTAGACCGTGTCTGGCAATCGTTCGTGAGCGGGTTGGCGGAGCCAAAGGATGAGTGAGGCGATGTGGAGTCCGGCCCGGTAGCGGGTTGCCAGCTTGTCGAAGCGCGTTGCGATGGCTCGGAATTGCTTGAGGCGGCTGAAGCAGCGCTCGACCACGTTGCGGGCTTTGTAGAGTTCAGGGTCGAAGGCCGGTGGTCTGCCACCGGCTCTGCCGCGGCGCTGGCGATTGGCCCTTTGGTCGGCCCGCTCCGGGATGACTGCGCGGATGCCCCGGCGCCGCAGGTCCTGTCGGACCTCCCGTGACGAGTACGCCTTGTCCGCGATGACCGTGTCGGGTCTTTGCCGCGGCCGCCCGGCGCCTGCCCGAGGCACCCGCACAGATTCCAGCACCGCTTTGAACACGGTGCAGTCGTTGACGTTGCCGGGACTGAGGACGACAGCCAGGGGCAGGCCCCGGCCGTCGCAGGCGAGATGGACTTTGGTGGTCAGCCCGCCGCGGGAGCGGCCCAGCGCCTGGTCGGCCGCCGAGCGTGCCGAACCTTCCACCCCGCCGTTCGCGCCCGCCCCCTTTTCCGGGCGCCGGCCGCGTGCTGGTGGGAGCGGTTGATGGTGGAGTCCACCGACACCGTCCATTCCACCACTCCGACGGAGTCGTCCCGCACCTGAATCTGCTCCAGGAGGCGGGCCCAGGTCCCGTCCCGCTCCCAACGGGCGAACCGCTCATAAACCGTCTGCCACGGCCCGTAGCGTTCCGGCAGGTCACGCCAGGGAGCACCTGTTCGCAGCCGCCATAACACGCCGTTGATTACCTGCCGGTGGTCGCGCCACGGACGGCCTGGTCCATCGGCAGCCGGCAGCATGGGCTTCAGCGCCTCCCATGCTACGTCCGTCAGCTCGGCGCGTCCTGTCACGTGATCGGTCACGAACTGGGCCTCATGCAGCCGTGGGCGTCTGCGTCTTGACCTGGCGTACCCCGCGCAGGGCGCCGGACCAGGCGATCACCTGGTCGAGCATGTCGCCTACGGCGGTGTCGAGGCCCTCCTGGGGGACGAAGGTGCCGGTGCGGAACGAGGGGTGTGTCGAGATGGTGGGCTGGGCGCGGACCGTGGCCACCTGGAGTTCGGCGAGGACGAGCCGCAGCGCCTCGGCGGCCCGGGCCCCGGCGACCCAGCCGCCGTAGCTGATGATCCCGGCGGCCTTGTCGTTCCACTCCCGGTAGACGTAGTCCAGGGCGTTCTTCAGGGCTCCGTGGAAGGAGTGGTTGTACTCGGGGACGAGGAAGACGTAGCCATCGAAGCTGTCGATGAGTGCGCCCCAGGCGCGGGTGTGGTCGTGCTGGTACTGCTGGAAGTTCGGGTTGCCGGGCTCGTCGAGGTTGCCGAGGTCGTGGTCGGCGAGGTCGATGAGCGCGTAGTCGGCTCCACCGTGGGCACGGGCGGCCTCCAGTGCCCAGGCGGCGATCTGGTCGCCGCGGCGTCCGGGGCGGGTGCTTCCGAGGATGACTGCGATGCGAAGTGGCATGGTCTTCCTTCCGGGAGAGTTGTCACGTCAACTCTAGATCGGAGAGAGTTGAAGTGACAACTCTGCTGGTCGCGGTATCCTCGGCGACATGACGGAGACTCGATCGCTGGAACCCGAGGAGTGGGAGTTCTGGGATACCTGGATGCGCGCGCAGCGCCTGCTCACCAGGGAGCTGGAGCGTGGTCTACAACGTGACTGCGACATCTCGAAGGCCGAGTTCAGCGTGCTGGTGACGCTGTGGCAGGCCGCCGGCCGCGAGATGCGTGTCGGCGAACTCTCCGAGTCACTCGACTGGGACAAGAGCCGCGTCTCACATCAGCTGACGCGCATGGAAAGACGCGGCTTCGTCAAGCGCACCCAGTACGGGGCCGATGGTCGCCGCGCGGGGATCGGGCTGACCGCCGAGGGGCGCCGGGCCGCCCAGAGTGCCATCCTCGTGCACGGCGGCAACATCCGCCGCCACTTCCTCGACTCACTGACCCCCGAGCAGGCATCAGTCATCCGGGCATGGAGCGAGCAAGCAGTCGATCACCTGGAGCCGCACCGCAGCGAGGCGGTCAGCGAGGACGCGTCCTAGACCGCGTCCCACACCGCCTTCATAGACGCCGCCGATACGGCCCTGGACATTGTCAGACAGGCCCTAGTCGTCGGGGTGGACGGCTTGGACGCCGGTTCCTTCGTACAGCTCGGGTGTCAGGGTGAGCAGGAAGCGGCCTGTGGGGAAGTCGGCGGAGGGGCGGGCGGCGTGGATGGCGTGGCCGGCCGCCCAGGAGTGCCCGGCGCGCAGCAGTTCGGTGGCGGTCAGCGCGGCCTCCGTGTCGTAGGCCTCGATCGTGATGAACCGCAGCCCGTTGATGTACGGCCACTGCCTTACGACGCTGAGCCAAGATTCGCCGGCGTCGGCGGCCTGCCGGAAGAGGGTCTCGGCGCCCTCCCGGTCCCCGGCCCGCTCCCGCATCCACGCCAGTTCGATCAGGGCACTGGTGTGGCCAGCGTCGGCGGCCTGCCGGAAGAGGGTCTCGGCGCTCTCCCAGTCCCCCGCCTTCTCCCGCAACCGCGCCACGTTGGCCAGACCGGTAGGCGAAGCTGTCGGGGTCGGCGTCCTCGCCCAGCTCGTCCTTCCAGCGGCGCCATGAGCGGACCGGGCAGAGGTGGGCGCGTGAGCCGAAGGGCACTTCGACCGTGCGGGGGGCGATCTTGGACACCCGGATGTCCACGATGAGTCCGCGGCCCTCGGGGTCGTCGGCGATGTCGCGCACCCGGAGCCAGGCCAGTTCGTGCTCGCGTCCGGCGAGGGCGAAGTGCATCGTCCGGTGGCGCCCTCCGAATGTGCGGGCCCAGAGTGTGAGGCGCCACCCGGCGCGAGGGCGAGCCCCCTTCGGACAGAGCCCACGCGAGCCGTGATTGACGTCACACAACAGCGTAGGCAAGTTCGTTGCCGGTAGACCTGCCCCCCAGGGCCGAGAGGTGAACACCCCCGCTTACCGAAGGAGCAGCCCACCGTGGAACCCCAGTCCAGTCATGGTCAGTCCTGCGCAGACACTGTCCTCCACGGCAGTCGGCTCGACGTGGCTACGGCCTCGGACGGCGGCATCCATCTGGTCAGTCCGGAGAGGCACGTTCGTAACGCCGGCGTCTTCCACGCGCGGGACTTGCTATGGGCGCTACAACTCCGCCGCGGCGCTTTGGCAGTAACCGCGCCGTTCTGGGCGAACACCACGATGATTGCTCTCGACTTCAATCCTGAGTCGGTAGACCGCTTCGCCGCCCACGCCCTGACGATGCCGCGCAGCGAGCGATGGCGGCGGGCACTATCAACCGCGCTTCTCGGCGACTGGTGCGAACCGTTGTTCAGCACCGGCCACCTACCCCACACCGCCATCGGCTCCCTGAAGGCGGAGGCACGAATGCTGCACCGGCAGCTGGTACCGGTCTGGCGACGGCGGACCCGGCACGGGCGGGTGCTGTCTCTCGACGCGGAACTCGGTGACGGGCTGTCGCTGTACGACCTGGTCGCCGCCGATGCCGACCTGCTCACGCGAACGGCGTCCGGGGTGTTTGAGGACGAGCGGCTCAACGCTGTACTGCGCAGCCTGGATCCAGCCGAGCGGCAGGTCGTCCTCGCGTACGCGGAAGGTGAGGGATCCACCTGGACAGAGGCCGCGGCTGCCGCTGGCGCCACCGACCCGGAGGCCTTCGGTGAACGAGTCCGGCGCAAGGCCAGGCGCCGAGCAGCCGAGCAGCGCCGCCGCACCGCACAGCGGCGGTCAGTTCGGGGGTGACCCGGTGAACGGTCCCCTCGACCTGCGCGTGCTCGTCCTTCTCCTCGCTGGAGCGTTCGTCGGATACGTCGCGTACCGCCACCCGCCTGCGGGCCGCCCTGTTGGTCTGTAGCCGTGGTGACGCTCCTCTACACCTCGGCGCGACTGCTCCGGGGACCGGCGGACCGGTCGCCGGAGCAGTCGTGTGCTCGTGCACGCGTGCAGGCGCCTGATTCGCCTCGGTCTACCGGGTGTTCGACTCGCTAGAAGACTTCGAGGGTGAGATGCCGGACGAACCTTGAATGCCATCCGCCGGACTGCTCTTCTGCTCTCGCCCCGCCTGCCTCCTGACCGATGCCGGGGGCTTTTCGTGTCCCGGTCCTGTCGACCACGAGGCGAGCCCAGCTCAAGAAGCGGAGGGACTTGCGGGGCTAACACCTCGGTGCCCCAAGGTTCCACTGCCCAGTTCACGCGTGACTCGGTCACGCTCAGACAAGGAAGTCTCATGCCTGCAACCACGCCTCCCCCTGTGGACCCGCATCCCCAGGGACCCACGGCGCCTGCCCGCGCGATCTGGCCGCTGCTGATCCTGGTCCTGGTGCTCGTGATCCTGCTCGTCGGCGCCGGGCTCGCCTACCTGACGTGGCGCCACCCGTCCTTGGGCGCCCCTCTGGGAACGGCGTTCGGCGCCGTGACCCTGCTTGTTACGGTCGCCCTCGCCTTGTCCCGTCGATAGCGCAGCGGTCGGTCGTCCTGGTCGGCTCCGACGTCAGACGGCGGGGTGGGGCGGTTCGTCGTCGGTGCGGCCGCCGGCGCCGAGCATTCGCCGCGGGGCCGGGGTCGTCGCCGGGCGGGTGCCGAGTACGCCACGGGTCCGCAGCTCGTCCAAGTCGGGGAGGTGAACCCCGGGGAGGGCGTCGAGCAGGTCGGCCTGGGCGGCGCGGATGCTGTGCAGGGCCTGGGGGTCAGCGCCAAGGGTACGGCGGGCTGTCACGCGGTCATCGTACGAGCGACAACGGCAGCTCGTCTCAGCGGGCAGTTCGGAATTGGGAGGTCACCAGGATCCAAGGGCGCCCTCGTGAGCCCATCCGGCTGCTCAGTCGGCGTCATCGAGGGAGAAGAGCACGTCGGTCGCGGCGACGGACAGCGTGTTCACCCCCACGACCAGCTCGTATCTAGAACTCAGCGGCACAGAGCAGGTGGCCTTGGCTCAGCGGCCACCATGCGCATGGTCTCGAGAAGCGACTGGGGCACCACTAGACGCTCAGGCTGGTCAGGGAGCGAGAAGGTCTCGGGTCCTCCGCGACGGGCAGGCCCGCCGCCGCGTCCGCTCACCCGAGTGGGCTTGCGCACGCCCGGGTACAGGGCGGCGTACAGCCCGGCGAACAACGAAGGTTGAGCGGTCTCAGCGAAGATTGAGCGCCTGGGGTGCCGGGACCGACGGCTGGCTTCACACGTCGATGGTCCTTCGAGCGTGTTCAACGAACTGGGTGCGCTTCGACGATGCGTGGTCCAGGAATCGCCTAGCACCTTGGGGATCCGTCACGGCGGAGGTACTGCCGGCGCCGCGCCCAAGGGTGGCCGCGCTGATGGCGGCGACGCAGGCCGAGAGTGAGCGAGACAGCTCCTCCGCCATGCGTGCCAGCCTCTCCGGCCCTTCGATCTCCACCGTCGCCTGAGCGTCGGCGAGCCTGCCATTCAGTAGTCCGCGGGCGCCATCGAGGGCGGTGCGGACGGCGTCGAGATCCGCTCCCGGCGTGATCAGCTCGGCATTGATCTCCTTCAGCACCTTGCGCAGCTCGTCCGCCCTGGCCGTGAATGCCGAGTACGCGTCGCGGCGGAGCTGCCGACGCCAGTGCCGGTGCTCTGCCCTGACCTGTCGCTGGGCTGATAAGCCGGCAACAGCAGCCGCGAGGGTGGTACCCACCACTCCCACGGCTGCACCCATAACGGCAGCCACTCCTGAGTCCATAGAGGAATCCTGACGGCTGGGAGCCGTATGCGGGAGGCAATCGTTGTAGGCCAAGTACTCACGCCCTGGCAGCGGGCCCCGGCTGCTGCTTTAGGAATCGGGGCTCGGGACGGGTGTCGATGGCAGGCATGGCCTGCTACAAGCCGGGCCAGCGGTCCCGGCTCATGGGAGTCGCCGGGGATGGGGAAACCTTCGTGCTGCCAGCGGATGCAGCCCATGCGGAGACACTGGCTGCTCTCAACCCGTCCCGAACCCAGCCAGGCCCGCCTGGAATGGCAGGAACACGGAGTAGCCCTCCTGCCGCTAGGCACCCTCTTCTCCGCCGTACGCATCCCCGGCCGGCTCGTGCATGCCGTAGCGGAGTCAGAAGAGCCCGACGAAATCGGCGGCTTCCTCGATGACGCCCTCGACGGCGGGCCGGTCATCTGCGACCCACACAGCCTCCGGTACTACGTGCTCGTCCCCGCGAGCATGCCCCGCGCCTGGCACCACGCCGCCGGCACATGGCGCACGCAGCTCGACGTCGAGCTGCTCGGACGGGGTGCCCACCTCGGCGTACCCAGCCTCCAACACATCGACCACAACCCCCGCGCCTACCCCTCCCACTGGGCCGTACCCATCCACTCCCCCGCCACCCTCTGCGCACCCCTGAGAATCGCCCGACTCCTCACCATGGCGCACCACACGCTCGCGGAAGAGACGCCGTAACCACTCAGAACCCGATGGCTTCGCGGAGCAGCAGCACGGTGCCGCGGCCGGGGTCGGGTTCGGCGTTGAGGATGAGGATCCGGTTGAGGGCGCTGGGCACGCCGTAGGCCTTCTGGGCGCGTTCGTTCTCCAGCGGCAGGCAGTGCTCCTCGACCCGGCGCAGTGCGGTGGACAGGTCCGGCACCAGTTTCTGGGCTCCGACGACCCAGATCGCGCGGGCGGCGGCTCCGCCGTAGCCGGGCAGTTGGCTTCCACTGGCCGAGGCGGCCACCAGGGAGCCGGTCTCGGTGACTGCGGCGATGCTGCCCACGATGAAGTCGGGGACCGACAGGGCCCGCCAGATCTCGTTCCTCTGGGTGGCCCGATCCATCTGCCACCCTCGGGCCTTGACGGAGTCGTACCGACCGCTGGTGTTGATGTCGTCGTCGATGCCGGAGATGCGAAGCGTCTCGCTGGCCCCGGTGAACACGCTCGCGCCCTCGGGAATGAGTTCCTCGATACGGGCCCTCGCGGCGGCAGCGTCGTCGAGGATCTCGACGACGAAGCCGTGTTCCGTCAGCGCCGCGGCCGCCCGTTCCAGACGCTGCGCCGGCGCGGGGGAGGCGAACTGCGCGGCCTTGATGGAAGTGGTCATGGTTCCTCCTGCTCGTGATGTCCTTGTCTCCCACCAACTCCGACGATGCGGCGTGCCCGAATGTGAGGCGGCGCGTTGACCTCACATCCCGGCGTTCTGTCTTGTCGGACTTGTGAGGGCCGAAGTTCGACCGAAGGAGCGCTGGGCACCATGACCATCCGATCCGGGTGGACGACACACTGGTGTCCTGGCAGCTGACCATTGCGAAGGAGAGGCGATATGGACACCACTGTGATGCGCTACCAAGAGGCCATGCGCAAGAAGTCGGCCGACGCGCTGGCCGCGCTGTATGCCGAGGACGCGGTCCATGAGGTCCCCTTCACCGTTCCCGGGTTCCCTCCCAGGTTCGAGGGCCGCGAGGCCATCCGGGCCGCCTACGGCGCGATGTGGAGTGCCAGCCCGGTCGTGATCGACAGCGTGGATACCACGGCGCTGCACCGGACCTCTGACGAGGAGGTGGTCGTGGTGGAGCAGCACACCCGCGGACATGTGGGGCCGGAGGGGCCTGCCTTCGGCGTGCCGAGCCTGCTGGTGCTGCGGATCCGGGCCGGCTTGATCGTTCACTGCCGCGACTACATGGACGGTCTCGCGGTGGCGATGGCCAGGCCGGGCGGACTGACCGCCCGGTGAGGGAACCGTCCGGCGCGGCCAGTGGCCAGTTCAAGCGCGCTGACGAACTCGTGCACGGTAGGCGGTGAGCAGCGCGCCTGCGATCGGCACCGGAAGACCGCACAGCCCTGCAGCCTCGCGCCACAGGCGTGGACGCGAACCGTGACGCCCACATAACATGTCACCGTTAACTTAACGGCGACAATCCGAGGGGCCGCGATGACCGTCACCGCGCAAGACGTCTACACCTTGGCGCCGTTCGCCAGAACGCTCGGGATACGCTTCGGATCCCTCAAGGCCGACGCCGTCACCGCGCAACTCGCCTACACGCCCGAGCAGTCCACCGTCGGCGCCGCGATGCACGGCGGGGCACTGATGGGGCTGGCCGATGTAGCCGGCGCCGTGTGCGCCACGCTGAACGGGACCGCCGACACCGTCCCCGCGACCATGGAATCCACCACCCACTTCCTGCGGCCCGTACACGGCACCGGCGCCTTCGCGACCTCCCGCCCGCTGCACGTCGGCAAGTCGACGGTCACCGTGGAAATCGACATCAGGGACGACAAAGACCGGCTCTGCGCCCGCGTCACCCAACTCGCCGCCCTGCGCAGGCGCCATGACTGAGGGACCCGGCCAGACCACGACCGACGACCGCGCCGGCACAACCCAAGGCCGTCGGCGCAGCCGCGCCAAGCGAGGCCACGGCGGCCGACTGAGGGACGAACTCATCGAAGCAGCCGGCACACTGCTCGACAACGCCGGCGAGGACGGCGTGACCATCCGAGCGGTGGCACAGGCCGTCGGGGTCAGCACCCCCTCGGTATATCTGCACTTCGACAACCGACTGGAACTGCTGCACACCGTGTGCCTCGGGATCTGGGACGAACTCGGCCAACACATGCTGAACATCAGCGCCCGGACCACCGACCCGTTCACCGAACTCCACCAACGCAGTGTCGCCTACATCAGGTTCGGGCTCGACCACCCCCTGCGCTACCGCCTGGTCGCGACCGGACCCGCGACAGCCGCCACCGAGCAGGTCGCCGACGCCTGCTTCCGATTCCTGAGGGAAACGGTGCAGCGATGCGCCGACGCCGGCGTACTCCACGGCGATGTGACGGCACTGACCCGGGCCATCTGCGCATGCCTGCACGGCGCCGTCTCACTACTGATCCTCCAGCCCACCTCCAAATGGCCCGACGACCTCCCCCAGTACGCAGACGATGCCGCCACCCTCGCCTGCCACGGCGCCGCCGCCCTCTCACGCACACACCACGACCGCCACGAAACGTGAACTCCATGCGCCCGATGGCGCGGACCGGCCGAGGAGGGACGTGGCCGCGGGGCGGGGGCTTACTTGGATTCGAGTCGCCCTGTCGGATCGGGGTCGGTCGTCAGTGCCTCGCACTCGGCCTGCCACGTGGGGGCACTGGGGCGAAGCTGGGTGTGGAGGTAGGCCGCGGTGAGCCGGGCGAGGGCGGCGACTCGTTCGGGGTTCTCGTCGGTGGTCTCGGCGGCGTCGTATCCGGCGATCCCGCCGAGCCCGTGCTCCGCGCCGAACAGGGTGAGCAGGGTCTTGGGTCCGGGAGCGAGGGTGTAGGGGTCGGCGTGCCAGTCGGGCCCCATGTCCGTGAAGTGCCGGGAGTCGTCCTCGTCGCCGGCGACGACCAGCGTGGGTGTGGTCATGGTGGAGAAGTCGATGGTCCGCAGGACCGGCAGCGCGTCGGCCATCGGTCCGTTGAGGACGTCACCCCTGCCGGGCGCGGCGAGCAGCACGCCCGCCTTGATCCGCGGTTCGAGAAGGCTCACCACTTTCCCCTCGTCGGGGTCGGTGACCCGGGCACCGAGCAGGAGGCTGGAGGTGAAGCCGCCGAACGAGTGCCCGGCAACGGCGACCTTGGTGTGGTCGATCCGCCCGGAGAGCCATGGCACGGCCTTCTCGATCATGTCGAGTCGATCGAGGATGTGCGACATGTCCTCGGGGCGCGAGCGCCAGAAGAACGGCGCCCCGGGGGCGTCGGCGACCAGGTGACTCAGCGTCCTGGAGGAGAGGTGGGTTGGCTGGATGACCACGAATCCGTGGGCGGCCCAGAAGTTGGCGAGCGGCGCGTAGCCGTTGAGCGAGGAGAGGTTGTTCGAGGGGCCGTGGCCGTGAGAGAGGAGGATGACGGCAAGGCCGGTTCCGCTCGCGGGTGCGGAGACGCGTACCTGGAGGTCCACGGGACGTCCGGGCACGGAGAGGACTACGGGGCTGAAGGACAAGACCGGGACGGGTGTGCCGAAGGGGTCGGCGCTGGTGACAGTGGATGTGCTCACGGTGTGGGTTCCCTCTCGGTGGCAACCTGCTGTCCGCCGGTCTCCTGCGACCGACGACGGACAAGGTGGGCAGGAGCATCCTGCTTCGGCTAACCTGAAGCGGAGCATCGCTCCACTTAGTATCCGGAGCGACGCTCCGTTTTGTCAATCGGTGTGGAAGGAGTGCGCGATGGCCACCGACACCCCGCAGGGCAGTCGCCGTCCCGAGGCAAGCGGGCCGACGCACAGCGCAACCGGCAGGCGGTGCTCACTGCCGCCGCCGAGGTGTTCGTCACCTCCGGCGTCGACGCACCGATCCGCCAGATCGCGGCCCAGGCGGGCGTCGGGATGGGCACGATCTATCGCCACTTCCCGACCCGGGCGGATCTCGTCACGGCCGTCTACCGCCATCAGATCGAGGCATGCGCCGAGGCCGGCCCGAACCTGCTGGCCAGTGTCGACTCCCCGGTCGACGCACTGCGTCAGTGGGTTGACCTTTTCGTCGACTTCCTCGTCACCAAGCATGGGCTCGCCGACGCCCTGCAGTCCGACCACGACCGCTTCGCCGCGCTGCACGCCTACTTCCTCGACCGTCTGCTGCCCGTCTGCGCCCAACTGCTCGACGCTGCGGTCGAGGCCGGTGACATCAGGCCCGGTACGCAGCCGTATGAGTTGATGCGCGGCATCGGCAACCTCTGCATCGGACGCGACAACGACCCCCGCTACGACCCCCGACGCCTGATCGCTCTCCTTCTCCAGGGGCTGCAGGGACCTCACGCGTCCTGATGCCGACGAGCGGCATCGCGACCTGGTCCCCCCGTAGCCACTCAGCCCGCCGTCCCATCAGCAGCGCGTCAGAGGCGCGTCAGGCCGGCCTGGCACCGTAGTACTCGTGAACGGCAGCGCAGGGAACTGCGGAAGCCGGGAACGAGGAGAGGTGCCCGGAGCGGTTTATCGGGGACCAGGGCGGCAGCCCAGTGTCGGACCCTCGCGGTCCACGCAGGTTCGAATCCTGCCCTCTCCGCCACAACAACAACGCATACGCCCGGCACGGGACTTCAGAAGTCCCGTGCCGGGCGCGTTGGGTGGTGGTACGTCGCCGTACGGCCGCTCCGCCCAGCCCCCGGCGGGGTGGAGCGGCCGTGCCGGCTATGACGACGGGTCAGAGGGTGTGGTGGGCCTCCGCGTCACAGCACGGCCTGTGTGGCGGGTCAGCGGTGGCCGCGGTAGTGGCCGTGGTAGCGGTCGTGGTCCCGGTGCCGGTCGCTGTGCCAGCCGTGGTGCCGGCCCTCGTCCCGATGCCAGCCCCGGTTCCGGTCCCCGTCCCGGTCGCGGAAATGACCGTCGCGGTCCCGGAAGTGACCGTCGCGGTCCCGGTCCCGGTCGCGGTCGCGGAAGTGACCGTCGCGGTCGCGGTCGCTCCTTTGGCTGTGCGAGTAACTCCTCCCGTGGTCGCGGTCATGGCCGGCTCCGGCGGCCAGGGCCGGCATGGCGGCCGCGCCGACGAGGGCGCCCGAAGCCACAAAAGTGGCGATCAGACGGACCGTCTTACGAGAAACAGACATGAATCTGTCACCTCACGATCGTGCACACCGACCCCGGTCGGGGCCGGGCGTGCCATCCGAAGTTCCCGGCTCGGTGCCGAGGCCTCACACTGTGGCCCTCCGCGGCGACACCAGACGGCGGAGACGATTCGTGTTGCAAAGAGCGGATATATCCGTGACTCTCCGTTGTATGGCCCATTGATGCCGGGGAGGGGCCGGGTGCCGGCCCTGCCCCAGCTGGGGGTCACGCTGCGACCAGGAAGAAGCGCAGCTGACGGGCTGTCATGTTCTTGGCCGTCTCGCTGCCTCACCTCCTTCGAACGGCCCAGTGGCTTCAGTAACAGCAGGGGGACTCTGTTCGGGGGACCCGGTGCAGGGGCAGGGTGAGGGTGCGCCGCGGCGTGGTCAGCGGCGCGTCAGAGGTGCGTCAGCCGGGTCTGGCACCGTAATCCATGTGAACGGCACCGCGGGACACCGCGAAGGCCGGGAGCGAGGAGAGGTGCCCGGAGCGGCTTATCGGGGACCAGGGCGTCAGCCCGGAGTCGGACCCTCGTGGTCCACGCAGGTTCGAATCCTGCCCTCTCCGCCACAACACCATTGCCCGGCAAGGGACTTCAGTGCCCCCTGCGGTCGAGGGCGGTGATCTCTCGTACGGCCTCGGCGATGGCCGGGAAGTCCTTTTTCAGGAGGGCACCGTGGTTACTGGCGACCTTCGCGCTGATGTCGATGTTCGGGTTGCGTGCGGTCACCGCGTCGAGGCTGGTGCGTATCCGTTCCTGCTCGTCGCCGCGGCTTCCCAGTGAGGTGCCCGAAGCGACCACGTACCGCACCGGGACGGTGATGCCGTCCAGCACGGGGCCCAGCTCACGCTCGCGGGAGAGCACGCCGAGTTCGATGTTGCTGTTCGCCATCTCTTCGGCGTTCATCCGCGGGGTCAGGCCCGTCGGGCGCATCAGCGGCATGAACCAGCCCCACTGCCGGAACTGCTTGCGGATCCGCTGCTCCATCGCCTCGTCCAGCCAGTCGTACGGGAACGCGCCGTCGACCAGGACCGCGCCCAGGGTCCGCCCCGGGTTCCGGCCGGCCCAGTGCGCAGCGACGACCGCTCCGTAGGACCAGCCCACCACCAGCGCCCGGTCCACACCCCTGGCCGCGAGAACGGCATCGACGTCCCGGACGGCGGCCTCGAAGGAATAGTCCGCCGAGCGCTTCGACTTCCTGCCGCGAGCCCGCTCGTCGTAGGTGATGTGCCGCCATCCCGCCCCCAGTTCGGCGACGACCCGCCGCCAGTACCCCTGGGTGGCGAACTGGCCGTTGAGGTAGACCACGGGGACACCGGGACCGCCGGTGTCGGTGACGGCCAGGGCCGTGTCGTCCACCGGCACCATGCCGGTCCACTTCGAACCGGTCGAGGAAGTGCTGTTCTTCGTCATGGGATCCCCCTGGTCGCGTGAGGTGTCTTGTGGGGCCTGCCCGGGCCCTGCACGTGGATCGCAGGGCCCTCGGGGCGGACGGCCGGGCCGTCCTGGTGGTGCTCTTCAGAGGCTGCGGGCGGTGATGTCGCCGTGGGAGGTGGTGGCGCGGATGTCGAGTTCGGCGGTGCCGTCGTTCTTGAGGGCGTTGCTGATGCGGCCGTAGGAGGTGCCGGCGTCCAGGGCGGCCGAGACGCCGACGGCGGCGCCGACCGTGATGTCGCCGGACTGGGTGCGCAGTTCGACCGTGCCGCGCACGGCCTCGTTGATCCGGATGTCGCCCCTTGCGGTGCTGATCTCCGCGGAGCCGCCCAGCCGGCCGATCTCGACGTCGCCGTCGGTCGCGGTGAGACGGACGCTCCCGGCCTCGTCGATCTTGATCTGGCGGTACGCGCCTTCGAAGGTGACGTCGCCGAGGCGGCCGACGCTGCGGAGTTCCGAGGCGGCGGACTTGGCCTCGACGCGGGAGCCGGCGGGCAGCTTGACGGTGACCTCCAGGGATCCGGAGGGGCCGAAGAGCTGGTTCTTGGGCTCGCCGGTGCGGATCCGCAGGACGCCGTCGGCGTAGACGACCTCCGTCTGCTCGGCGGTCTGGACGTCGCGCCTCTTGGAGGGGTTGGCGGGCAGGACCTCGACGGTGGTGTCGGCGCGGTCGGCGGCGATGAACTGGATGCGCCCGGCGGGGATGTCCAGGACGGCGGAGATCGGGGCGGGGGTGTCGAACTTCTGCATCGTGCTCTGGTTCTTCTGCATCGTGCGTTCCTTCGGCTCGTTGTTTCCGATGACAGAAACGCTACGTTGCATTCATGGATCCGGCAACACGTTCGTTGCGCAGAATCGCTATAGCTGCAAGTAGATGCCTGTATTTCGTTGCAACGATCTGGACGGTAACGCAACGTTCCTGACCTTGACGTTGCAATGGAATGAAGGTGAACGCTATGCGGCACCGCCCGCTGCCGGCTGCGCCGGGCCCTCTCCGCCACAGCACCGCGGGCGCCGGCGCGGGAGTTTGATCAGCACAGATACGCTCAGGCTCATGAACGTCGTCTCCGTCGTCACTCCCGTACACGGCGCCGCCGCCCGGTTCCTCCCCGACGCCTACGCCTCCCTGCTCGCCCAGGAACTGCCCGACGGGTGGTCATGGGAGTGGTGCGTGCAGGAAGACGGGAGCGGCGTGCGCGCGCAGGAGTGTCTTCCGGCCGACGACCGGCGGATCCGGATCTCCGCCTCCCGGGCCGGCGGACCCCATGTGGCGCGGACGATGGCCTTCGCCCGCTCCACCGGCCGCTACGTGAAGACCCTCGACTCCGACGACCAGCTCACCCCGGGGGCCCTCGCCCGCGACCTCGCCGTACTGGAGAACCGGCCCTCGGTGGGCTGGACCACCTCCCGGGTCGTCGACCTCCTCGACGACGGCAGCACCGTCTCCTTCGAACTCAGCGACCCGCCGCCGGGCCTCCTCGCGCGCGGGAGCGCCTTCGCGTTCTGGGCCGAGCACCACCGCCCCCAGGTCCATCCCGCCACCCTGTGCGTCCGGCGCACCCTGCTGGCCCTGCTCGGCGGCTGGATGGCCCTGCCCGCCTCCGGTGACACCGGGCTCCTCCTCGGCCTCGACGCCCTCACGGACGGCTGGTTCATCGGCGAGACCGGCCTCGTCTACCGCAAACACGCCGGGCAGATCACCGCCCACCCCGACCACCGCGACGGCGTCGAGTGGCAGGCCCGCATGTCCCTCATCCGCGAACACGCGCAAGCCGTCCGGGCCTGGGCCGACGACGCCGAGAGCCCGTGACGCCGGCTTGATCCGAACGACACCCCCTAGCCCGGCAGGGTGACTTCGCGTCACGCCCGGGACCGGTGTTGTCGCAGGTCAGCGGGGTGAGTGGCGGGCGTAGGACGGAGAATTTCCACCAAGCGAGTTTTTAGTTATAGCTAAAGGTGGCATCCTGATGGTGTGGCAACAAGCGTTGCCGCACAGTGAGTTGGGGGTGACACATGGGAATCTTCGCCCGTGACGAGAGCCGGACGGAATTAGCGGCCTCACAGGTGGCGCGGCAGGCCACGGCCTCACTGGCCGGGCTGCTGGCGGGGCTCGGCAAGACGCGGTCCGATCTGGCGAAGGCGATGGGTGTCAGTCCGGGACGGGTCAGCCAGATCATGTCGGGGGACGCGAATCTGACGGTGCGCACGCTCGCCGCCGTGGCGGAGGCGCTGGATGCCGACGTCCAGATCACCTTCTGCCCACGGCCGCAGTCGGCGGGCGCCCAAGGCTGCCGCGACAGCGACTCCACGGCCGTGCGGAGCATGGGGTCTCCGGCCCACCACTGAACGTCCGTGCCGGCGCGTATGGCGCAAAGTCGTCGCCGGCCCGCCGCCTACCGTCCGCGGGTCAGCCAGCGGTCGTACCAGCGTCGCTGCGGTGGCAGTCCCGGGCTGTGGAAGGCGTCGTTCGACATCGCCTTCGCCCGCAGGGTCCGCAGTTCCTCGTTCTCGCTTCGGCGGCCGTGGGTGTACGCGAACTGCAGCAGGTGTCCGCACTGGGCGCGGGCGGTGCCGAACGCCCGGCGTTGCTCGAAGAGTTCCCCGTCGGTGGGATCGCGCTGCCAGGCGACGTCACCGGCCCGGCGTGCCTCGTCGATGCGGGTCTGCACGTCCAGCGCCGTGTCGATCGCCTTCTCGGCCTCCGCGTACATGGTGTTGACCGTCTTGGTCTCGGCGGCGAGCGGATGCCGGTCCAGCAGGTAGAGCTTGAGGTCGTGGGCGAACACCCTGAGCTGGGCGGACGTTTCGATGCCGTGGAGGAAGCGGTCCGACCAGGTGCAGGTGTCGAGGTGCACCCGCTGCGCCAGCCGCTCCCTGGCCAGGGCGATGCCCAGCGTCATGAACTTGACGTAGGGCTGCGCCGTCTCGTCCTGCTTGCGCCGGGGCAGCGCGGTGGCGCCCGTCGCGGCGCCCGCGAGCACCGGCGGGATCTTCGCCGCGTGCGGCAGCAGGATCACCGCGCCGGCCGCCACCACCCCCATCAGCGCCAGCACGAGCAGCGTGAGACCGGACGACGCCCAGCTGCCCAGCAGCCGTCCTTTGCCGGCGAACTCGCGGGCCAGCCCGATCCATGCGACGGCGGCGCTCACGGTGGCCGGTAACACGTAATGGACCGACCAGGCGTGGTGAAACCAACTCATCGACGGCGCCCCCAAGACGTCCCACGGACAGACCGGACCGCCGCCGGCGTGCGCAGGCCAGGCAGGCCTGACTGTCTTGGCATGTCGCACCGGCGCCCGGTCCTCTCGCCGGCGCGCCTTTCCTCGAGAGCTGCCGCGAGTAGAGCCGATAATGTCAGCCGGCGCGGCACGGTGCCGTTACTTTGAGCAACAATTGGCCAGCGGGGGCGCTCCGCCGCACGCCTCAGAGGGGGTTCAGCGGGGTGATGCCCGTGCCCCGGTACAGCTCCGGCTGCAGGGACAGGACCGTGAGCGGGGTTCCGGCCTTCAGCGCGTGCCAGGCGATCGCCGCCGCGTGGGCCACCGGCCAGTCCACGTTCTTCCAGTCCATCGCCTCCGCCGCGTGCTCCGTGGTGAACGGGGTGTGTGCGGCGAAGCGCAGGGTCGCGGCGTGTCTGCCCGCCCCGGCGGCCTGGTGCTCGGCGGCGAGGAGGGACAGCGACGGGATGATGACGCGGCCGGTGCCGCGGGAGGCCTCGACGTAGAGGCCGGTGAAGAAGGGGTCCGCTCGGTACAGGGCCGTGAGTGCGGTGTGGTCCAGGACGGCGGTCAGGGTCATGCGGCGGCGCCGCCCTGATGGGCGCGGATCCTCGCCCAGGCGTCCTGGCCCGCCTGCTGGACTTCCTCGGTGTAGTCGATGCCCAGCTCACGGGCGGCCTCGACGGCCCGCTGCTCCCGTTCGGCCGCGGTCAGCTCGCGGGCGGCCAGCTCTTCCAGCAGCTCCGTGATGGTGGTGCCGCGCTCGGCCGCGAGGACGCGCAGCCGGTCACGTACTTCCTCGCTGGTCTTGATGCTCGTCGGCTTGCTCATGGCGTCGATTCTACCGCCGGTAGAACACACCGCGCACGCAGGCCCGGGGGCCCGATCCCGGTCTTCCCAACGAGGGGCGTTCTGCCGAGTGGAGGTTGTTGCGCCCGGAAGATCCACAACCATGGCGTGGTGGGCGTGCCTCGACGCCCAGGTCTTCGCGGGCCGCCGTCACGAGTGTTCCGCGACCGGGAGCGGGCGCGTGGCATGGTGGGGTTCGGCGTGCGGGGCACGGCTTCGTGCCTGCAGAGCGAACGCGGCCAGGATGCACAGGCCGACGGGGACGGCGAGGACGAGGAGGACCGTGCCCAGCGTCCAGCCCGCCTTGACCATCAGACCGCCGAGCACGCCGCAGACCACGGGGCCCAGCTTGCCCATGCTGCTCGCCCAGCTCATGCCGGTGGCGCGCAGGGAGGGCGGGTAAACGGCCACGGCAATCGCCTGCAGGGCGGCATTGGCCGCCGGGAGGCAGAAGCCGAGGACGAACGCCCCCACGAGCAGCGCCGCGAACCCGTGAGCCCACAGGCCGGCCGCCGCCAGGACGAGGACGCTCAGTGCCCACAAGGCGGTCAGCACCCGGAAGCGGTCGTAGCGTTTGAGGGCGAAGGACATCGAGAGCTGTCCTGCCAGGCCGCCCCAGCCGAACAGCGCGACGGCCACGCCCGCCTGGGCATCCGTCAGACCCATGTGCTCGGTCAGCAGGGGCAGATAGCTGAGGATCACGAAGACGACGCCCAGGCCCACGAAGAAGCACAGCCACAGCAGGAGGGTGGTCGCCCTGAAGCCACGGGACAGGATGAGACGGGCGGAGGGGCGCGGAGTGTGCCCTACGGCGGTGGCGGTCCGGTCCGGGGTGACATGGGACGGGTCCGCGTCCGGGAGCACGGTCGCAAGGGCCCGGCGGACGTCCTGCGGCCGTCCGCGGGCGGCGAGCACGCCCACGGACTCCGGGACACAGCGGACGACCGCCGGGATCAGCAGCAGCGGGGCGAGTCCGCAGACGGCCAGGAGGGTGCGCCAGCCGAACGCGGGGATGAGGGCAGCGGAGAGGACTCCGCCGAGGGTGGTGCCGGCCGTGACGCCGGTGAAGGCGAGCGCGACCATCTGGCTGCGGCGCCTGGCCGGGGTCCAGTCCGCGACCAGGGCCAGCACCCCGGGCAGGACCGCGCCGAGCCCCAGACAGGCCACGACCCGCAGGGCGGCGAGGGCGCCGATGCCCTGGGTCAGCCCCATACCGGCCGTGCCCAGGCCGAAGACGGCGATGCCTGCGACGGTGATGCCCTTGCGGCCGCGGCGGTCGGCGAGCGGCCCCACGGCCACACCGCCGACGACCATCGCCAGGATGCCCAGGGTCACGGTGATGGTCACGGCGTCGATCCCGGTCCCCCAGTCCTTCTTGATCCGGGGGAAGACAAAGGCGGCGATGGTGGCGTCGAGGCCTTCGGCGATCATCATGAGCAGGCCCAGAGTCACGATGAGCCACTGCCTGCGGCTCATCGGGCTGTGGTCGATGAACTCCTGCGGACTCAGCCGTGGCGAAGCATCCGTGGTCATGAGCGAGCCCTTTCGTGCGTACGTACGTGCGCAGTTCGCGTGTCCGGCATGGTGTCCGCTGTCCGCGGTGGTGTCCGGGCGGCCAAGTCAGACTCGCCGTGTTCCGCTGTCCGGCACGTGTGCGGCCGGCGCCGACGGCCGGCCGGGCTCGGGGCGGGGCTTCATGTCCGGGAGGAGGAAGACACTGGCCAGGCCGTGGAATCCGTCCGGGCGCACGGCACCGACCGCGAGCTGGACATTGACCTTCGCCGGCACCCGTACCGTGACGCTCACTCGCCGCTCTCCCTGTCCTCCGTGTCCCCGGCGGCCACGAGCTAGGCGGCCTTGCCCGCGGTCCCCGCCAGGTGCTCGGAGACGTCGTGGCCCTTCGGCATGTCCTCCGCCGTCGGCCGGCCGACGATCCAGGTCAGCAGCGGACCCGCCATCGCGGTGGTGACCACGGCCATCACCACCATCAGCGAGTAGAGGTCCTGCTTGAGGAAGCCCAGTTGCAGGCCCACGTTCAGCACGATGAGTTCGGTAAGGCCGCGGGTGTTCATCAGCGTGGCGAGCGCGGCGGACTGCCTGACCGGCATCCCGTTGAGGCGGGCGGCGGCGAACGCGCCGGTGAACTTGCCGCCGACGGCCACCAGGAGGATCAGCGCCACGGTGCCCAGCCCGGCCGCGCCCACCCCTGACAGGTCGACGTTCAAGCCGGCGACCAGGAAGAACACGGGTAGCAGCAGCGTGCTGTTCATCTGCCCGAGCTTGCCGTGCACTTCGGCGCGCAGCTGCTCGGTGCCGGTGCGCGGGAGAATCAGGCCGAAGAGGAACGCGCCGAAGATGTAGTGCAGGCCGACCCATTCGGTGGCGGCGGCGGACAGCAGCACACCCGCCAGGACGCACGCGAACGCGGTCGGGGTGAGCCGCAGCCCGGGCTTGCGAGCCGCATAACGCTGCAGCAGGGGGCGCACGACGAAGAGCATGCCCAGCAGGTAGGGGACGGCGAGCAGGATGCGCCACTGGTCGGGGCCGACCGAGCCGCTGATGGCGACCACGGCGGCGAGCAGGGACCAGGCGAGGACGTCGTCGATGGAGGCGCAGGCCAGGGCCATCACACCGAGCGGGGTGTGGGTCATGCGCCGGTCGGTGAGGATCCGGGCCAGGACCGGAAACGCCGTGATGGACATGGAGATGCCGATGAAGAGCATGAACGACGTCTTGTCACCGGTGCCGTAGTCGCCCATCAGGTACAGCGCCAGCAGCAGACCGAGGCCGAACGGCAGCAGAATGGAGCTGAGCGACACGGTGGCCGCGAGGCTTCCGCTGCCGCGGATCATCGCCGCGTCCCACTCCATGCCGACGAGGAACATGAAGACCGCGACACCGACCGCGGCCAGGGCGCTGAGCAGGGGCCGGATATCGTGCGGGAAGAGACCTTTGGCGATCGCCCCATGGAACAGGGTCGGTCCCAGCGCGATACCGGCGAGGACTTCACCGATCACGGCCGGCTGGCCCAGCTGCCGGGCCAGCGCACCGAGCAGGCAGGCCAGGAGCACCATGGCTGCGAGGCCGATCAGTAGTGACGAGGTCTGATGCGTATCCATGACATCCGTCTCCGTGAGGTGCCGTCCGTCCTGTGCCTCTGTGCAGTGCGCGCAGCCCGGGCGGGCAGGCAGGACGGACAATGAGAGGGAAACCCGGGCACCAGAGCGGTACATGGTGTCCTGGCTCATAGCCCCGGGAGGGGGCCGGACAGCAGCTTTCCGCCGCGTGGTCGAGGCAGGGCAGCGTCTGCGTCGAGCCGTTCTCGTGCGCATGCCCGGTGCTTCCTCAGGCGGTGTCAGCCGACGACCGTCCAGGTGTCGCCGCCGGCCAGCAGCGCGGCGAGGTCGCCCTTGCCCTTCTGCTCGATAGACATATGTGTCTGCTCCTGTCAGTCCGGCGGCGAATCCTGAGGGCGGCGCCGGGAGGATCACGGCCCTGGCCGGAGGCTAACGAAGAGCAACAGAGGGGCACTTTAGTGCGCGTGTCACAGGGGGCAGAGCTGATCCGTCCAAGGGTATGTATCAGCGTCGACGATCCGAGGAGTGCCATGAACGCCCGCCTGAACCCGGTCGAGAGCCACGTCACAGCACAGTTCGGCAAGCGCCTGGTCGCGGCGGCCAAGGTGCTCGAGGGCTCGTCGCTGCCGGCCGCGATCCGCGAACTGGTGATGCTGCGCGCCAGCCAGATCAACGGCTGCGGTTTCTGCGTCGACATGCACACCAAGGACGCCGCGCACGCCGGGGTGACCCACCAGCGGCTGCACCTGGTCGCGGCCTGGCGGGAGGCCACCGTGTTCACCGAGGCCGAGCGTGCCGCGCTGGAGCTGGCGGAGCAGGGCACCCGTATCGCCGACGCGGCCGGCGGGGTCACGGACGAGGCCTGGGCCCGGGCCGCCAAGCACTACGACGAGGAACAGCTCGCGGCCCTGGTGTGCACCATCTCCCTCATCAACGCCTTCAACCGGGGCAACGTCATGCTCCAACTGCCCGCCGGCGACTATCAGCCCGGCCGACCCGCATGACGATGCCCTGAGCAATCTGAGCGGTGACATGGTCTGATCGGCCCCCGCACCCTGGTCTGTGAAACGCGCTCTGCGGGAGCGGAGAAAGTCTTCACGCAACGCGAGAATGTCGGATCTGGGGAAGGTCTCGCATGTCGTCCAAACTGATTGGGCTAGCTGACGATTTCGACGTGATCATCATCGGCGGCGGGCCCGCCGGTTCGACCGCCGCGGGGATTCTCGCCCAGCGCGGCCGCCGTGTTCTCGTCCTCGACCGTGAGCGGTTCCCCCGCTATCACATCGGGGAATCGCTCATTCCCGGATTCATGCTTCCCATGGAGGAACTCGGCCTGACCGAGCGCCTGGAGGAGAAGGGCTTCGAGCGCAAGTACGGCGGCACGGTGGTCTGGGGCAACAACGAGATCCCGTGGAACTTCTCGTTCGCCACCGGCGGAAAGATCCCGTACGCCTACCACACGCGCCGCGCCGACCTGGACACGATGATCCTGGACCGGGCCCGCGAGCTGGGTGCCGTCGTCGTGGAAGAGGCGACGGTGAAGGACACCATCGAGGAGGACGGCCGCGTCGTCGGCGTCCGCTACGCCGTGCGCGGCGTCGAGGGCGTCGTCGAGACCCGCGGCTCCCTGATCATCGACGCCTCCGGGCAGGCCCGGGTGATCGGCCGGAAGTACTCCGAGATCAACTGGCACGAGCAGTTGCAGAACGTCGCGGTGTGGGCGTACTTCGACGGCTGCCACCGGCTCCCCGGCGACGAGTGGACCAACATCCTCATCGAGGGCATCCAGGACGGCTGGTTCTGGGGCATCCCGATCGACAAGGGCGTCTTCAGCGTCGGGTATGTGACGCCTTCGGCCACCGCGAGCGCGAGCGACAAGTCCCTGGAGGACCTCTTCGCCTCCCAGATGGCGAAGACCTTCAAGCTGAAGGAACTCCTCAAGGACGCCCACCAGACCTCGGGCTTCCGCAGCGCGCGCGACTGGTCCTACAACCACGAGAGCTTCTACGGGAACGGCTGGGTGCTGGTCGGCGACGCCGCCGCCTTCGTGGACCCGCTGTTCTCGCCCGGTGTCGCGCTCGCGACCATGGCGGCCAGCTCCCTGGCGAAGGTCGTCGACAAGATCATCGAGTACCCGGAGATCGAGGAGAAGGCGCTCGACCGGTACACCTCCGCGTACCAGGACTTCTTCGCCAACATCCGCGTCTTCGTGGAGGGGTTCTACGACCGCTCGAAGACCAAGGGCTTCTACTTCGACCTGGCTCAGAAGATCACCGACCCGGACAAGAAGAACGACGCCCACGTGGACTTCGTCCAGCTGATCTCCGGACTCGCCCGCAAAGACGCCCTGTTCAACCCCGATCTCGACGACCTGATCGCCGACGCCTCGGCTCCCGCCGCCGGCTGAGGTCCAGGCCCCGCGTTCGTCCCGACCGGCGTACGGCCGTTGCTCACAGTGCCGGCACCGGTCGGGACGGCGCTGTTCATGTGCGGGGCCGCCCCGGCCACAACACCGCCATGTTCACCGTGTTCGTCGGACTCTCGGTGTCGGTGACCGCCTTCCCCCTCCTGGCACGGACGGCCGCCGTGGTGAACGTGGTCGCCCGGGCCGCCGCCCAGGCGGCGGGCGGCGGCCCGGGCATGCTGTCCGCGGACGGCCGGGGAATCCCTGCCGTCAGGAGGCCGCGGGCGCGTCGGCCACCGGGCCCCGGAACGGGTACGGGCGGGTCAGCCAGCGGATCGTCTGGATCCGCCCCTCGAGAACGTCGAACGCCAGCGCGCAAAGGACCGTGCCCTCACGGTCGCGGAAGACCGCGCCCGGCCGACGGCCCACCTGCCGCGGCTCCATCTCCAACTGCCCGCCGGCGACTACCAGCCCGGCCGACCCGCATGACGATGCCCTGAGCAATCTGAGCGGTGACATGGTCTGACCGGCCCCCGCACCCTGGTCTGTGAAACGCGCTCTGCGGGAGCGGAGAAAGTCTTCACGCAACGCGAGAATGTCGAATCTGGGGAAGGTCTCGCATGTCGTCCAAAATGATTGGGCTAGCTGACGATTTCGACGTCATCATCATCGGCGGCGGGCCCGCCGGTTCGACCGCCGCGGGGCTTCTCGCCCAGCGCGGCCGTCGTGTTCTCGTCCTCGACCGTGAGCGGTTCCCCCGCTATCACATCGGGGAATCGCTCATTCCCGGATTCATGCTTCCCATGGAGGAACTCGGCCTGACCGAGCGCATGGAGGCGAAGGGCTTCGAGCGCAAGTACGGCGGCACGCTGGTCTGGGGCAACAACGAGATCCCGTGGAACTTCTCGTTCAGCACCGGCGGAAAGATCCCGTACTCCTACCACACGCGCCGCGCCGACCTGGACACGATGATCCTGGACCGGGCCCGCGAGCTGGGTGCCGTCGTCGTGGAAGAGGCGACGGTGAAGGACACCATCGAGGAGGACGGCCGCGTCGTCGGCGTCCGCTACGCCGTGCGCGGCGTCGAGGGCGTCGTCGAGACCCGCGGCTCCCTGATCATCGACGCCTCCGGGCAGGCCCGGGTGATCGGCCGGAAGTACTCCGAGATCAACTGGCACGACCAGTTGCAGAACGTCGCGGTGTGGACGTACTTCGACGGCTGCCACCGGCTCCCCGGCGACGAGTGGACCAACATCCTCATCGAGGGCATCCAGGACGGCTGGTTCTGGGGCATCCCGATCGACAAGGGCGTCTTCAGCGTCGGGTATGTGACGCCTTCGGCCACCGCGAGCGCGAGCGACAAGGCCCTGGAGGACCTCTTCGTCTCCGAGATGGCGAAGACCTCCAAGCTGAAGGAACTCCTCAAGGACGCCCACCAGACCTCGGGCTTCCGCACCGCGCGCGACTGGTCCTACACCAACGAGCGCTTCTACGGGAACGGCTGGGTGCTGGTCGGCGACGCCGCCGCCTTCGTGGACCCGCTGTTCTCGACCGGTGTCGCGCTCGCGACCATGGCGGCCAGCTCGCTGGCGAAGGTCGTTGACCGGATCGTCGAGCACCCGGAGATCGAGGAGAAGGCGCTCGACCGGTACGCCTCCGCGTACCAGGACTTCTTCAACGACATCCGCGTCTTCGTGGAGCAGTTCTACGACCGCTCGAAGACCAAGGGCTTCTACTTCAACCTGGCGCAGGAAATCACCGACCCGGAGAAGAAGAACGACGCCCAGGTGGACTTCGTCAAGCTGGTCTCCGGACTCACCGGCAACCACGCCCTGTTCAGCCTCAACTTCGACGACCTGATCGCCGACGCCTCGGCTCCCGCCGCCGGCTGAGGTCCAGGCCCCGCGTTCGTCCCGACCGGCGTACGGCCGTTGCTCACGGTGCCGGCATCGGTCGGGACGGCGCTGTTCATGTGCGGGGCCGCCCCGGCCACAACACCGCCATGTTCACCGTGTTCGTCGGACTCTCGGTGTCGGTGACCGCCTTCCCCCTCCTGGCACGGACGGCCGCCGTGGGAAACGTGGTCGCCCGGGCCGGGGAATCCCTGCCGTCAGGAGGTCGCGGGCGCGTCGGCCACCGGGCCTCGGAACGGGTACGGGCGGGTCAGCCAGCGGATCGTCTGGATCCGCCCCTCGAGAACGTCGAACGCCAGCGCGCAAAGGACCGTGCCCTCACGGTCGCGGAAGACCGCGCCCGGCCGGCGGCCCACCTGCTGCGGCTCCATCGTGACGTCTATGCGGGTCAGCGACGGGACGATCGCGGCAAACGCCCGAACCACCGCCTCCGCGCCGTCGATACGCCCCGGCCACCGGACCGTGCCGCGTCCGTCGCCCGCCCTCGGCACTGCGGCGGCGAGCCGGTCGCAAGCCGCCTGCGTACGCCCCAGGGCCGATGCGATCTCCGGCAGGCCGCAGCCGAAGATCTCCCGCAGGACGAAGACCGCGCGCTCGAGCGGGGGCAGCCGCTCCAGTAGCGCCACGGCCGCCGCCGACGGGGACTGGGACTGGGCCGGTTCGGCCGGCAGTTGCTCGGAACGCCACGGCTGTGCCCCACCCTCCGGCCCGGGGCGGGCCGAGCGCAGCATGTCGATGGAGATCCGGGTCACCGTGGCCGACAGGAACGCCCGGTCCGAAGGGGCTTGCGGGGGCTGGGCCTCGTAGCACAGCCACGTCTCGTGCACCGCGTCCTCGGCCTTGCGCCCACTGCCCAGGATCCGACGGGCGATCGACAACAGCAGGGGCCGCGCCTGCTCGAACTCCTCGATCCGGCTCATGCTCGCTCCTCCCTGAGTCCAGGCCGCCGCGACGGAGAGTGCGATTCGGGGGTGCCACTGCCTGGTCTCAGCCGGGATGAGGTAGCCGAAAAGCGTGTGCTCGAGCAGGCGCAGTCGTCTCGTACGGTCAGTCCGTGCAGCGGCGGGCCCGGTTCGCCTCGCGGTTGACCGCCCAGGCATCCGCCACCGGCCCCAGATGCCCGAGCTTGTCGGGATTGCTCACCGCGCGGATCGTCTGGATCTGTCCGTCGAGCACGTCGAGCGTCCAGGTGTTGAGCACTTTGTCGTCCCGGTCGCGGAAGATCGCGCCGGGCTGGCCGTTGAGCTGCTGGGGCTCCAGCGCGACATCGACCCGCATGAGCATGGGGAAGAACCAGGCGAGCAGCCGTGCCACGTTGTCGCCGCCGGTGACGGCCCGGGCCAGCTGCGGCACCTTTCCGCCACCGTCCCCGATCAACTGCACGTCGGCGGCGAGCAGTTCACGCAGCCCGTCGACGTCGCCCTCCCGCAGGGCGCCGAAGAACCGCTCGGCGAGTTCCTGCCGCTCCTGACGGTCGGCCTCGAAGCGGGGCCGTCCCTCGTCCATGTGCCGGCGGGCTCGCACCGCGAGCTGGCGGCAGGCCGATTCCGAGCGCCCCACGGCCGAGGCGATCTCGGGGAAGCCGAAGGTGAACACCTCCCGCAGGACGAAGACCGCGCGCTCGAGCGGGGAGAGCCGCTCCATCAGCAGCAGGGCGGCCATCGACAGCGAGTCGGCCAGTTCCGCCGAGCGCACCGGATCCTCGTAGGGGTCGGTGAGCAGCGGTTCGGGCAGCCACTGCCCGACGTACTCCTCGCGCCGGACCCGGGCCGAGCGCAGCACGTCGATCGAGATCCGGGTCACCGTGGCCGACAGGAAGGCCTTGAGCGACGTGGGCTCGGTCCGGGAGGCGTCGAAGCGCAGCCAGGTCTCCTGGACGGCGTCCTCGGCCTCGCTCACACTGCCCAGGATCCGGTAGGCGATCGAGAACAGCAGGGGCCGCAGCCCCTCGAACTGCTCGGTCCGGGTCACGCCAGCTCCTCCTTGAAGCCGCGGCTGTCCCTCGTCGACGGTGTTGACCACGCTTTTCACCTTCTGCTCTGCGACCAGGACGGCGGCGTACGCCGCGTCGTCGAGAGTCTGTCCCTCATTCCTGAGACGAGACAGCCCGGCCGGTTGTGACATGGCGCCGCCGCCCGGTTCGTCCGGGCGGCGGCGCCGGTGTGCTGCCTTGTCGGGAGTCAGTTCTCGACGTCGCCGTTGATGTGCCGCTGCACGAACTCGTAGGCCAGGTCGCCGAACTGCTTGCCGTACTCCAGGGACCGCTCGGCCGTCTTCTTGAAGTGCACGCCGGCCCACACCCGGCTCTCGGCGCAGTCCTTCTCGAACTCGCTCCAGGTGGCGTAGTGCAGGTCGATGTCCTTGGCGGGGGTGATGCCCGGCTCGGTCTGCGTCGTGCCGGCGGGGAACGGCTGCGTCCACTCCAGGACGTCGTCGCCGAGGAAGCGGCGCACCGCCTGCGCCTGGGCGGCGACGAGCGTCGTGGTACCGCACGGGTACTCGGGGCGGTCGCCCGCGGGCAGATAGCTGGCCCACTGGTCGGCCGGGATGTCGTCGACCGTGCCCTTGCCGACGCCGCCCCAGGCGGTCACCGGGGCCTTGCCGTACACGTGGCGGACCGCGCTGACCGGGCGCACGGCGTCGGCCTCGTGCTTGTGGTGCCAGGCGGCGATCAGGCTGTCGAGCTGTGCGACCGAGCTGGTGAAGAGCAGGTGGACCCAGCCGTCCAGGTCCAGCTTGTGGGCCAGGCCCGCGGCCTTCGTGGACTGCAGGACGCCCAGGTAGGTGTTGTCGAAGAACTCGGCCTTCACCTTCTGCTCGTCGGTGAGTCCGGCCGACGCCGCCAGGACCTCGTCCACCGCGCGCTTGTAGCGGGTGGGGTCGGTGTGGTCGAGGTGCTCGGGCCGGGCAAGCTCGAACTGGGCCGGGTCCTTGTAACAGTGGGCCTTGACCAGCCGCAGCTGGGGGGTGGCGAACTTCTGGATGACGAAGATGTCCTTGTCGCCCGGGCCCCCGCCGACCCGGCGGCGGTGCGGCCCGGCCTGCGGCTGCCACTTGGAGGGGTCGGTCAGCCTGTAGGCGGTGTTGACGGGCTCGTAGCCGGTGTAGTCGTCGTAGGGCCGGCCGTTGTACGCGCCGCGCTCGTCGCCGAGGAAGTTCATGCCGTCGCGCATACGGGCCTTCAGAGCGGCCTTGCCGGCTGTGTTGCCGATGCCGACGGCGGTGGTCGGGTCCTCCGACTCGTCGTCGGGGTCCAGGCCGACGAACGTCATCAGCTGGCGCATGACATCCGCCCGGTCCGGGTACACCGGCTTGATCACCTGGTACGAGGCGTGCAGGGCGGCGATGTTCTTGTTCCGGTTGGTGGCGGACTCGCTCGCGGGACGGCGGGCGATCCGGGAGAACACACCGACCGCGGTCGGGTGGTAGGGCGCCAGCGCGTCGAACCACGCCGCCTGCAGCATGTCCTGGATCCAGATGATGATGGATACATCCTGGGGGTCCAGGGCCTGGTGCTGCCCGGTGGTGTCACCCGCCTTGCCGATCAGATCCGTGTAGAAGTTGCCGTTGTCCAGGTCGAAGCCGCCCGGCCCGGCCGCGGCGCCGGCGCTCGAGGAGCCTGGAGCGGGAGAAGTGTCGGACGTCGTCATGGTGTGTTCCTTAATGATCCTCAGGGGTACGGCAGGTGCAGGTGGATCATGGGGTCCCGGCCCGCTTGCGGGCGCGGCCGGCGATGACCGGACCGGTTCCGGTATCGCCGGCCGTCAGCCGACGGATCCAGATTTCTGACGCATCGTCAGGAGTGTGCTGCCGCGGCCTGCCCGGGCGCGTCCCCGGCCGGGGCGTGTGCGGGCGTGGGCGTGGGCAGCGGACCGTTGCGCAGCAACAGCGCGCTGATCACGGCGCCGACGGCGAAGATGGCGGTGCACCACCAGAACACCGTGGTGTAGCCGTGGACCGATGCGAGCTGGAGCTGCTGCGCCGAGGGCTTGTCGTGCGCGTGGTCGCTCAGCCAGTTGGTGGTGGCGGTGGCGGCGATGGTGTTGAGCAGCGCGGTGCCGATGGCGCCGCCGAGCTGCTGGCCGGTGTTCACAGACGCCGAGGCGATGCCCGCGTCCTGGGGCTGCACCCCGGCGGTGCCGGTGCTCAGCGCCGCCGCGTAGATCAGGCCGAAGCCGACGCCGGCGATGAGGAGCGGGCCGAGCAGGTGCGAGGCGTAGCCGGAGTTGGTGCCGATCCGGGTCAGCCAGGCCATGGCCAGCGCGCAGAGCACCATGCCGCTGCTGATCAACGGCTTGGGGCCGAGCTTCGGCATCAGCTTCGCGGCACCCACGCCGGCTCCCACCATGGTGCACACGATCATCGGCAGAATCCCGAAACCGGACTTGATGGCGGAGTAACCGAGGCTGTCCTGCATGTAGTAGACGAGGAACAGCATGATGCCGAACATCCCGGTGCCCACGAACAGGACCGTCAGAATCGCACCGCCGCGGTTGCGGTCCAGCAGGATCCGCAGCGGCAGCAGCGGGTTCGCGGCGCGCGTCTGCCAGACGACGAAGGCGGCCAGCAGCACACCGCTCGCCACGAGGGTTCCCCAGGTCGAAGGCGTGTGCCAGCTCTTGTCGGCCGCGTTGGACAGGCCGTAGACCACGCCGAACATGCCGCCCGAGGCCAGCAGCACACCGGGGAAGTCCATCCGGGCGCCGATCTTGGGCTGGCTCTTCATCAGTACCAGACCGCCCACCAGCGCGACCGCGGCGAAGACCAGGTTGACGTACAGGCACCAGCGCCAGTTCAGCGCGGACGTCAGCGCACCACCGACGATCAGGCCGAAGCCTGAACCCGCGGCCGCCACGCCGCTGTACGCACCGAAGGCCTTGGCCTTCTCCTTCGGGTCGGTGAACGTGGTGGCCAGCAGGGCCAGGCAGGACGGCGAGAGCATCGCGGCGAAGGCACCCTGCAGGGCGCGCGCCGTCACCAGCATCCCGAAGCTGTTCGCGGCACCGCCGATGGCGGAGGCGACCGCGAAGCCGGACACGCCGATCAGGAAGAGCTGCTTACGGCCGATCAGGTCGGACAACCGCCCGCAGAACAGCAGCAGGCTGCCGAACGAGAGGGCGTACGCCGTCACGATCCACTGCCGGTCAGTGTCCGAGAAGCCCAGCGCCTTCTGCGCCGAGGGAAGCGCGAGGTTCACCACGGTCATGTCGAGACCGACGGTGAGATAGGCGATGCAGATGACAGCGAGGATCAGCCACCGCCTGGGATCCTCAGCCGTACCCGATGCCGGCGCGGCCGCGGGGGCTGCGCTTCCTGCTGCCATGATCTTCTCCTTGTTCCAACGAACGGACTTGAGGCGTCACTCATACGACGAGACAGACCGGCCGAGCTGTGACATGGGGGCCGAGGCGGAGCCGGCTCTCACCGCCGGTGGGCCGGCATCCGGTCAGGGGCGGTCCCTGGCCTCGCCCTTGGCATAGCGCTGCACCAGCTCATAGGCCCGGTCACCGAACCGCCGGCCGACTTCAGGGACCTCTCGGCCGTCGTCGGGAGGTGCACGCCGGCCCACACACGGCTCATGGCGCAGTTCTTCTCGAACTCGCTCCAGGTGGCGAAGTGCAGCTCGATGTCCTTGGCGGGAACGTGCCCCGGCTCCGTCAGCAACGAGCCGGCGGCGACCTTGTACGTCCAGTTCAGGACGTCGTCGCCGAGGAAGCGCCGCGCCGCCTGTGTCTTTGCGGCGCACAGCGTCGTGGAACCGGACGGGTTGCAGGTCCAGATCGTGGGCCTCGGCCGCGGCCTTCGTCGACTGGCCGATGCCGAGGAACTTGTTGTCGAAGAACTTCGCCTTCGTCTTGTGCTCGTCGGTGAGTCCGGCCGATGCCGCGAGCATCTCGTCCACCGAGCTTTTGTAGCGGCGAGGGTGGGTGTGGGCGGTGTGGTCGGGCGGGGCCAGCTCGAACTGGCCCGGGGCCTCGCAGGTGTCGGCCCTGACCAGCGCCAGCTGCGGGGTGGCGAACTTCTGGATGACGAAGATGCTCTTGTCGCCCGGCCCGCCACCGAGGTAGTTCATGCCGTCACGCGCGCGTGCCCTGAGCACGGCCTGGGCGGCCCGGTTGCCGATGCCTACGGGAGTGGCCGGGTTCATCGACTCGTCGTCGGGGTTCAGGCCGAGCGAGGTCATCAACTGCCGGTAGGCCGGCTCCCACTCCGCGAACGTGTTCTTGATCACCCGGTACCCGGCGTGCAGGGCGGCGATGTTCTTGTTCCGATTGGTGGCGGACTCGCTCGCGGGACGGCGGGCGATGCGCGAGTACACACCGAGCACGGTCCGGTGGTAGGGCGCCAGTGCGTCGAACCACGCGGCCATCGTCAGATGGGTGAGGTAGATCAGGACGGAGGCGTCCATGGGGCCAATGGGCTCGTCGGACAGGTTGCCCGGCGTGCTGAGCAGGTCCCGGTGGAAGTTGCCGGCGTCGAAGTCGAAGTCGACGGCCGCCGCCGAGCGGGTGCCGGCGGCGCCCGTGCCGGTGCCCAGGGTGGCGAGCACCGCGGTCGAGGCCGTTCCGATCAGCAGCGATCTGCGCCGTGGTAAGAAGATCGAGAAGGGGGAACGTCCGGACGTCGTCATGATCGGGTTTTCCGTCTTCGTCGCGAGGGATGCGCGTCTGGCTCAGGCGGTCACTCACGCTAAAAACGGCACAACGGATCCGTCAAAGCCCCTCGAGCACCAACCACCCTGGTTCTCAAGCGCACTTCGAGCAGTTGGCGGAGCCGGCCTCAGGCCGCCCGGGAGCCGGTCTCCTTGTCGGCGAGCGGGTCGACGCCCATCTCCTCGGCGAGGCGCATGGCCTCCTCGATCAGCGTCTCGACGATCTGCGACTCGGGCACGGTCTTGACGACCTCTCCCCGGACGAAGATCTGGCCCTTGCCGTTGCCGGACGCCACGCCCAGGTCGGCCTCACGGGCCTCGCCGGGTCCGTTGACGACACACCCCATGACCGCCACCCGCAGCGGAGCGGGGAAGCCCTCCAGGGCGGCGTTGACCTCGTCGGCCAGCTTGTACACATCCACCTGGGCGCGCCCGCACGAGGGGCAGGAGACGATCTCGAGTCCCCGCTGGCGCAGGCCCAGCGACTCCAGGATCTTGGTGCCGACCTTGACCTCTTCCACCGGGTCGGCGGACAGCGAGACCCGGATGGTGTCGCCGATGCCCTCGCTCAGCAACGCGCCGAAGGCCACGGCGGATTTGATGGTGCCCTGGAAGGCGGGCCCGGCCTCGGTGACGCCGAGGTGCAGGGGGTAGTCGCACTGGGCGGCCAGCTGCCGGTAGGCCTCGATCATCACGACCGGGTCGTTGTGCTTGACCGAGATCTTGATGTCCCGGAAGCCGTGTTCCTCGAACAGGGACGCCTCCCACAGCGCGGACTCCGCCAGCGCCTCCGGGGTGGCCTTGCCGTGCTTCTGCAGCAGCCGCTTGTCGAGCGAGCCGGCATTGACGCCGATCCGGATGGGCACGCCGGCCTCAAAGGCGGCCTGGGCGATGTCCTTGACCCGGTCGTCGAACTTCTTGATGTTGCCCGGGTTGACCCGTACGGCCGCGCAGCCGGCGTCGATCGCCGCGAAGACGTACTTGGGCTGGAAGTGGATGTCGGCGATCACCGGGATCATCGACTTGCGGGCGATCTGGGGCAGGGCGTCGGCGTCGTCCTGGGAGGGGACGGCGACGCGGACGATCTGGCAACCGGCGGCGGTGAGTTGGGCGATCTGCTGCAGGGTCGCGTTGACGTCGGCCGTCAGTGTGGTGGTCATCGACTGCACCGAGATGGGGTGGTCCCCGCCCACCCCGACGGATCCCACTTTGATCGGACGGGAGCGTCGCCGCTTCACCGTCGGTCGCTGCGGGACCTGCGGTACACCTAGATCGACATTCGGCACGAGCGGGTCTCCTTTCAAGCAGGCAATGGCATGGACCAGTCATCGCCGTGGGCAGCGACGGACGTCTGCTCGACGAGGTGTGCGATGGTGCGGGCGAGGCTCTGGGCGCTCAGCCCGATGTCGGTGAGGATCTCGGACCGGCTGGCGTGCTCGAGAAACTCCTGGGGGATGCCAAAGGTGCACACCGGCGTGGGGATGCCGGCGTCGCGCAGCAGCCGGGCGACCGCGTCGCCCACGGCGCCCACCCGGCCGTTGTCCTCGACCACGGCCACCAGGCGGTGCTGGCGGGCCGCGTCGGCGAGGGCGGAGTCCAGCGGCTTGACCCACCGGGGGTCCACGACCGTGACGCCCAGGTCCTGAGCGGCCAGCAGGCGTCCGGCTTCCACGCACATACCGGCCAGGGAGCCGACGCCGATCAGCAGCACCTCCTCGGCGTCGTGGCTGGTGTGCCCCAGGCCGATGTGCCGGGCCAGCACGTCCATGGTGCCGAACTTGCCGATGGCGTCGATGTCCTTGGGCACCGGGCCTTTCGGGTACCGCACGGCTGTGGGCGCGTCCGAGACGTCCACCGCTTCGCGCAGGAGTTCCTGCAGCCGGGCCCCGTCGCGCGGGGCGCCGATCCGCAGGCCGGGTACCAGGGAGAGCATCGACATGTCCCACATGCCGTTGTGGCTGGGCCCGTCGCTGCCCGTGACGCCGGAGCGGTCCAGGACGAAGGTTACCGGCAGCCGGTGCAGCGCGACGTCCATCAGGACCTGGTCGAAGGCGCGGTTGAGGAAGGTGGCGTACACCGCCACCACCGGGTGCAGCCCGCCGAGCGCGAGACCGGCCGCGGACGTGACCGCGTGCTGTTCGGCGATGCCGACGTCGAAGACGCGCTCGGGGTAGGTCTCGGCGAATTCGGCGAGGCCGGTCGGGTGCAGCATGGCGGCCGTGAGGGCCACGACGTCGGCGCGCTCAGCGCCGATCTTCACCAGCTCGGAGCCGAACACCTCCGTCCAGGAGGTGTCGGAGGCGACCCGCGAGGCACCGGTGACCGGGTCGAAGGCGCCGGGGCCGTGGAAGCAGTCCTCCGTGTGGTTCTCCGCCGGGGCGTAGCCGTAGCCCTTCCTGGTGACGCAGTGCACGACCACCGGGCGGGCGAGGGCGCGCGCCGCGCCGAGGGCCTCCTCCAGGGCGGACAGGTCGTGCCCGTCCACCGGGCCGAGGTAGGTGAGGCCGAGGCTTTCGAACATCGACTGCGGGGCCGGACCCTGCTCGGTGGGTTCCGGCGCGCTGTCCCGGCCGGCGGCACGCCTGAGCGAGGCCAGATGGCTGGCGAAGCCCCCGACGGTCGGTGAGTAGGAGCGGCCGTTGTCGTTGAGCACGATCACCACCGGGCGGCCCGCGCACGCCGCGATGTTGTTCAGCGCCTCCCAGGCCATGCCGCCCGTCATCGCGCCGTCCCCGACGACGGCGACGACGCTGCCGTCGCTGCCGGTGAGCTGCTGGGCCTTCACCAGCCCGTCGGCGTAGGAGAGCGCGGTCGAGGCATGGGAGTTCTCGATGACGTCGTGCTCGGACTCGGCCTGGCTCGGGTATCCGGACATCCCGCCGCGCTGGCGCAGCCGGTCGAACCCGGCCCGGCGCCCGGTCAGCAGCTTGTGGACGTAGGCCTGGTGGCCGGTGTCGAACAGCAGCCGGTCCCGGGGGGATTCGAAGACGCGGTGCAGCGCGATGGTCAACTCGACGACGCCGAGGTTCGGCCCGACATGCCCGCCCGTCTTGGATACCGCGTCCACCAGGAAGTCGCGGATCTCGGCGGCGAGTTCCGGCAACCGCGAAGAATCCAGCCTCCGGACATCTTCTGGACGGTGAATCTTCTCAAGAAGGCCCATAACGATTCCTCGGCGAGTTGTTGTCCGAAACGATTGAACGTCTGGCAGGACAGGAAACCGAGGTGGTTCCCTGTCGTCGTCACCCGGAAAGCGGCCCATTGAAAGCGGCCGGTGAGAGATCCGCGAACGTTACTCGCTGGAGTCGGGCACGCTCGTGTGCATGTGGTTCACCAGGCGGGGCCGCCACTGGTAGTAGGACTGGATCTTGTAGAATTCCCCGTCTGCCGGAGAGGTCGCCGCATAGACGGCCTTGGGGTCGTCGACGCCGTACGGGACGGTCTTCAGGAAGTGCTCGATCTTCGGCTCGATCCGGTCGAGCAGCGCCGTCGGATCCGGGGCGATCGCCGCGTAGCAGAATCGCTGGATCTTCGGGGAGTCCCAGCTGAAGGTGGCGTAGAAGCCGAACGCCTGCTGGGCGAAGTTGAGCAGCTGCTCGCTCGGCTCCGGCATGTCGATGTCGCGCAGCATCGCGCGGATGACGTCCGGCTCGAGGCATTCGGCCACGTCGCCGAAGTACACGTTCATCGTCTTGTGCCCGAAGTCGATGCCGACCAGGGTCACGTTCTCGTCCAGGCCGTAGCGGGAGAAGAAGCCGATGTTCTCGGCGAGGCCGCGCGGCACGGACGGGATGTCGGCGAGCTTCGCAAGGCTCTGCATGCTGCTGCCGGGGAAGCACGACCAGGTCTTCTGGAAGCCCTTCACGACTCCGAAGTCGATGCCGTAGGTTTCGACCGGGAACTGTTCCGCGATGTCCGAGAGCAGGCTGCCGACGGGGTGGTCCGTCTTCGCGATGAGATCGTTCGACAGCGCGAGGGCATACGGGTCGACGTCACCCGGAAGCATCATGAAGTGCAGATTGAGTTCTTCCGCGTGGCGCGCGTCGGTCGCCACCCGGAAGAGAATGGCGGCCTGCGGGAGAAACTTCTCGAACGAGGTCAGCACCGGCCAGACCTTGTCACGCGAGCAGGTCACATCCAGCAGGCCGGCGGTTTCCTCGATGGCCGAGTAGAGCTTGTCCGCCGCGTTCCCAGACATTCATCCTCCAAACATTTTTGGATCTGTTGTTGAAGCGTGGCGAACTCGGCCTAGGCGTCCAGATAGCGCTGGATCGTGGGGGCGAAGGTGTCGACCAACTCGCCAACCGACGCCGACGCGATCGGCTCCATCCGCATCACGTAGCGCAGCATGATCAGGCCCACGACCTGGGCCACCACCGCGTTGAGGTGCAGCCGCGACGCCCCGACCACCTCACCCACCCGCTCGACCAGCATCGCGGAGAAGTGGTCGCGAAGCGCTGCCGCGCCCTCCTCGCTGGTGGTCGCGGACCGGATCTTCTCCAGGAGCTGTGGCCTCAGCTGAGGGTTTTCCCAGGCTGTCAGGGACATCCGGAAGAGGCGTTCGCCGAGCTGCTCGCGCGGCCCGGCGATGGCCTCCTCGAAAAGCGCGTTCGCGTATGCGGCCAGGTTCTCCGGTCCCGCGTTCGCCACCTCGGTCGCTCCGGGCATGTCTTCTCCAGGTGTTGGTTTCAGCGCTGGTGCGAGGGCGGCCCACCCGGCCGGAGGGCCGGTCGGGCGAGGCGGGCGGAGAACCACCTGTTCCCGCCGGCCTAGTGCCCCGGCAGGCAACGTTTGCCCGTCAAGGAGCGGCGTCCGGTGCGTGCTCTCGGCGTGCCGGCCGGATGCCCTCGTACTGGACGTACTTGGGCTTCCGGGCGGTGCGGCGAGTGGGGGCACCTCCCGGCCGAAGGCTGGGGGAGCGTGCCGGGCGTCGCGACGGGGCGAACGTTGCCTGTTGGGGCACTAGCCCTGTTCCCTGGGAGCCTCGACGACGAGCTTCTCCTGCAGGCCCGCCAGCTGGTAATACGTGTTGACCTCGAGGAATTCCTCGCCGCGCATCCACTTGACGGCGTACAGGTTCACACGCCCGCCGGTGTAGACGCGCGGAGCGGTGCGCGCGAATTCCTCCATTCCCGGCGCCATACGGCCGGGCACCGCCGACGGATCCAGTCCGCGCACCGGCGGCGGAGCGAAGGCGACCCGGATGATGTCCGGGGAATCCCAGCCCAGGGTGATGTTGGCGCGAAACGACCGGTGCGCGAATTCCAGCATCTCCTGTGCCGGGTCCGGCATGTGGAGGTCGCCCAGCATCGCGCGGATGGTGCCAGGCGTCGGACGCCCGTCCGGACCGAAGTGGAAATACACACTCACGGTCTTGTGCCGGTAGTCGACTCCGACCATCGCCACCTTGTCCAGGCCGTAGCGGGCGAAGAGATCCGCGTTCGCGGCCACGGCGCGCGGCATCGACGGAATGGCGGCGATCTCCGACACCTTCTGCATGTCGTCCGGGAAATGCGCGTACAGCTTCTTGAATCCGCCGACGACGCCGGCGTCGACGAAGTACTCCCCGATGGGCCAGCGCCCCTGGATGTCGGAGAGCACGGAGCCGACGGGATGGTCCGTCTCGGCCACGAGCCCCTTCGACAGCGCATGGGGATACGGGTCACCGATCGACCGGGGAACCGTGAAGCTGTAGTCGAGTTCTCCCTTGTGGCGGTCGCCGGCCTGCCCGCCGAAAACAATCATGGCCTCCGGGAGCGCATCCCCGAACGCGTCCAGTACCGGCAGGACCTTGTCACGTGAGCAGGCTGCACCCAGCAGTCGAGAGCCCTCCTCGATGGCCGAGTACACCCTTTCTATCTCAGCGGTCCTGGACATTCAGCCTCCCACCGGGTAGCCGCCGAAGCGCCGGTCCCGTGCACGCAGGTCCGCAAGAGCGGCGTCGAAGTCGGCCCGCGTCATGTCGGGGAAAAGGACCGGGGAGAAGTACAGCTCCGCGTACGGGGACATCAGCGGGAAGAAGGACGACATACGGACCGCACCGCCGGTGCGGATGAGGTAGTCGACCTGCGCCGGGACATAGGCGTTCTCCGCGAGGATCTCCTCGGTCAGCTCCGGGATCTTCCCGTTGAGCTTGTTGAAGATGCTGACGACCTCGTGCTGGAGGGACATGCCCAGGATGTAGTGCAGCGTGAAGTCGGCGTCCTTGGCCGACTTGTCCCGCAGC
The DNA here is from genome assembly GCF_001636945.3 of Streptomyces sp. FXJ1.172. Taxonomy (NCBI): domain Bacteria; kingdom Bacillati; phylum Actinomycetota; class Actinomycetes; order Kitasatosporales; family Streptomycetaceae; genus Streptomyces; species Streptomyces sp. FXJ1.172. Next base: position 142,621 of record NZ_CP119135.2, on the reverse strand, counting down.
TCCTCCAGTTCGGAGATGTAGGGGGCTGCCACCAGGTCGAGCGACCCGGAGAAGTCGAAGTTGTACGTGTCGCAGATGCGGCGCGCCACGTCGTTGAACGCGTTCATGAACGTGGTCACCGCGGCCTCGGGACGGCTGTAGTTCGCGGCGGAGGAAGCCGTGACGACGAGCGTCTTGACGCCCTCCTCCCGGGCCCAGCCCATGAACTCGATCAGCTTGTCCGCCATCGCCGTGTAGCCGTCGTCGAGAGATGCGCCATGTGCCTGGGACCAGCGGCGCATGCCGTCCGGCAGCAGCATCAAGGTGGTCACCGTGCTGTCCTTTCGTTGCGTTGTCTTGTCGTTGCTGTGGCCTGTGCCGACGTCTCGGGGCAGTGCCTTTCGGGCGGCTGGGCACTGCCCCACACAGCGGCGGTCGCGAAGGGCGCGATCAAGGGGTCCGGGGTCAGCCGGTCACGCGATCTTCGTCGCGGTAAGCAGGCCCTGGACGGGAATGACGTCCGGCGGGATCTCCGCGGCGTTCTTGGTGATCGCCTGGGTCACCTTGAACCCGCACTCCTCCAGCCAGCGCGCGTAGGTCGACAGCTTCTGCGGACCGCCCTGGCCCATGGCGCAGCCGATGAAGAAGGCCGGGAAGAAGTCGACGTTGTAGTTGTCCGTGTCCTTGATGTTCTCGGGGTAGACCGGCACCAGGATGTTGACCGTGCCGCCCACGTTCAGCGACTTGTGCACGCCCTGGAGGATCCTGACCACGTCGCTCTTGTCGAACATGTCCAGGAAGTGCTTGATCAGGGCGACGTCGTAGCCCTGGGGGATCTCGTCGAACACGTTGCCGCCGATGAAGGACAGGTGCTCCTCGAGGCCCTCGGCCTTGAAATTCTTCAGCGCCTCGGGCTCCTTGTCCGGCAGGTCGAAGGTGGTCACCTTCAGCCCCTCGGAGCGCTTGTGGCGGTAGGTGTGGATCGCCCCGAGGCCGGTGTTGCCGGCGACGTCGAGCACCTTGGCGCCGGCCGGGACGTCGATGTTGTCGAAGAACCAGGGGTCGATGTTGGCGGTGACGTTGTTCATCAGCCTGAGCCAGGCGTCGTTCAGGTCCTGGTGGTCGGCGACCGCGTCGTACAGGGTGCCCTCGGCGCCGTACAGCTCCTTCAAGCCCACGATCGTGCCGGTCCGGGCGCTCTCGGTGAGCCAGTACAGCTGCCTCAGCGCCGTGACCTTGATCAGGTTCATGTAGTTGAGCGCCCGGTTCAGGTCGCTGACGGGCACGTGCGCGAGCGCGTCGAGGGTGTAGGTGCCGGCGGTGTCGTCGTGGGCTACGAAGCCCTCCTTGACCAGCAGGAGCAGCAGCTGCTCCACGACGTCCGGCTTGGTGCCGACGGCGGCACCGAGCTGGTCCGCGGTCAGGCCCGGGGTCTCGCGCAGCGTGTCGACGATGCCCAGTTCGAAGCTGGCGACAAGGCTCATGAAGCGCGAGGGTCCCACCATGTACTCGCGGAATCGGGCGAGTGTGGCTTCCGGTGTCAAGGCTGTGGCCCCTTTCGAATCGTGTGGTTCCATCGCGGTGGTGGTCGATGTACGGCGGGTCACGCCCGCTCCTGAAGCTGGTTCTCGAACCGGCGGGCCAGCGCGAGGCGCTGCACCTTCAAGGTGGCCGTCCTCGGCAGTTCGGCCTGCGGGATCTGGACGGGGTCGGCGAGCTGGGGGAAACCTGCGACGGCGGCGCGCCAGCGGGCGGGGTCCAGCGGCTTGTCGTCGACGGTGCAGATCACCGGGACCGGTTCGGAGTTCGGTCCCTGCACCACGACCAGCTCGCTCAGCTCGTCCAGCTTGCTGAGCACGACGTCCTCGATCTCCAGGGAACTCTTGATCCCGGGGATCATGTCGACCTCCCGGTCGAGCATGTGCAGGCAGCCGAACCGGGTGAAGTAGCCGACGTCGCCGGTCCCCCACCATTCGCCCTTGCGGTTGTCGTCGTAGCGTTCCTGCTCGCCGAAGTACGTCTTGGCGATGCCCGGCCAGGCGACCTCGATACGGCCGGGGTTCTGCTCCGTCGGGCGCTTGCCGTCACGGCTGACGACGCGCACCTTGGCCGCGCCCAGGGGCATCTGCCAGCCGACGCAGCGGCCGTTGGCCTTGTGGGCGGAGTGGCGGAAGTAGGCGCGGCCGACGGCGGGGCCGACCTCGCTCTGGCCGTAGATCTGGAAGAACAGTGCCCCGCGCCGGGTGGAGGCGTTGAGCAGCTTGCTCATCGTCCCGGGGTGGATGGCGTCGAAGGTGCTGCTGAAGACCTTCACCGAGGCGAACGGCATCCGCGGGTCCTCGGTGAGCCCCTCCCACTCCATGAGCGAGTTGGGCAGCGCCTCGATGAAGCCCGGGCGGTGGCGCAGGAACTGCTCGGCGACGATCGCCGGGTCCGTCTCGCGCAGGAGCAGGACCGGGTACTCCTTCAACAGCGCCAGGGACATCGCCGCGACCATCCGCGAGTGCACGAAGGGCACATGGATGGCGACGGTGTCCTTCTTGCGCATCAGAGACAGCAGCCGCCACTGCGGCAGCAGGCGGATGCCCTGGGTGCGCGGGGTGTGCACCACAAGCTTGGGGATGCCGGTGGTGCCGGAGGTGTGGGTGATGACGGCGGCCTCGTCGATCGGCCGGACCACCGGCTTGACCCGCGGCGCGCCGGCGAGGCCGGCGAGCGCGATCGCCCCGGGCCGCTCCCCGGCCGAGGTGATCACCCGGCGGGTGAGTACCGTCAGCGGCACGTCCGCGAGGAGGTCGAACTTGGTCCCATCGGTGAGCAGGGTCGGCTGGTCGACCCGCTCGAGCAGGACCGCCACGGTGGCAGGGTCCAGGGCCGGTGAGAGGTTCACGACGACCGCGCCGATACGGGAGACCGCGGAGGCGAGCATCCAGTGGTCGGCATTGGCCGTCTTGTAGATCACGACGCGCTCGTCGGGCCTGACGCCGGCCGCCCACAGGCGGGCGGCCAGGTCATCCACGTGCCCGGCGTACTGAGCCACCGTCAGACGCCGGCCCGCCTCGGGCAGTACGTCCAGGTCGTGGTCCAGGGAGATGGGCGTTGAGGGATTCACGGCCGCGGCCATCTCCGGCAGGAGGCCGATGTGCAGGCCGCGCTTCTGTATCGATGTGTAGGCTGTCGAGCCCTTCATGGGGAGTGTCTCCTTCGGTGCACGCTGCGGGGTGGGCGACGCGCTGTGCGGGAGCCGTGGCGCACCGGGCCGTGCCCGCGCTACGCGGCGCGCCGGCCGGTGCTCGCGTTGGCGCGCACGGCGCCGCGCAGAACCTCGGCGACCCGGGCGACCTGGTCCTCGGTCAGCTCGGCGTGCATGGGTATGGCGAGCTGACGCCGGGCGAGATCGGCCGAGACCGGGCACTCCTGCTTCGCCTGGAACACGGGCTGGATGTGGCCGGCGAAGGTGCCGTGCCCGCAGCCGATGCCCCTCCCGCGCAGCTCGCTGGCGACCGCGCCGCGGTCCACGCCCGGATCCAGCGTCACCATGTAGGTCTGCCAGGCGTGGGTACGGTCGCCCGGCACCGTCGGCACCGTCAGCAGCTCGTCGTCGCCGAGGAGTTCGGCGTACTGCCCGGCGACCACGTCACGCCGTCCCAGCAGTTCGTCGATGCGGCCCAGTTGCACCTGCAGGATCGCCGCGGCGATGTCGGACAGCTTGAAGTTGTAGCCGATCTCGGTGAACGTCGGGATGGGCAGGCCGACGACCTTTCCCATGTCGAAGATGGAGCCGATGCCGAAGGAGGAGCGCAGCCGCGCGTCCTTGCCGATCTTCGCGTCGGCGGCGAGCAGCGCACCGCCCTCGCCGCTGGACGCGCCCTTGCGTCCGTGAAAGGACAGGCAGCCGATCTCGGCGAGGGAACCGGCCTGGCGGCCCCGGTAGGTGGCGCCGACCGCGCAGGCGGCGTCCTCGACGAGGAACAGTCCGTGGCGGTCGGCGATCGCCTGCAGTTCGACGTAGTCGGCGGGCATGCCGACGGTGTCCACGGCGATGATGCCGACGGTACGCGGCGTGACCAGGCCGGCCACCACCTGCGGGTCGACGGTGTAGGTGTCAGGGCGTACGTCGGCGAAGACCGGGGTGGCGCCGACGTAGAGGGCGGCCTGGGCGGGTGCCGGGAAGCCGTAGTCGGCGACGATGACCTCGTCGCCCGGGCCCACTCCGAGCGCCATCATGGCCAGGTGCAGGGCGGCACCGCAGTTGCTCACCGCGACCGCGTCGGCGACGCCGTACTTCTCGGCCAGCTGCGCCTCGAGCGCCTTGCCCTTGGGGCCCTGCCCGGCCGGCCAGCCGGAGGCGAACACCTCGGCGACCGCGGCCAGTTCCTGTTCGCCCAGGCTCGCGTGGACCAGGGGGATCGAATCGTTCGTGCTCATTTCTCCGTCACGCTCCGCGCTGTGGTGCCGACTGGGCAGGGACCGAGGTGGGGGGTTCGTAGCGCTGCGGCGTGAGCTGGCTGACGTCGTAGCGCTTGCGTATCTCCGCTATGGCCGCGGGGTCCACCGTGGTGCCGCGCGCCCAGATCTCCGCGAGTTCCTCGAAGTAGTCCTCGTGATCGGGCGAGGGCAGGCACTGGAAGATCATCTTCGCGGGCTTGTCCGTGGGGTTCCGGAACGCGTGCGGGATGCCGGACGGTACGAACATGCAGCCGCCCTCGCCCGCCCGGACGACGCGGTCGCCCTTGGGAGACTCCCAGCGGTGCCAGGAGTCCTTCGTGCGCTCGGTCGGCTCGAAGCACAGCAGGTCCAGCTCGCCGTCGAGGACGTAGAAGAACTCCTGGGCGTGGCTGTGCACATGAGCCCCGACGTCGAAACCGGGCGGAACGATCACCTCGAAGATCGAGACGGAGGAACCCATCTCTTTCGTGGCCTTGAAGGTCACCTCCTGGGCCGGCGAGATCAGCTTCCGCCCCGCGCCCGCCGGGAGGATGAGGTCGGTCATACGGTCGCTTCCTTTCCGGGCGTGGGCTCAGTCAAGGGTCTGCGGCGTGTGCTCGGCCCAGGTGCCCAGCGCCATCTCGGCGGTGATGCCGGGACCGAACCCCGCGATCAGACCGGTCGCGCCGGGCGCCGGGGTGTCCTCCTCGAACAGCCTGCGGGCGGCCTCGAGGACGACGGCGCTGGCGATGTTGCCGTACTCGTTCAGCGTCGACCAGCTGTGGCGGAACACATTGCGGTCGACCTCGAGGTACTTGGCGAGGTCGTCGAGGATGCGCGGACCGCCGGCGTGCACGATGTAGAAGTCGAGCTTGCCGGCGTCCCAGCTGTGGTCCTTGGCGAACTCCCGCAGCACCGGGGCGAGCGGCTCCATCGTGCCGGGCACGCGGCGGTCGAGCTGGAAGTGGAAGCCGGTGTCGCGCACCGCGTAGGAGATCCACTCCTCGGTGTTCGGAATGAGGTAGGAGGCGTTGCGCTCCAGCTCGATGCCGATGCCGCCGTTGCCGCGCACCACGGCGGCGGCGGCGGCGTCACCGAACAGGCCGTCGGACAGCAGGGAGCCGATGTCGTCCATGTCCGGCTGGTAGCACAGCGAGCAGAACTCGGCCGAGACGATGAGGACGTTGCTGCCGGGGTGGGCGACGCAGAAGTCGTGGGCGCGGTTGATCGCCGCACCACCGGCTGCGCAGCCGAGCTGGGCGATGGGTATCTGACGGGTGTCAGGGCGGAAGCCCAGCTTGTTGATGATCCACGCGGTCAGCGACGGCATCAGGAAGCCGGTGCACGACACATAGATGATGGCGTCGATGTCACGGGCCGCCACATCGGCGTTCTTCAGGGCCTCTTCGATGACCAGAGGGGTCCACTTCTTCGACTCGGCCTCGTAGATGCGGTTGCGTTCCGTCAGGCCCGGGTGCTTGAGCGTCTGCTCGATGGGCTGGACGATATGCCGCGTCTGCACTCCCGTGTTCCGGATCAGGCGGAGCGCCAACGGCAGCTGCGGCTTTCCTGCGTGGACCCTGGCGGCAAAATCCAGAGTCTCTTCCATCGTGATGACGTGTTCCGGAGCCTGTACCGCGGGCTTGCATAGCCTGGGCATATCTGGATCCACTTTCTCTAGAGTCTGCCTGGGGTATGTGCTGTGAGCACAGCGTCCGGCCGGGATCACGCCGCCATCGGCTGTGGGTCGAGGTCCATCAGGGCGGAGAGGATCGGTGGCCGGGTCCAGTCCGGCGGGGTCAGGGTGATGCCGAGGCGGTGGGCCGCGTCGCCCTTCACCCGCACCGGGCCCACCGTGGCCGTCAGCGGGGTGAGTTCCGCCTCGGCGGCACACTCGGGATGCCTGCCGTGGGCCACCGCGTGGATGTACCAGGTGCCCACGGGCACGCGGGCCAGCGTGAAGCGCCCCGACGCGGACGCGTTGGTCCAGGAGGCGGGGGTGCCCTGGAGCATGGTGCTGTCGAAGACGCCGACGTAGACGGGCGAGAGCACGGTGCCTGCGGTGCGCAGCACCCCTGTCACCGAGCCGGTGGCCCGTGCCTGCGGCGCCGGCCCGGCCACTTCGGTGAGCGCGGGCTGCTCCCGCCTCTCGCCGGGCGCCGCCAGCGACAGCTTCCGGTACTGCGTGGGAGACAGCCCCACCCACTCGGTGAAACGGCGGGTGAAGCTGCCCGTGCTGCTGTATCCGACCTGCACGGAGATGTCGGCGACCGTCAACGAAGTGTTCAGCAGCAGCCGCTTGGCCTCCTGGAGCCGCACGGCGCACAGGAACCGTCCCGGCGTGACACCCGTGACCCGGGTGAAGACGCGGAGGAAGTAGTACTTGCTGACCATCGCGCTGCGCGCCAGCTCGTCGAGGCTCAGCGGCTCCCAGAACCGTTCGCGGATCGTGGTGACGGCATGCTGGACGAGGTGCTCCATGAAGGGCTCCTGATACGAGCTGGCGGTTCCGGGCGTAAAGCGCGCCTGACGGCCGGCCGGTGAGGAATGCACAGCCGGGCCTGCCACGGCCTTCGGGCCGGCGGGCCTGGAGGGAATGGGCGCCTGAAGGCCGTACGGGCGGCCCAGGCAGCATCGCAGGGCCTTTGTGATGCGCACATGTGCCGGGATGCGCACATACGTCGGGCGCCCGCGATGTCCGGCTGCCGTAACAGCAAAAGCACCACCACCCGGATCGGGTGTGGTGCTCAATCCACCGCCCTGCGACCGTTTTTGGGCAGGCAAGGCGTGCCGGAATAGTGACACGTTCGGCATCCGCCCGCCAAGGGCGCCTCAAAGTGACGTAGGTCACGCCAACTTCCCCCGGACGCAGCAGTGTTCACGCCACCCGAACCCGACCGGTTCTGTAGCGCTCTGCTGTCACCATCGGCGAGACCCACACGACTGCACACGGAGGGCGAATGTCTCGCGCCGAGGAAGCCACCGTCGGAAACAAGCGGTTCCCGAAACGACCGGCGCAGGGCGGCGGCTCGTCCGTCGGCAAGCTCAACAGGCTGCGCCGGACCGGGTTACTCGTCACGTTCATCCTCGGCGCCCTGTCCGCGGTCCCCCCGCTGTCGATGGACATGTACCTCCCGGCCCTCCCGGACGTCACCCGCACGCTGGGCTCGTCGGCCACGATGGGCCAGCTGACCCTCACCGCGTGCCTGACCGGCATGGCGCTCGGACAGCTCGTGGTCGGTCCGATGAGCGACCGGTGGGGACGGCGCCGGCCGCTGCTGATCGGGCTGCTCGTCTATGTCGTAGCCTCCGTGAGCTGCGCCGTCGCGCCCAATGTGGAGCTGCTGATCTGCTCCAGGCTGCTGCAGGGTCTCGCGGGTGCGGCCGGGATCGTCATCGCCCGTGCCGTCGTACGTGACCTCTACGACGGCCTGGAGATGGCCCGGTTCTTCTCCACGCTGCTGCTGATCTCCAGCCTCGCTCCGGTCATCGCGCCCATCCTCGGCGGGCAGGTGCTGCGGTTCACCGCCTGGCGGGGTGTCTTCCTCGTCCTCGCCGTCATCGGTGTCGCACTCACCGCGCTGGTCTGGCGCCGGCTGCCCGAGACCCTGCCGGCCGAGCGGCGCCGGGGCGGCGGCGTGCTCGGGGCCCTGTTCACCATGCGCGGACTGGTCGCCGACCGGGTCTTCGGCGGGTACGTGATGGTGAACGGCTTCGCCTACGGTGCGCTGTTCTCGTACATCGCCGCCTCGCCGTTCGTGATCCAGGAGATCTACGGCGCGTCCCCGCAGACCTTCTCCCTGCTCTACGGCCTCAACTCGCTCGGCATGATGGTCGTCGGCCGGATCAACGGCAAGCTCCTCGTCGGCCGGGTCCGCCTGGACAAGGCGCTCGGGGTCGGGCTCGGCGTGATCGCCTGCGCCGGGACGGTACTGCTGCTGATCACCGGGGGTGCCTTCGGCCACGCGGGCACGGTCCCGGTCGCCTGCTGCCTCTTCGTCATGATCTCCGCGCTGGGCCTGGTCCTGCCCAACACCAGCGCGCTCGCCCTGATGCGCACTCCGCACGCCGCGGGTTCCGCGTCCGCGCTGGTCGGCGTCTCGTGCTTCGCCACGGGTGCGGTCGCCACGCTGCTCGTCGGCATCGCGGGCAAGGGCACGGCGGTGCCGATGGCCGCGGTGCAGACGGGCAGCGCGCTGGGCGCGATCGTGTCCCTGCTGGTCATGTGCCGTCCTTGGGAGAACCGGCCGCAGGAGCAGCCGGCGAAGCAGCCGGCCGACCGCCGCTGAGACGCCGGCCGGTGATGCGCGCCGGCCGGGCCGGCGGCACCGGCTCCTTGCTCAACCGGCTCTCCCGCCGGGGCAGTTGGCCGTCGCAGTCGCATTGCGTCACGACGACCGTCGCCGACGCCGTCCACCAGGCCGTTCCGAAGATCCCGGAGAAGGCATCGAATTTCGCCAACACTTGCGGGGAAGTCTGCGCCCTTGCCAACATCAAGTGCTTGTTCCGACACTGATCCAATCAAGGAGGAACACCTTGAAGTACGTCAAGCTGGGCTCGACCGGCGTGGACGTATCGCGGATTTGCCTGGGCGCCCTGAGTTTCGGCGTGCCCGGCCAGGGCGTCCACCGCTGGACCCTGGACCTGGACGAAGCACGGCCGATGCTGCTGCACGCCCTGGAGTCCGGGGTGAACTTCGTGGACACCGCCAACGTCTACTCCGCCGGGACCAGCGAGCAGATCGTCGGGCAGATACTGCGCGAATACGGCCACCGCGAAGAGATCGTGCTGGCGACCAAGGTCCACGGGCGGACGCGCCCCGGACCCAACGGCGTGGGACTGTCCCGCAAGGCGATCATGGCCGAGATCGACAACAGCCTGCGCAGGCTCGGCACCGACTACGTCGACCTCTACCAGATCCACCGGTGGGACCCGGCGACGCCGATCGAGGTCACCATGGAGGCGCTGCACGACGTGGTGAAGGCGGGCAAGGCACTGCACATCGGCGCGTCGTCGATGTGGGCCTGGCAGTTCGCCAAAGCCCAGTACGTCGCCGAGCGCAACGGCTGGACTCCGTTCACCACCATGCAGAACCACTACAACCTGATCTACCGCGAAGAAGAGCGGGAAATGCTGCCCCTGTGCGCCGACCAGGGCGTCGCCGTCATCCCCTGGAGCCCCTTGGCCAGGGGACGGCTCGCCAGGGAATGGGACAGCGTCAGCGCCCGCAGCGAGACCGACGAGTTCGGCAAGACCCTCTACCTCGACACCGATCGCGAGATCGTCGAGCGGCTCGGACAACTGGCCGCCAAACGCGGGCTGCCGATGGCACAGCTCGCGCTGGCGTGGATGCTCTCCAAGCCGGAGATCACCTCCCCCATCGTCGGCGCCACCAAGATGAGCCATCTCCAGGACGCCATCGCCGCGGTGGACGTGGAACTCGACGACGAAGAGATCAACTACCTCGAAGAGCCGTACCAGCCGCACAACGTCTCCGGGCACCCCATCACGCAGTTGCCCGGCCAGCACTGAGGCGCTCGCGTCACGGCGCCGGCTCAGCCGTGCCGCATGACCGGCTCATCGAGGGCCTTGGGGAACCGGGCCAGCAGGCCGGCAAGCTCGTCGGCCACCTCCCGGGCGTGTCCGGCGCCGAGCTGATCTCCGCGATGGGCCACCAGCCCGATCAAACGGCCGTCCCGTTGCGCCATGGTCACCGTCAGGCCGAACTTGGCGTTGTTGCTGCGCAGTGAGTCGTCCAGGACCGGCGTCAGCCGTGTCCCGTCCAGCACGGCGGCGTGGTCGTCCAGCAGGTTCATGTTCAGCGTGACGTTCACATAGGGGGTGTGTCCGAACCGCCGGACCGGATTCAGCCGGGTGATCACGTCGTCGAACTCGACGCTCTGGTGCTCCAGCGCACCCAGCGCCTCGCCGCGCATCCGCAGCAGTGCGTCCAGCACTGTGCTGTCCGCGGTCACCCGGGAGCGCAGCACCGCGGTGTTCAGGCACGGGCCGAGCAGTTCGGCGAACCGGGGCTGATTCCGGTTCGCCGTCGGAGACCCGAACGTGACGTCGTCGAGGCCGGTCCAGCGGTGCAGCGTCACCGCCAGCGCGGTGGCGGCCACCATGAACCAGCTGACGTTGTGTTCGGACTGCACCGCGCGCAGCGAATCCAGCAGTCCCTCGGGCAACGGGATCTGGAACGCGCCGTTCGGCTCCGGCTCCCTCGGCGCGGGCAGCGGCGTATCCGCGGACGCTCCCTCCAGTGCGGACGCCCAGTACTCCAGATCCGCCTTCCAGGCATCGCTGTCGCGCTGGCGTCGTTGGTAGGCGGCGAACTCCCGGTACTGGACGACCGCTCGCGGCCTGCCCGGGGCTGTGTAGTGACGGTCCAGCTCCGCGAGCAGGACGGGAATCGACTCCCCGTCGATCACCAGGTGGTGCAGGCAGAGCAGCAGCACCTGCCGGCCATCACCGAGATCGCCGAGGGCGGCCCGCAGCAGCTGTCCGGACTCGAGGTCGAACGGCCGGCGCAGGGCGGCTTCCTGCCAGTCCATCATGCCGTTGGGGGCGTTTCGCAGGTCGAGCAGTTCCAACGGCGGCACCCACGGCTCCCCCAACTGCACGGACAACGCGTCGTCGTCATCGACGAACCGGGTACGGAGAATCTCGTGCTCGGCCACCAGCCGGCCCAGCGCCACGCGCAGCCGGTCCGGGTCCAGCCGGCCCTCCACCCGCCAGGCGAGCGGCACGTGATTGCGCACGCTCGGATCGATCAGCTCGGCCAGCCAGATACGCCGCTGGAAAGCGGTCATCTCCAAGGGAACATCCGTGGAGACGGCATCGGGCAGCGGTGCCGCGGGCGCCGCCAGTCCCAGCACATGCTCGGTGAACTCGCCCAACCGGGAGTGCTCGAACAGCGTCCGGATCGGGATCCGCACCCCGAACCGCTCCCCCGCCGCACTCACCAGGGCACCGGCCATCAGGGACTGCCCGCCCAGGGTGAAGAACGAGTCCTCCGGCTGGATCCCGTCCTTCTTCAGCACCTGTTCCCACACGGCGGCCATCCGGCGCAGCTGCCCCGCATCCACGGCGCTCGCCCGCCGGACCCCGGCCCGCCCGGACCCCTCCTGACCGACGGACAGCGGAACACTCGACACGGGGTCCATGAGCGTGGCGTCTCCTCATCGTCCGTGCGGTCATCTGAGGCAATTCCCCGGTCACCCTACAACCCGGTTACTGGGGGCCGCCCCTGACGTTCGACAGGATGACTCGGCCGCCGGACTGTGATCGGATCGAACCTCGGTGAGTGATCCACCCGCGGGGAGATGAGGATGTCGGACAACGGCTTGTTGCACACCCGGGTTCCCGACGGGGCGCAGGCGGCCCCGGCCTGGCTCGACAGTGCCGGACGGCCGCTGACCTACGAGGAGTTGGCCGAGCGGTCGGCACGGCTCGCGAGGCGTCTGGCCGACGCGGGAGCCGGCCCCGGCGAGCGGGTCGCGCTGTTCCTGGAGCGCGGGGCCGACATGGCGGTCGCCATGCTCGGTGTGCTGCGGGCGGGTGCGGCGTTCGTGCCGCTCGGTCTGCAGGAACCCGCCCCTCGGCTGGCACGGATCCTCGCGGACTGCGCACCGGCCGTGGTGCTGGTGCACGACGCGACGACGGCCCGGTTCCGGCACGACGGTGTCCGCACGCTCGGCGTGGCGGGGGACGCGGAAGGCGAACCGGCCGCCGTCGGCACCACCCCGGACGATCCCGCGTACGTCATCTACACCTCCGGATCGTCCGGCACGCCCAAGGGCGTGGTCGTCGAGCACCGCAACCTCACGCCCCACCTGGACTGGCTCGCCGAGCGACTGCCGCTCGGGCCGGGCGACCGGCTGTTGCAGGTGGCGCCTTACACGTTCGACGCCTCGCTGACCGACTTCTTCTGGCCACTGGGTGCGGGCGCCACGGTGATCTCACTCGCCGAGGGCGATCATCTGGACCCGCTCGCCATCGCCACCGCACTCGTCGAGCACGAGATCACCGCGGTCCGGCTCCCCCCGGCGATGCTGCCGTTGCTGCTCGACGAGCCGGCCTTCCGCAAGGCCACCGGCCTGCGGTACCTGATCAGCGGCGGGGACCGGCTGCCGGCCTCGGTGGCCCGCCGTATCACCGAACTGCTGCCCGGAGTAAGGCTGTTCAACCGGTACGGACCGACCGAAGCGGCCGTTGCGGTCACCTACCACGAGTTCGACGCCGGCACGGACACCGGGCCGGATGTGCCGATCGGCCTCGGCGTCACCGGGGCCGAGCTGCATGTCTCGCCGGAGGAGGAGTTGCTGATCGGCGGCGCCTGCGTAGCGCGCGGCTACCTCGGCGATGCCGCGCTCACGGCGGAGCGTTTCGTCCAACTGCCGGACGGGGGGCGGGTGTTCCGCTCCGGTGACCGTGTCCGGATGACCGCTGCGGGCGTGTGGGAGTTCCTCGGCCGGGATGACGACCAGGTTCAGGTCAACGGACACCGGGTGGAGATCGGGGAGGTGCAGTCCGCTCTGCGCACGCATCCGGACGTCGCGGACTGTGTGGTCCTGCCCCAGGACCAGACGCTCGCCGGGTACGTGGTGGCCACGGCGAACCGGCGGTCGGCCGATGAGATCCACGACTACCTGCGGGACAGGCTGCCGGACCACATGGTGCCCAACGTGATCACGTTCGTGGACCGGTTGCCGATGACCGACCGGGGCAAGGTGGATCTCGCGGCCCTGCGTGCCACGCACGCAACGCCCGCCGCGAGCCCGGTGCGCACCGCGAACGGCCCGGCGCCCGCCGAAGACCCGGTGCGGGAGGTGGTCCGGCGGGTGTGGTCCGAACTTCTCGGCGGCATCGAGCTGCGGGAGGACGACGACTTCTTCAAGCGCGGCGGGCATTCGCTGCTCGCGGTGCGCGCGGTCGGCCGGATCCGCGCGGAGCTGGGCCACCGCGTACCGGCGCGGATCATGTTCCAGAAGACGACCCTGGGTGAGTTCACCGAGGCGGTCACGGAGATCGTCACCTCCGGGTGAGCCCGCCGGGACGCGTCCTCAGGCCGGCACGGGTCCGGGAATGAGACCGAGATGCTCGGGGCGCACCAGGTCGAACTTCAACGCCAGCGTCACCAGCGTGTCCCGCTTCCACGCCCGGGTCATCCCGCGCGGGGCCACGATCCCGAGTTTCGTGGCCAGGTAGTCGATGTGGTAGTTGACCGCCGAGCGGCCAAGCGGCCGGTCGGCGGCGGACAACCGGGCCGAGACCTGCGCCGGGGTCGGTACCGCCGCCACACCGCAGTCCCGCAGTCTCGGCTCGCAGAGGCAGACCAGCACCTGGAAGTACCGGCTCTCCTCGTCCAGCAATGGAATCCCGGCGCCGCCCGGCCCGGCGGTGGTCCGGCGTTCGGGGGCATAGACGGTGAAGCTGTTGCCCCCGGCGCCCACGGTCAGCGTCACCCGGCTCAGCTCGAAGGGAATGGGCACCCCGACCCGGCCCGCCCGCACCTTCACGTACTCCCCCGCGCCCTCCAGGTTCTCCACGCAGTAGGTGCCCACCGCGCCGCAGTTCGACATCAGCCAGTAGTCGCCGAACGCGTGGATCCGGCCCGCGGTCAGCGCCTGGTCGGTGCCGACGGTGATCTCCCCGCCCCGCCAGCCGAACAGCACACTGTCGCCGTTGGGCACCTCCACGACCGGTGAGCGCTCGTCAACGCAGATCAACAGTGACCGGGCGGTGGGTTCAGCCCTCGGCATGGCCGGCGTCCACGAGGGATTCACGCAGTACGCCGGCGATCCCGGCTGCGGCGGCGCCGGGCACGATCGTGGGATCGTGATCGATGCGCAGCGACAACTCCCCCTGGTCGTGGACGGCCGTGACGATCACCGGTTCCTCGATGCTGTTGCCCGGCGGATACCTGAACCGGCCGGGCACGCCGTCCAGCACCGGCGCCGGGCGGCGCGTGCGATCGATGAGGGTCAGCACGAGGTCGAGGTGGCCGGTCCACGGCGCGTGTGACGCCCTGGCGGCCCGGACGACTTCGTCGAACGGGGTGTCCACGAACTCCAGGTCCTCCCACCAGCTCTCGCGAACGCCCTCGCCCTGCGGGTTGGCCAGCACCGTGTTGATGAAGCAGCCGACCACACCCGCCTCGTCGTGGCCTCCCCAGGTATAGGCGACCGGCGCGGTTCCCGGTATCCGGGTCAGCGCCGTGTGGCAGGCGGCCAGCAACACCGGGAACGGCCGGTCCGTGGCCGAATCCGGCAGCGCGACGCGCTGCCAGGCCGAGGCCTGCCCGCCCGCTTCGCCCGCGTTCCTGCTCCACAGGCCGGGCCCCGCGTCACGCACCCGTGATGTCCAGTGCGCCAACGCCTCCGGCCCGCTCGCCTCGTGTTCCCTCGTCAGCTGCTGCTCCACCGCTTCCCGGTAGCGGCGCAGTTCGGCGGCGGCCACGGAGTCCGGCACCCGCTCCCCGCTCTGATAGCCGGACACCAGCGCGTCCAGCACGAGGCCGGTGGACTCGCCGTCACAGACCAGGTGGTCGAACCCGATGGCCAGCAGATCCCGCTTCTCGTCCCTGGCCAGGAGCACCCGGAACGAACCCCGCCCGGCGGGCCAGTCGTCCAGCGCGGCCCATACGGCGCCGTCGTCCGAGGCCACGATTTCCCGCACGACCGGATCCGCGGGAAGCGGACCTATCCGCAGGACCGGCACCCCGCCGGCCGTGTCCGCCGTGCCGCGCAACGCCGGATGCCGCAGCAGGACCGATCGCGCTGCCTGTTCCAGCCGGTGAGCCGACAACAGGCCGGGCGGGAATTCCACAAAGACCGGCAGGATCCTGACCCGGTCGTGCGGATCGGCGGACCTGGTGTGGTGGAACCTGCGCTGCGCGCCGGTCAGTGGCATCAGCTCGTCGGCTCCGTCGCGGACGTTCGCGTAATGCTTGAGGTAGGTCCCGGTGATACTCCGGTGCACGGCTGAACTCCACTGTGTCTTGTTCGCACGTCGGGTTGTTCACCCCCGTAGGCGGCGCCGACGTCCCCACGGGGGCGATCACTCGGGCAGGCGACGGCCGCTCAGTGCCGATCCCGGCGGCCCACAACCGCCCTGCCGGCCCCTTGGCCTGTCATCTGGTCACGGCTCTCTCGGCTCGGATCAGATCGGTGCGTACCGTGTCGCTGAGCAGCCTGCCCAGGCCGTCGAGGTCCTCCCGGGTGTGAAAGTGACCTCCTGGCCGCTCGCACGACTCGACGGCCGCGTCGGTGTGTTCCTGCCATCCCGTCATCCACGCCCGGCCGTTCGGCTCCTGTGCGCCGGCGATGACGGTGACGGGGCAGCGCAGCCGGGGGCCGGGCACGTACTCGTAGGTCTCCAGCACCTGGAGATCCGCGCGGTAGCAGGCCAGTGCGGCGCTGAGCAGGTCCTTGTCGGATCTGGTCGCTGCGGGCAGCGGGCCCCAGCGTCGTTCGATCTCGGCGTGCAGCCCGGGATCGTCCAGCGCGTGCAGCGGCTGGGCCGGCCGGTGCAGTGGCGGAGGCGGGCACGACGAGACGAAGAGCCGTAGTGGCTTCGGCTCCAGGGCCCTGGCCACCTCGAACGCGACGAGCGCGCCGAGGCTGTGGCCGAACAGGGCGAACGGCGGGGTGAACCGCACCTGCGCGAGGATCTCGCGCACCAGCTCCGGCATCTCGGTGAACGCCCGCTCCCCGAGGTTGTGCGCCCTGCCCGGTGGCTGGACGGCCGACAGCCCCAGGCCAGGTGTGTGCGCCGCCCACCGCGCGTACTCTCCCGCCGCGCCGCCCGCGTGCGGAAAGCAGTACAGGGTGGTCACGGCGGTGGCCGGCGCCGGGCGCTCGATCACCCGTATTTTGGTCATGACGCACTCGTCGAGTCGCGCATCTGCTCCTCGATCAGCGCGGTGAGTTCCCGCACCGACGGCGCGAGATACATCGACCGCACCTCCAGTTCCACCGGCAGCAACTGCTCGAGCCTGGCCACCAGGTCGGTCGCGACCAGTGAATCCCCGCCGAGATCGAAGAAGCTGTCGTGCGGGTCGATGTTCGGCAGGCCGAGCATTTCGGTGAACAGCATGGACACCGTCTGTTCCGTGTCCAGCCCGGCGTCCGCAGCGGACGACGGCGGCTGTGCGGCGGTCCCCGCCTCCAGCAGGTAACGCTGCCGCTGGAACGGGTAGCCGGGCAGGGGCACCCTTCGCACCTGTCCCGTGTGGGCTGCCGCCCAGTCGATCGGCAGCCCGGCGAGCCACAGCTCACCGAGTGCTGCCAGTGGATCGGTGACCGTGACGGCGATGTGCTCCGGCGTCCACTGTGGATGCTCCCGCAGGCGCGCGGACAGCCCTGCGCCGCCGGTCTCCAGGAACAGCCGGCCCGGAGTGTCCAAAGCGGACCGGATCTCGGCGTCGCCGCTGTCCGGGTGCAGGACGAGGTCCGGATTCAGCCCGAGCGCCTTCCAGCGCCGCACCTCCTCCGCGTCGGCCGTCTCCGGCACCAGCAGGGCCACGGCTCGCCCGTCCCTGGCGTGGTCACCGGTGACCAGCCGCTGCGGCGCGTCCCCGCCGAGCACCCGCAGTGCGTCCTGCCGGTCACGTACCACCGCATACCGGCGGTACCCGTGCAGCCGCCTGCCGACCTGCAGCGTCCACGCCACATCCCGCAGTTCAAGCTCGGGGTGATCGGCCAGCCGGCCGGCGAGCCGCGCCGTCAGCTCGTCCAGGGCGGCCGGGGTGTGCGCGGACAGCACCAGCACCTGGTCGTCCGCGGTCTTCGCCCTCGGCAGCGGCGTGGGCGGCTGCTCCAGCACGACGTGCGCGTTGCCACCGCCGAGCCCGCGCGCGGTGACACCGGCCCGCCGCGGCAGCCCGGAGGGGGCCCACGGCGTGGGCTCGGTCACCACGGCGAACGGGCCCGCCGCGAAGTCGATGTCCGGGTTCGGCTCGGAGTAGTGCAGGCTCGGCGGGATGATCCCGCGTTCCACGGCGAGCACCGTCTTGATGAACCCGGTGATACCGGCGGCGGCATCGGTGTGACCGATGTTGCCCTTCACCGAGCCGAGCAGACACGGCTGTTCGCGTGGCTTGCCGTCGGCGAACGCCTGGTTCAGCCCGGCGACCTCGATCGGATCTCCCACCCGGGTGCCGGTGCCGTGTGCCTCGACGTAGGTGATGGACGAGGGCGTCACGCCCGCGGCGCTGTGGGCGGCCCTGATCACCTCGACCTGCCCGCGGACTCCTGGCGCGGTGAACCCCGCACGGTCCCTGCCGTCGTTGTTCACCGCGGAACCGCGCAGCACGGCATGGATGTGGTCGCCGTCGGCGATGGCCTCGGACAGCCGCTTCAGCACGGTGATGCCGCATCCCTCACCACCGATCAGCCCGTCCGCGGCCGCGTCGAAGGGGCGGCACGTGCCGGTGGGCGAGGTGATTCCACTGACCCGGGCGTTGTCCAGCTTGGCGGGCAGCCGTACCGAAGTGCCGCCGGCCAGGGCGAGATCGCATTCCCCGGCGAGCAGTGCCCGCGCGGCGAAATGCACGGCGTACAGCGAGGTCGCGCACGCCGCCTGCACGTTGGCGGTCGGTCCCCGCAGACCCAGCTTGTAGGCGACGCGACTGGCCAGGTAGTCGCTGGTGGTGCCGGTCAGGATGTCCCAGTCGGTGATCGAGCCGTCTTCCTGTTGCTTGGCCCGCAGGATCTCCGTGTAGGAGGACAGGCTGCACCCGGCGTAGATGCCGATCAGGCCGGGGAATCGGTCCGGGTCGTAGCCGGCGCCCTCGATCGCCTCGACCGCGCACTCCAGCAGGACCCGGTGCTGGGGATCGATGAGCAGGGCCTCACGCGGGGTGTAGCCGAAATAACTCGCGTCGAACCATTCCGGTTCCTGCAGCAATCCACGCGCGGGCACATATTCCCGCGTTCTGCCGCCGACACCGGCCATGCTCTTCGGGGAGAAACGACTGATGCTGTCCACACCGGACACGAGATTGTCCCAGAACTGGTCGACATTCACGGCGTCCGGATAACGGCAGGCCAGTCCGATGACGGCGATATCCGTATCACGCTGTCCGGCTCCTGAATCAACGGAGTCCGGACTCTCAGCCCTGCCCTGCGAAACCGTAACCGGTTCCTGCTCCTGTGCCGATCCGTCAAGAAAAGCGGCGCACGACCGGATCGTGGAGTGGATGAACAGTTCGGGCAAGGTCGGCCGGATACCGATGCGCTGGGTGATCTGCTCTCGCACCAGCTGCATGAGCATCGAGTACCCGCCGACTTCGAAGAAGTTGTCGAGCACGCCAACCTCGTCGAGTTCGAGCACGTCACACCAGATTTCGGCGAGGATCCGCTCCGTCTGGGTGACCGGGGGCTGACGGGTACTCACCGCATCACGTCCCGGCGTCGCCCGTTTCCCTGATCAGTGGATATCGCCCAGTGTAAAGAAGCCATCACATCACCCCGTCCGATAAACCCCAGCGGCTTTCCCGATGGACCACCATACCCTCGCCCGCAGACCCGCAAACCTCACCCATACCACACCAAAGCCGACCTATTATTCACGGTCTTTACGATTACTCATTCACGGGGTTACGCTGCGAAGTGGCACTGGGAACTGGGTTGTCGGAACACGTCATGAACGACGGGGAAAGATGGGGGTCCATGTCGCAGCAGCTCTTTCTCGCCTGTCTGCCTTTCGCGGGCAGTGGTGCCGGTTTCTTCCGGGGATGGGAAAAGTTAGGTGTGTCGGAAGTCACTGTGCTTCCGGTCCAGCTGCCGGGGCGCGAGGAGCGATTCCTCGATGACCCGTTCACCGAAGTCGCCGACGCCGTCGCCGAACTGACACCGAAGATCCTCGCCGACGCCGGCGGACGAGCGCCCCTCGCGCTGTTCGGGCACAGCCTCGGCGCGGTGCTCGCCTACGAGATCGCCAGGGAACTCGAGCGGATCGGTCACCCTGGACTGTGTCACCTGTTCGTCAGTGGATCACCGGGGCCGCACAACGGACGGGCCGAACGAGCGACCGGCCTGCCCGACAAGGAGTTCCTGGCCGGAGTACAACGGTTCGCCGGTTACCGGCATGCGGCCTTCGACGATCCCGAACTGGCCGAGGTCCTGCTCCCGGTGCTCCGCGCCGACGTGCAGATGCACGAGAACTACCGGGCGACCGGCACCGAGCCGCTCTCGGTGCCGATCACCGCCCTGCGCGGCGAACAGGACGAACTCGTCTCCCGGGAGCAGGCCGAACAATGGGCCGGCCAGACGCGGGGTGCGTTCGCCTACCGGGAACTTCCCGGCGGTCACATGTATCTGGTCGACGAGCCGGACCAGGTGCTGCGCGCGATAGCCGGGAGTCCGGCATGGGGCGGCTGACCGGCAAGTCCGTGATCATCACCGGCGCGGCCCGCGGCCTCGGCCGCGCCTGCGCGCTCAGGTTCGCCGACGAGGGAGCCGACCTGCTCCTGCTGGACATCACGCGGGATCTCGCCGACGTGCCCTACCCGCTCGGATCCTCCAGCCAGTTGGAACACACCGCGGCCCTGTGCGAACGCGCGGGCGCCGCGACCGTGACCGCCGCCGTCGACGTGCGGGACGCCCGGCAGTGTGAACTGGCGGTCGACCAGGCGCTGGACCGGTTCGGCACGGTGGACGCACTGGTCAACAACGCCGGAATCGCCTCGCCCTCCGGGAAGATCGCCCATGACATCACCGAGCGGGAGTGGTCGCTCATGCTCGACATCGACCTCTCCGGCGCCTGGCGGATGATGAAGGCGGTCGCACCGGTGATGGTCCACCGCAGATCCGGCAGCATCATCAACGTGTCCTCGACCGCGGGCACGGTCGGATACCGGCACTTCGCGAGCTACGTCGCGGCCAAGCACGGGTTGATCGGACTGACCAAGGCCGCGGCCCTGGACTACGCCCCGATGCGGGTACGGGTGAACGCGTTGTGCCCCGGGTCGGTCAGGGACGATCCGGTGCTGGAGGGCCGGATGCTCGCCGAGATCGCCCGGTCGCTGGAGGTCCCGGTCGCCGAGCACGAGCGGATCTTCGTCCGGGATCAGCCGATGAACGCGCTGATCGAGCCGTCCGACATCGCGAGCGCGGCGCTGTGGCTCGCGGCGGACGAGTCCCGCCAGGTCACGGGCAGCGTGCTGACCGTGGACGGCGGCTTCACCTCCCGATGACCAGGAGAGCCCACCCGTGACGACAACGACGATCGATGATCCCGCCGCCGGATGCCACAGCCTCGTGCTGCGGCTGCCCGGCACGGCGGATCCGGAGCGCCTGCTGTCCGGGGTGCTGCCCGATCCGGTCCAGGTCTGGCAGACCTCGGTGCCGGCCGGCGCGGACGAGCCGGCGGCCGAGGAGCGCAGGCGCGCCGAGTCCCTGCGGCCCATCCATCGGGATGCCCCCCCATTACGAGTCGTGGCCCTGCGGTACGCCGACGGAGCCGTGGACCTGGTCCTGGTGGCCGTCCGCGCGCTGGTCCCGCCGGCCGCACTGCGGCGAATCGCCCATCTGGCGCTGGAGGGGCCCGGCGACGGCGTGCCGCGCTGGCCCGCCGCCGCCCGGCCGGGCTTCGTGCATCGCGGCGGCCTCGAGTGGGGCCTGGGCGATCCGGAGCTGCGCGGGGTCGTCGGCAGTGCGCGGATCGACCTCACCGTCCTCGGCGGGCAGGCCGAACGGCTCTTCCTTCCCGCGATCGCCCTGGCCTTGAGCCGGTACGGCGGCGGGAGCCGAGCGGAGCTGGGTGTGCTGGACCTGGACGACAGCACGGGCGAACATGTCCGCGTCCACTCGGTGGACGAGCATCCGCAGTCCTCGGTCGCGGACTTCCTCCGCCGGTTCGACCAGGCGCCGAGCACACCGCAGGAGCCGCCGTCGGTCGGGGTCGTCCTGAGCCCGCCCTTCGAGGAGGGCAGCTATACGGCCTGTCTGACGCCGGTCTTCCCGCTCACCGTCCAGCTGGACCGGGGCTCGTCACACGCCATCTGCCGGTTCGACCGGGGCATCGTGGACGCCGGCGTCGCGCAGCGGTTCTGCGCGCATGTGGCGCATCTGGCCGGGCAGTTGGCGGGCGGCGCAGCGGATCGGCCGCTGTCCGGGCTGGAACTGCTGCCGCGCGCCGAACAGGCGGCGCTCCTCGGGGCGGGCGGAGCGGGTGACGCTCCGCACGTGCGGGGGCGGATCGATCGCGCCTTCGAGGAGGTGGCCGCGAGGCAGCCGGAAGCCGTGGCGCTGCTGGCCGGCGAGGAGCAGCTGACCTACCGTCAGCTGAACGAGCGGGCGGACGCGGTGGCGGCGGGCCTGTGCGCGCTGGACATCGAGCCGGGCAGCCGGATCGGTGTCTGCCTGGAACGGGACGCCGATCTGGTGGTCACCCTGCTCGGCGTGCTCAAGGCGGGCTGTGCGTACGTGCCGATGGATCCGCGCTATCCGGCGCAGCGCCTGCGCTTCACCGCGCAGAACGCGGGGATGCCCGTCATCATCACGTCCGCACCGGAGTTTCCCCCGGTTCCCGGGATCCGGCTGCTGGCCCCCGGCGCGCTGACGGAACTCGGAGCGGGCCGGCCGCTGGCCGGTGCACGGCCTTCCGCCGAGGGTGACGACCCCGCCTACGTGATCTACACCTCCGGTTCCACCGGCACGCCCAAGGGCGTGGTCGTGCCGCACCGCAACGTGCTGGCGTTGTTGCGGGCCACCGCCGAGGACTTCGCCCTCGGCCCGGACGACACCTGGACGCTGTTCCATTCCAGTGCCTTCGACTTCTCCGTGTGGGAGATCTGGGGGTGCCTGCTCACCGGCGGCCGCCTCGTCGTCGTGCCCTACTGGACCACCCGCGACACCGAGGAGTTCTACGCCCTGCTGGCCGAGCGGCGCGTCACGGTGCTGAACCAGACGCCGTCGGCGTTCGCGCAACTCATCCACACCGATCAGCGCGTCCGCGGTGACCTGGCCCTCCGATTGGTCATCTTCGGCGGCGAACCACTCGACGTGCGCATGCTGGCTCCCTGGTTCGCCCGGCACCCGGCCACCGACTGCCGGGTGGTCAACATGTTCGGCATCACCGAGACCACCGTGCACGTGACCGCCCAGACGATCACCCCGCAGGAGGTCGTGGCGGGCTCACGATCGGTCGGCCGTCCGCTGCCGGGGTGGTCGGTGTCCATCCGGGACGAACGGGGGCGGGTCCTTCCGCCCGGTCCCCCGGGTGAGATCTACGTGGGCGGCGCGGGGGTGGCCAGCCATTACCTCGGCCTGCACGAGCTGACCGAGCAGCGGTTCATCCTCGATGAGCTGACCGGTGAACGGATCTACCGCAGCGGCGACAAGGGGCGGCTGCACCCCGATGGCCGCCTTGACCATCTCGGCCGGCTGGACAACCAGGTCAAGGTGCGCGGGCACCGCATCGAACTGGATGAGATCCGCACGGTGCTGCTGGGTGCACCCCAGGTGACCGCCGCGGCCGTCGTGGTCAACCGGGACCAGCCGGATGATCCGGCGAGCAGCCGGATCGACGCCTACGTCGTCCTCGAGGAAGCCGCGGACCCCGCACAGGTGCTCGCGCATGCCAAGGCGGTACTTCCCGACTACATGATGCCCGCGACGATCACCGAGGTCGCGGAGATTCCGCTGACGATCAACGGGAAAGCGGATGTCTCCGGTCTGCCCGATCCACGTACCGGGCCGGCCGGTGCGTCCGGCGCACCCGGCGCACCGGACGCGCCCGATGCCCAGGAGGCCGCCTCCAGTGGAATCGCCGATGACATCCTGAGCATCTGGAGCAAGCTGCTGAACACCCGGGTGAGCCTGCAGGACAACTTCTTCACCCTGGGCGGGAACTCGTTGCTGGTCGTCCGGGTTCTCGCCGAGATGCGGGAACGAAACCTGCCGAAGGTGTCACCGAAGCAGTTCTACGGTCATTCGACCGCGGCGCAGTTCGTCGAACTCGTCCGGCGGCTCGGCGAAGCCGACCGGTGACGTCGGTCGCCGGACCCGGTCAGCGCGTCCACGGGTCCGGCGGGACGTCAGGACACATCGCGCGCGTACGCCGCTCACCTCCCGAGGACACCCCGTCATCGGGAGGTGTCAGCCGATCCGGGCGACGCGGGCCGCGGCCACGGCCACCAGCAGTCCCAGAACGACACAGGCTGCGCAGACGAGGAACATCACCTGGTATCCGGTGGCCTGGGCGACCAGGCCGAGGCAGCCGCTGCCGGCGGCGAGGCCCGCGGTGAAGCAGGCCCCGAAGGCCGACAGCGCCGTGGCGCGCTGGCGTTCGCTGACCGAGCGCACCACGAACAGTCCCAGCACCGGGTAGATCTGCCACATGCCCACACCGATGAGTACGCCGCCGAGCACACCCACACCGAGGCCGTGCGACACCCCGATGAGCACGATCCCCAGAGCCTCGACGAGGAACAGACCGGCGAGCGCCACTGGTTGCTTGGCCTCCCAGCGGATCCAGGTGCCGGCTATGCGCAACAGCACCACGGTCAGGGAGTACGCGGTGACCACGGCCGCTCCCCCGGAGATGCCGAGGGCGTTGAACTTCGCGACCGCGAAGCTGGAGACGGCCGCGAAGCCGAACGCGGTGAAGATCAGCGCGACGCTGGGCAGCACGGTGCCGAGCAGCGCCCGGCCCTGCTCGATGCCGGTCCGCTCCGCCTTCGGGGGGAAGCGCACCTCGGGTACGCACAGGGCGATGGGGATGACGAGCAGGGCGATCAGCCCGGCGATCACGAACGTGCTCGCCGTGCCCACCAGGTTCTCGGTCAACGTACCCAGCGGAGCGCCCAGGCCGATGGCCACATAGTTGACGGTGCCGCTCAGTCCCAGCGCCCAGCTCTGCCGGTCCTTGCCGACCAGCTGCACCGGCCAGACCCCGGCCGCGGCCAGCATCACGCCCATGCCGACACCCACCAGCAGGCGCAGGGCGATGAGTTCGGCGATCGAGCCGGCGAGCGGATAGCAGACGGTGGCGAGCGTGGTCAGCACCGTTCCGCCGATGGTCAGGGCCCGGGCACCGAGGCGGTTCATCAGCGCGCCCGACACCGGGCGGGACAGCAGCGAGGTCAGCGCGTAGGCGGTGATGACCGCGCCGACCTCCGCCGGGCCGCCGTGCAGCCGGTCCGTGACGTAGCCGGGCAGGATCGGGATGGTCAAAGCGAACGGCAGGTAGCCGATCCCATTCGCCAGCGCGATCAGCAGCGCGTGCCGTACAGATCGCTTGTCGGTGGTCTCGGCCTCGGGCTCTAACTCGGTCTGCAAAGATTCACTCCCCCATGTCCGGCAACGAACCTAGCGGTCACGGGCGCACGGCGCCATCCGGGGTCGCTTCGGGCCTTGTGTGGAGGACTTCGCGGGCCTGGTCCGCGGCGCGGGTGATGCTTTCGGAGACGTAGTCGAGGAAGCGGGCGATGTTCTCGAGGCGGGTGGCGGCGGGGGTGTTCGGGCCGAGGACGGGGATGCCCTGCCGTGCGGTCTCGGCGACCTGGGCGGTGCCGCGGGCGCTGGCCATCATGGACTGGTACCAGACGTCGTCGTCGACGACGTAGCGTTCGCGGCGGCGTTCGTCGCGTTCCCTGCGGATGAGGTCCTGGCTCTCGAGGAACGCGGCCGCTTTGGAGACGGATGCCGGGCTGACCTGGAGGTGCTGGACGAGTTCGGACGCGGTGTGGCCGCCGGAGTCGCTGATGCAGAGGCAGGCCAGGACCCGGGCCATCATCTTGGGCGTGCCCGACTGTATGAAGACGGTGGTGAGCCTCTCCTCGTACGCGCGCACGGCCTCGGCGTCGCGTCCGTGGGGCTGCGGCGGCGTCTTCGGGTTCCGGGGCGCGGCCTGCCTGCGGCGCTGGGCGCGGTGTCCGCTGGCGCGATGGGCGAGGTCGGCGCGGTAGGCGGTGGGGCCGCCGTTGCGCATGACCTCGCGTGTGACGGTCGAGGTCGGACGGTCCAGGCCTCGGGCGATCTCGGCGTAGGCGAGGCCGTCGGCCAGCCCCAGCGCGATCTGCTGGCGTTCCTGCTGGGTGAGCCTGCCTCCCGGCATCGCGGTCTCCTTCGCGGTCTCTCGTGGCCCTGATGTCTCCAGCATAGCGTTCACCTCCACTCCATTGCAACGAAGATGATGAAGGATGTTGCGTTACCCTTCAGGTCGTTGCAACAATTTCCCTGCCTCTACCTGCAGTTATGACGTTCAAGTGCAACGATGTTGTTGCCAGCGACGCGAACGCAACGTAGCTTTTCCTGCATCGGAAACAACGCAGCCGAAGGAGAGCACGATGCAGAAGTTCCTCACCCCCGCCCCCGTCCAGGCCGTCGTCGACATCCCCGCCGGACGCATCCAGCTCATCGCCGCGGACCGCGCCGACACCACCGTCGAGGTCCGGCCCGCCAGCCCCGGCAAGAACCGCGACATCAAGACCGCCGAGCAGATCGACGTCGCCTACGCCGACGGCGTCCTGCGCATCCAGGCCCGGGAAGCGAAGAACCGGGTCCTCGGACACCCCGGCTCCGTCGAGGTCACGGTCCAACTGCCCGCCGGCTCCGCGTCGAGGCGAAGTCCGGGGCCGCCGAGTTCCGCGGCGTCGGACGGCTCGGTGACGTCGACTTCACGGGCGGCTACCGCTCGGTCAAGCTCGACGAGGCCGCGAGCGCCCGCCTCACCGCCCACGACGGCGAGGTCACGGTCGGCCGCCTGAACGGCCCCGCGCAGATCAGCACCCAGAAGGGCGACATCCGGATCGCCGAGGCCGTGAGCGGCACCGTCACCCTGAGCACCCAGGCCGGTGACATCACCGTCGGCGCCGCCCGCGAGGTCTCCGCGTCCCTGGACGCCGGCACCTCCTGCGGCCGTGTCAGCAACGCGCTCAGGAACACCGACGGCGACGCCGCCGGCCTGAGCATCCACGCGACCACGTCCTACGGAGACATCACCGCCCGCAGCCTGTAGACCGACCGGCATGACGACGCGGGCCACCACCGCACCCCGTCCCGCCCGAGGGCGGCGTACACCGACACCCCGTCGGAGTGCGCCGCCCCTTTCGTGTGGGCGCTCAGCCCGCCGTCTCCCGTTCCGGCGGCAGGATCAGCGTCGGCTCGAGCACGACGCGGGTGGCGGGAGCCGGTTCTTCGCGGGTCAGGGTCACCGTGTAGCGGGTGCCGCGCTGCTGGCGCCAGTGGGCCTGGGCGACCACCACGGCGACGTACGGGATGACGACCGCGCCGACGAGGGCGCAGGCCGCGACGACGGGCCAGCGGTTCCAGGTGGCGGCCATCAGGACGACACAGGCGGTGCGCACCAGCATCGCCATGAGGTAGCGGCGCTGGCGGCCGCGCAGGTCGCGGGTCAGGCCGGTGCGGGCGCGGGTGATGGACTCGGCCGGGAGGGCGTCCCGGCGCCATGGGGTTTTGCTCATCGGGCCTCCGTGGACACTCCGGCGCGAGGGCCGGAACCGGATGGGGAACAGGACCGGTACGCGGGCATGCCGGTGCCGTACGGGGTGGGCTCTTGGGGGCTGCTGCGCGGCATGCGGCGGCCGGGCGGCCGGCAGCGTGGGATCAAAGAGGGTGGCGCAGGCCGTGCGGGCGTCGAACGGCCCGCTTCAGATGGGGAGTTGGAAAGACTGCGGCGCGGGTGACCGTCCCCTGGTCGCCCGCGCCGCCCTCACTGGCCCGGTCCTGTGCGGTGTGCCGGGTCAGAGCAGTTCCTGGTCCGGCTCCCGTCCCTCGGCGGAGGAGCGCTGGGCGCCGATCTCCGCGTGGCCGCCCGCCGAGCCGTGACCGCCCAGTGCGCCATGCCCGTTCGCGTGGGCGAAGTGGGCCAGGGCCTCCTGCATCTCCTGCTCGGTCGGCTTCGCGATCTGGTTGCCGTACAGCCAGCGGCTGAGCTTGTAGCGCAGCATCTGCTTGCGCAGGTGGGGGTTGGGCACCCCGTTGTGCTCCGTCTGGGGCGCCGGCAGCGGCTCGTAGCCCTTGCGGGCCAGCAGCGCGTACTCGCGCTGGCGGTCCAGGCGCTCGTGCACCTCGACGAACTCGCCGTGCGGCAGCCTCCTGATGCGTCCGGTCTCGCGGCCGTGCAGGAGCTTGTCGCGGTCGCGCCGCTGCAGGCCCAGGCAGATGCGCCGGGTGACGACGTACGCCACCGCCGGGACCAGGAAGATGCCGACCCGCACCGAATAGGTGATCGCGTTCAGGGACAGGTGGAACTTCTCGGCCAGGACGTCGTTGGCGCCGCCGAAGAACAGCACCAGATACAGGGCGACGAACGCGACGCCGAACGCGGTCCGCGTGGGGTGGTCGCGCGGCTTGTCGAGGAGGTGGTGCTCGCGGCGGTCCCCGGTGACCCAGGCCTCCAGGAACGGCCACAGGGCGATCACGGCCATCATCAGCGTGGGCAGGACGACGGCGGGGAGCACCACGCCCATGTTGACGGTGTAGCCGCCGACCGAGAACTCCCAGGCCGGCATGGCCCGCAGGGCGCCTTCGAGGAAGCCCATGTACCAGTCGGGCTGGGAGCCCTGGGAGATCTGGTCTGGCCGGTAGGGGCCGTACGTCCACACCGGGTTGATCTGGGCGATGCCCGCCAGCAGCGAGAGCACACCGGCGATGATGAAGAAGAAGCCGCCCGCCTTGGCCGTGTAGTGCGGGAACAGGGGCTGGCCGACGACGTTCTTCTCGGTGCGGGCCGCACCCCGGAACTGGGTGTGCTTGTGGTAGAAGACCAGGATCAGGTGCACGGTCAGCAGCGCCACGACGATGCCCGGGATGAGCAGGATGTGGAAGCTGTAGAACCGGCCGATCACGTTGTGGCCCGGATACTCGCCGCCGAACAGGAACATCGACAGATACGTGCCGACCAGCGGAATGGCGAGTGTGACGCCCTCGGCGATGCGCAGGCCGGTGCCGGAGAGCAGGTCGTCGGGCAGCGAGTACCCGACGAAGCCCTCGAGGGTGACCAGGACCAGCATCACGAAGCCGATCAGCCAGTTGACCTCACGCGGCTTGCGGAACGAGCCGGTGAGGAAATGCCGCAGCGTGTGGATGCACAGCGCACCGATCATGGTCAGCGCCGACCAGTGGTGCAGCTGGCGGATGAACAGACCGCCGCGCACCTCGAAGCTGATGTGAATGGTGGAGGAGTAGGCCTGCGACATCTGCACGCCCTGCAGCGGGGCGTACGGTCCGTGGTAGACCGTCTCGGACATGCTCGGGTCGAAGAAGAACGTGAGCCACAGCCCGGTCAGAAGCAGGACGACGAAGCTGTAGAGCGCGATCTCGCCGAACATGAACGACCAGTGCTCGGGAAAGACCTTCCGGATCAGGAACCTGAAGTTGTAGATCCCGAGCCGTCCGTCCACCCAGTCGGCGACGCGCTCGCCTTTCGGTACCTCGGTGCGGGCACCCGGTGGCGCCGTTTCGGTCGTGCTCATACCCGCGCACCCTCCCCTCGCCGCTCGGCCGTCACCGGCACATCCGGTCCGGCCGGCAAGCGGTCGGTGGCCGGGGTGGCCTGCCGCGGCGCAAGCAGGCCCGTGCCTTCGAGCAGCTGGAACGCTATCGACGCGCGATGCGGCTCCACAACCGCCTTTGAGTCTAAGTCCAGGCTCAACTCAAGTGATCCTTGAGTGAGTTTCGAGTGGCGAGAGCGGAATTCGATCTTCCTCTGTCTCAACTGGGCTGGTTTTGCTGGCCCGTTACGTGCGCAATACAGCCACACGTCCGGCAAGTCGCCTCCAGCAGATGCCAGTTGATCTGCTTTTCTCATGCGTGCAGAGTAGGCCCGCCGACTTTTCGGCGCACGGCCGGGTACGCCTTGCCACCGGGTTTCACGGGTGTGTTGTTTTCAGGGGCGGCGTTGGTCGCAGACCGGGGCCGCGGGCGGCCACTGGGCCGACGATCCGGCGGTGGACCGCCAGCGGGCGGAGCCGGTGGAGACGCCGATGGCGGGCCGGTCCGGGGCGATCGAGCGGCGGCGGCGCGCGCCCTGGCCGTGGGTGGTGCTGGGCGGGGCCGCGGGGAGCGGGCCGCGCGGGCCGAGCAGTGCGGCGCGCAGCAGCGCCGGGCGCAGTGCCGCGGCGGGCGTGGCCGCCGAGTGCATCAGGCCGAGGAGCAGTGCCGCGGCGGACGGGTCGGTGGTCGCGGCGGCCGCGAGCCGGGCCGCGTAGCGCCCGCTGAGCCGGGCGCGCAGGCCGGCCCGCGGGTCCTGGCAGCCGTGGGCGGCGCGCAGGGCGAGGGTGGAGGTCTGCCAGAGGGGGGCCAGCCGGTGGGCGATGGCCCGGCGTAACCGGTAGCCGAGGCCGATCGCCGTGCCGTGGCCGGCCAGCAGGTGGTCGAGGACGAGGGCGCAGCTCACCGCGACCGTCATGCCCTGGCCGTAGGCCGGGTCGAGGGCGGCGAAGGCGTCGCCGACGACGAGGAACTGGTCGGGCCAGCGGCGCAGCTTCTCGTAGTGGCGCCAGCGGTTGCCGGCGGGCGCACTGGTGTAGACGGGGCCGAGCGGGGTGGCGGCCTCGAGGACGTCGCGCAGCAGCGGGTGGCGCAGGAGGCCCGCGGCGTGCAGCAGTTCGGTGTGGTCGGCGGGCGGGCGGGCGCCGTCGCCGACGCCGAGGGACACCGACCAGCGGCCGCCCTCGACGGGGTGCAGCATGCCCTGGGCCAGGTGGCCGGGCGCGGGCAGGAGCAGCAGGCTCTTCCAGTCGGCGACATGGCCGATGGGCGGCGCGTACAGGGCGGTGGCGACGGCGGTGCAGGGCTCCGACCGCGTCTCCTTCGGCGGCGCGTAGCCGAGTTCGGCGAGCCACTCGGGGGCGCGCGAGCCGCGTCCGGTGGCGTCCACCACGAAGTCGGCCGGTATCAGCCGCCGGGCGGTCCAGCCGCCTTGTGCCTTGCGGTCGCGGCCGCGCACCCAGACGCCGGTGACGGTGTCGTTGCGGCCCGGTTCCAGCGCGACGGCCTCGTGCTCGGGCAGGAAGGACACCTTGGGATCGGCGCGCAGCCGGTCGCGTATCACCGCGTCGATCACATCGCGGCCGGCGCTCAGCATCGACAGCTGTGCGCCGCCGGTCCGCGGCAGCCAGCCGCCCGGGCCGAGCAGCAGCATGTCCTCGGGCATCCGCACGCGCACCGCGCCGGCGCGGGTCAGGTCCTGGCCGATGCCAGGGAACAGCTCCTCCAGGCCCTGCTGGGCGGCGGTCATGAGGGTGTGGGTGTGCCGCGCCTGGGGCACACCCCGGCGCCGCCCGGGGCCGCGGGGCACCCAGTCGCGTTCGACGACGGTGACCTCGTCCATGAAGTTGGCCAGGGCCCGTGCCGCGGTGAGCCCGGCGTAACTCGAGCCGATGACCACGGCACGGCCGTGGCCGCCGCCATGATCGCCGGTGACCTGCACGCCCTGCGTCGGCTCCCCCAACTCCCCCACCCCTTCACTGCGTTGTGCTTGCATCATGCGCGCACCGGCCGCCGGTGGGGCAGGCGTTCGGGCAATCGGGAAGGGGAGTTCGAGGGGCGCTCAAGCGTGTTCCTAGGGGGTCTTGAGCGCCGGTGCGCCAAGGGCCCGGTCCACCAGGGGGCCGGCGAGGCCGGTGTAGCCGTCCGGGTCGAGCAGTGCTGCCGCTTCACCGGGGTCCAGCACCCCGGCCAGCTGCGGGAGTTCGGACAGCACGGCGGCGAGCGGCCGGCCGGTGGCGGCGGCGAGGTGCGAGGCCTGGGTGAGCAGCTCCTTGGCGGCCGTCTTGCCGATGCGCGGGGCGAGGACGGCCGAGACCCGCTCGGAGACCAGCTGTCCGCCGGTCGCGGCGAGGTTGGCGCGCATCCGCTCCGGATGCACGGTAAGTCCCCGCGCGAGTTCGACGGCCGTGTGCGCGGCGCCGCCGGTGAGCCGCAGGGCCTCGCGCAGCGGCTGCCACTCGGCGTGCCAGAGCCCGGCCGAGCGTTCGTCCTCGGTGGGCAGACACTGCATCAGTACGGCGGCCAGGGCGGGCACCTGCAGGGCGGCGGAGCGGATCAGGGTGGCGAGCACCGGGTTGCGCTTGTGGGGCATGGCCGAGGAGGCGCCCCGCCCGGCGACCGCGGGCTCGGCCACTTCGCCGATCTCGGTGCGGGTGAGGACCAGCACATCCGCGGCGATCTTACCGAGGGCGCCGGTGGTGTGGGCGAGGGCGGCCCCCAGGTCGGCAACGGGGGTGCGCAGCGCGTGCCAGGGCAGGTCGGGGGCGGCAAGGCCGGTCTCGGCGGCGAACGCGGCCCCGAGTTCCTCGAGGACGGCCGCCGGGTCGGCGTCCTTGCCCGCGTACTGGAGATAGCCGGCCAGGGTGCCGGCCGCGCCGCCGAGCGCCACCGGGAGCCCGCCGTCGGCGATGCGCTCGAGGCGCTCGACGGAGTCCAGGACCAGCCGGCGCCACCCGGCGGCCTTGAGCCCGAACGTCGTGGGGACGGCGTGCAGGGCCAGGGTGCGGCCCGCCATCACGGTGTCCCGGTGCCGGACCGCGAGGGCGCCGAGGGCGTCGGCGGCCTCCCGCAGGTCCGCGACGATCAGGCGCAGTGCGCGGGCTGCCACCAGCATCGCGCCGGTGTCGAAGACGTCCTGGCTGGTGGAGCCGCGGTGGACGTACTCGGCGGCGGCCGGGGAGCGCTCCGCCACCACCGCGGTCAGCGCCTTGACCAGGCCCACCACCGGGTTCGCCGTCTCCCGTGCGGTCAGGGCGAGTTGGCGTACGTCGAGCAGGTCGGCGCGGGCGGCGGCCGTGATGGCCTCGGCCGCGTCGGCGGGCACCGTGCCGCAGCGGGCCTGGGCGCGGGCCAGGGCCGCCTCCGCGTCGAGCATGGCCTGCAGCCAGGCGCTGTCGCCGACGGCCGCCTCGACGGGGGTGCCCGCGCGCACCGGGGAGAGCAGCCCGGCGTCGAGGTGGCCGGGCAGGGCGGCGGACCGCGGCGCGGGACGCGGGGAGTGCTGCGCGGGGGGCTGCGGGGAGGTCATGCGCTTGCCTTCGTGCCCGGGGTGACGGCCACGGCCGCGGACGGCCGGTGCGGGAGCGCGGCAGCCCCCGGCACGGCTTCGGGCACGGCCAGGACCGCCGCCGCGATGGCGTCGGAGTCCTCGAGGGTGACCGAGCCGACGCCGGGCCTGATGCCGGCGGCGGTCACCCAGTGCACGGACTCGGTGGGCACGCCGTAGGCGAAGCGCCGGGGATGCGGTACGTCCGCCGCGTCGATGAGGTGGTAGGGCCGCTCGGTGACGGCGAGCCCGCCGGTCTCGTAGTCCGCGCCGCCGTTGTCCCCGGGGATGCGGTAGGGGCGGCACTGGCCGGTGCGCAGCAGCTGGTTCATCAGCGGGTCGGCGGTGCGCCTGAGGTCGATCTCGGGCAGGCGGGCCTCGATGAGGACGCCGGCCCGGATCCGTACGTCGTCTATCTCGCCGGAGGTGGCGGTGAAGCAGGGGCCCGAGGGGTCGTTGGCGCTGGTGCCGACACGCAGGTCCGGGCCGGTCACGTCGAGCACACCGGCGTCGATGAGCGCGGCCATCTCCTCGATGCGGGAGGCGGGCGGGCCGATGGACAGGTAGGCGTTGAGCGGGGTGTACCAGCGGTCGAGGTCGTCGCGGTGGGAGGCGGCGGTCAGTCCGGCGTGGTCGACGGCGAGCCGCACCTCGTTGCGCAGGTCCCGCAGGATGTCGAGGGCGGCCTTGACCGGTCCGCTGACGTTGCCCTGGCGGGCGAGGCGGACGTCCTCGTCCAGGTGGCCGCGCAGCCAGCTGCGGAAGGCGGCCAGGTCACCGAAGACGCGGCTGCCGTAGGGGCGGGCGATGCGCTCCCAGTCCCAGCGCGCGGCCGCCTCGATCCCGGCCGCGTCGAGCAGCCGGTCCTCGGCCGGGCCGGGCTCGGCCTGCAGGTACCGCTCGGTGAACTCCTCGGTCACCGAGGCGGGTTCACCGCGTTCGGCGAGCAGGGCCGTGTAGTAGACGGCGCACACCTCCTTGGAGATGAGCGGCCACAGGTCGGCGGCGAAGTCGATGGCCCCGCTGTGCCGGTCCCGGGCGCGCAGCGAGGCGATGTACCCGGCGGTCAGCAGCCGGGGGAAGTAGCGGCCGTGGGCGCCCTTCTCGTTCTCGCCGCGCGCCTGGTACGGCACGCCGCGCCGGGATCCGGCGTACAGGCGCGGCTCGCGGCCCGAGGGCCGGTAGACCAGGCGGCCGTCGACGCGGGTGAAGGTGCCTCCCCGGCCGTGGGTGAACAGCGCCATGTAGTCGAAGAAGTTGAGCCCGAGCCCGCGCAGCAGCACGCTCTGGCCGGGCCGGACGCACGAGAGGTCCACGTCGGCGGGGTTGGCGGGGGCGATGTACGTCAGCCCGTGCCGGGCGGCGAAGGCGGCCAGGCGACGCTCGGTGTCGGAGGGGCGGGCCGGCACATGGCCCTGGGCGAGGACGACGGCGGACAGCCCGGTCAGCCGGGTGCCGTCCTCGAGGGTGACGGTCTGCGCGCCCGCGCCCGCGGCGGTGTCGTCGGCGTCCTCCAGGGCGACGGCCCGCACCGCGTGGGTGCGTACGGTCACATGTGCGGCGGCGTTCGCCACGACCCGCTCGAACGCCCAGGTCAGATAGGAGCCGTAGAGCGCGCGGGTGGGATAGACGTCGGGGCCGAGCGCGCGTGCCTCGGCGATGACCTCGTCGTCGTAGCCGCCCTCCGGGCCGCTCTCGAGGGTGCCGGACTCCAGGGCCTTGGCCCACGCGTACAGGCTCGGCCCCTCCTCCAGCGGGCCGTCGATGCGGACGCTGGCGTCGGTGTAGACCGTCACCTGGGAGGCGACGGTGTTCATCAGCAGGTGCCTCGACTGCGTCGGGCGCCACACCCGCCCCGAGCCCGGCGGGTCAGGATCGACTACATGCACGGTGACGGTGTCCCAGCGGGGCGACTTCCGTTCCTGCGCACAGAGCCGTTCCAGTACGGAAAGGCCCCGGGGGCCGGCGCCGATGAGACACACCTCCAGGTGTGCCGGCGTGCCGTTCCCGGCCGGCGCGGCGGTTGCGCGGGTGCCTGGGTCTCCGGGGGGAAAGGCCTCACCCGGGGGAAACTGAGCGGCCGTCATGACGATCGGCCCTGCGGGGAGTTCGACGCGGACTGCGCGTTCGCCTCCGTGCGTACCGTCCACAGTTCCTCCTTCCTCGGGCAACCGTCGGTGCAGGCGCTCAATCAGGGCTCGGTTCCGGGTGGAAGCGGCCTGGAGCAGTCAGGACGGGACAGTTACGGAGGCAGCCCCCGAACGATGCTGTATCGGGACTCGAGTCGCTCATCGGGTAATGAGATTGTTCGCCCGGAGGCGAGACGCCTCGTGAAGGAGCCTCGATGAAGTCTCAGCCGTGTCCGAGAAGCCACACTCAGGAAAGCCGTGCTGCCGCCGGATCCGTCCTCTGTGCTGCCTGCATCCACACGGTGGAACAGAATCTGCGCGTACTTCCCGGTCTTTACCAGGAATGCCTGCACCAGGTGTCGCCGACGGGCCGGCGCACCAACCCGACCAAGGTCTCGGGCAGCCGCAGCAAGGACTGTCTGGACATCTCCGTGCTCGACGCCCGCCACAACATTCTGACCATTCTCGAGTCGTGGTCAGGAATGGTCGTGGACAAGCTCAGGACCCCCGCTCCGCCGCGTACCGTCGTCTCCTTGGCGCGGTTTCTCACGCTGCATCTGCACTGGCTCGCCGGCCAGGCCCCAGCGGTCGACTTCGCCGACGAGATCGAGGCTCTGACCGGCGAGCTGCGCCGGACCATAGATCCCGAACCCAATGACCTCCACACACTCATCCGGCAGTGCGTCGTGGACAACTGCCCGGGCACGATCAGCGCCTCCGCGCAGCGCCGCGCGGGTGCGGGCAGCAGCATCACCTGCTCTTCAGGACATTCATGGGAAGTGCGCGAATGGCTGAGTCTCAGGAAGCTCATGGAGCGGCAGCGAAAGGGTGTCAGCGCATGACCAAGCCACCGAGCCACCGGCTGGTCCCCACCAACGTGGCCGCCCTCGCCGTGGGGGTGTCCGAGGCGACGATCCGCAAGTGGGTGAGCCGCGGGAAGATCACGCGCTACGGCGCGCCGCACCGCCGCTCGGAGTTCGACATCGAGGAACTCACGGAGATCGCCCTGCAGCGCCGGCCCTGACCGGGCCCCGGTGCCCGGCACACCCCCGGCCACGCACCCTCACACACACCGACGTACCCCAGCCGCCCCGGGAACCCGGGGCGGCTCTCGGTGTATTTCGTGTGCTTGCAATCCTCTGGGCATCCGCTCGAATTCCCCTGGAACACCCCTGGATTCAAAGGGGAATTCCACTCGACCATGCCGTCCTTGCGTGTTGTGCTCCCTCTTCCGGAACAGGTGACCCAGGTCACTTCGGTGCGGTGTTGGACGTGGCGTCAAACCCGTGTCACTATCTACCCACGTCTACCCTGCCCAAAAGTTGCTGCGGGGCAGTCGATCGCGTGCCGTGCCGCCCGTCCGCGCACATACGGACCGGATCCCGGCGCATACGGCATCAGCCTTCTTCCGCATCCGGTCCATCACATTTCCTGGGTGCTGTCGCGACGTCCTGCTTCATTCCATCTCAGAACTCTGGACGATCGATCCCCATGACCATGCGATCACCATGCAGAAAAGACAAAGGGAGCTGAGTGCGTTGACTCTACCGACCTCAGCGGAGGGGGTGTCAGAAAGCCGCCGGGCCCGCTCGGTCGGCATCGGTCGCGCCCACGCCAAGGCCATCCTGCTGGGGGAGCACGCGGTCGTCTACGGAGCTCCGGCGCTCGCTGTTCCGATTCCGCAGCTCACGGTCACGGCAAGCGCCGGGTGGTCCTCCCACACCTCCGACAGCCAGGACGACCTGTCGTACACGATGACCGGCACTCCCTCGCGGGCGCTGGTCACGCAGGCCTCCGACGGCCTGCGCCGGCTGACCGCGGAGTTCAAGGCGCGCATGGGCGTGACCGGCAGGACGCATCTCGATGTGATCCTCGACGGCGCGATCCCGCACGGCAGGGGTCTTGGCTCCAGCGCGGCCAGTTCGCGCGCGATCGCCTTCGCCCTCGCCGACCTCTTCGGCCGTGAACTGACCGAGACCACCGCGTACGAACTGGTGCAGACGGCCGAGAACATGGCGCACGGCAAGGCCAGCGGCGTCGACGCCATGACCGTCGGCGCCCTGCGCCCGCTGCTGTTCCAGCAGGGCCGCACCGAGGAACTCAAGCTCGGCTGCGACGGGTTGTTCATCGTCGCGGACAGCGGCGCCCTGGGCAGCACCAGGGAGGCGGTCGAGCTGCTGCGCGACGGGTTCCGCCGCCACGCCGGAGCGCAGGACAGGTTCGTGGAGCGGGCGTCGGAGCTGGCCGAGGGAGCCCGGCAGGCCCTCGCCGACGGCAAGCCCGAGGAACTGGGCACGCGGATGACGGACTATCACGCCCTGCTGCGCGCGGCCCGGCTGAGCACCGGCCTGATCGACACCCTGGTCGACACCGCGCTGCGGGCCGGCAGCCTCGGCGCCAAGATCACCGGCGGTGGTCTGGGCGGCTGCATGATCGCGCTGGCCCCGCCGGAGCGGGCCCGGGAGGTCACCAGGCGGCTGCACGAGGCAGGCGCCGTACAGACGTGGGTCGTACCGCTGAAGGGGCTCGACAACCATGCTGCGTGAACAACCGGCCACTGTGCCGCGGCCGTCACAGCGGGACACCACACACGGTGCCACCGCGGTCGCGCACCCCAACATCGCCCTGATCAAGTACTGGGGCAAGCGCGACGAGCGCCTGATCCTGCCCTGGACCGACAGCCTGTCGATGACGCTCGACGTCTTCCCGACGACCACCCGGGTCCGGCTCGACGCCGACGCCGAGCACGACGAGGTGACCCTCAACGGCGAGGCGGCCACCGGCGAGGCGGGCCGGCGCATCACCGCCTTCCTCGAGCTGGTGCGGGAGCTGTCCGGACTGGAGCAGCGGGCCGTCGTGGACACCCGCAACACCGTGCCCACCGGTGCGGGCCTGGCGTCCTCCGCCAGCGGGTTCGCCGCACTCGCCGTCGCCGCCGCGGCCGCGTACGGCATCGACCTCGACGCCACCGCGCTCTCCCGCCTCGCGCGGCGCGGCTCCGGATCGGCCTCACGCTCGCTCTTCGGCGGCTTCGCCGTCTGGCACGCCGGCCCTGAGGGCGGCACGGACGCGGAGGCGGACCTCGGCTCCTACGCCGAGCCGGTCCCGACGGCGGACATCGACCCGGCGCTGGTCATCGCCGTCGTCAATGCCGGGCCCAAGGCCGTCTCCAGCCGGGAGGCGATGCGCCGCACCGTCGACACCTCGCCGCTGTACCGGCCCTGGGCCGCTTCCAGCCGGGACGACCTGACGGACATGCGGGCGGCGCTCGGGCGCGGCGACCTCGAGGCGGTCGGCGAGATCGCGGAGCGCAACGCGCTCGGCATGCACGCCACGATGCTGGCGGCGCGGCCCGCGGTGCGCTACCTGTCGTCGGCCACGGTCACCGTGCTCGACCGGGTGCTCCAGCTCCGCCAGGACGGGGTGCCCGCCTACGCGACCATGGACGCCGGGCCCAACGTGAAGGTGCTGTGCCACCGCACGGACGCCGAGCGGGTGGCGGACGCCGTCCGTGACGCCGTCCCCGACGGCCGGGTGCTCGTCGCCGGGCCGGGCCGCGGCGCCCGGCTGCTGAACGAGGACGGACGGTGACCCCGCGGCGCACGGTGGTCCGGCACGCGCCGGGCAAGTTGTTCGTCGCGGGCGAGTATGCGGTGGTCGACCCGGGGAACCCGGCCATCCTGGTCGCGGTCGACCGGCACATCACCGTCACCGTCTCCGGCCCGGAACCCGGCGCCGGCGCCGACGGGCCCGCCGTGGTGATCTCCACCGACCTCGGTGCCCGGTCGGTGCCCTGGCGCTGGCACGACGGCCGGCTGACCGGGCCGGGCGGGGACGACGACGGGCACACCCGCGGCGGGCTGGCACATGTCGTGTCGGCCATCGAGACCGTGGGCCGGCTGCTGACCGAACGCCAACTGTCCATCCCCACGCTGGGCGTCACGGTCAGCAGCCGGCTTCACGACGGCGGCAGGAAGTACGGGCTGGGCTCCAGCGGCGCGGTGACCGTGGCGACCGTCGCGGCCGTCGCGTCGTACTGCGGCCTGGAGCTGAGTGCCGACGAGCGCTACCGGCTGGCCATGCTCGCCACCGCGCGGATCGACCCCAAGGCCTCCGGCGGTGACCTCGCCGCGAGCACCTGGGGCGGCTGGATCGCCTACCGGGCACCCGACCGGCCCTTCGTCCTCGACCTGGCCCGCCGCGTCGGCGTCGAGCGGACGATCTCTGCGCCCTGGCCGGGCCACGAGGTGCACCGGCTGTCCGCGCCCAAGGACCTGACCCTGGAGATCGGCTGGACCGGAGAACCCGTCTCCACCGCCTCCCTGGTCTCCGACCTGCACCGCAAGACCTGGCGGGGCACCGCCTCCCACCAGAGGTTCGTCGAGACCAGCAACGGCTTCGTGCGCGCCGCGGCCGACGCGCTCGCATCCGGCGACCGCCAGGGCCTGCTGGACCAGATCCGCGCGGCCCGCCAGGAACTGGCCCGCCTGGACGACGAGGTCGGGCTCGGCATCTTCACACCCAAGCTGACACGACTGTGCGACGCCGCCGAGGCCGTCGGCGGCGCCGCCAAGCCTTCCGGGGCCGGGGGCGGCGACTGCGGAATCGCCCTGCTGGACGCCGAGGCGGCACACGACATCTCCCATGTACGGCAACGGTGGGCCACGGCCGGGGTGCTGCCCCTGCCCATTCGTCCCGCCCTGGAAGGGATCGAGGAATGAGCGCTCAACGCAAGGACGACCACGTCCGGCTCGCCATCGAGCAGCAGGACGCACCCCGCGGGGTCAACCAGTTCGACGAGGTGTCGTTCGTGCACCACGCCCTGGCCGGCATCGACCGCCCGGACGTGTCCCTGGCCACGGACTTCGCCGGCATCTCCTGGCCGGTGCCGATCTACATCAACGCGATGACCGGCGGCAGCGTCAAGACCGGTGTCATCAACCGGGACCTGGCCATCGCCGCCCGCGAGACCGGGGTGCCGATCGCGTCGGGCTCCATGAACGCCTACCTCAAGGACCCGTCCTGCGCGGGCACGTTCAGCGTGCTGCGCGAGCAGAACCCGGACGGGTTCGTCATGGCCAACGTCAACGCGAACGCGTCGGTCGACAACGCGTGGCGCGCCATCGAGCTGATCCAGGCCAACGCCCTGCAGATCCACATCAACACCGCGCAGGAGACGGCGATGCCGGAGGGCGACCGGTCGTTCTCCGCCTGGGCCGGGCAGATCGAGAAGATCGCGGCGGCCGTCGACATCCCGGTGATCGTCAAGGAGGTCGGCAACGGCCTGAGCCGGCAGACCGTCGAGACGCTGAAGGACCTCGGCGTGTCCGTCGCCGACGTCAGCGGCCGGGGCGGCACGGACTTCGCCCGGATCGAGAACGGCCGCCGGGAGCTGGGCGAGTACGCCTTCCTGCACGGCTGGGGCCAGTCCGCGCCCGCCTGTCTGCTGGACGCGCAGGGCGCGGGCCTGCCGCT
This sequence comes from Streptomyces sp. FXJ1.172, assembly GCF_001636945.3. Classification (NCBI taxonomy): domain Bacteria; kingdom Bacillati; phylum Actinomycetota; class Actinomycetes; order Kitasatosporales; family Streptomycetaceae; genus Streptomyces; species Streptomyces sp. FXJ1.172. The sequence continues at coordinate 102,599 of NZ_CP119135.2, read as the reverse complement.
GCTCGCCTCCGGCGGTGTGCGCAGCCCGCTCGACGTCGCCCGCGCCCTGGCGCTCGGCGCGCACGGCGTCGGCGCCTCCGGCGGCTTCCTGCGCACCCTGCTCGACGGCGGCGTGGACGCGCTGATCGCCCAGCTCACCACCTGGCTCGACCAGCTGGCCGCGCTGCAGACGATGCTCGGCGCCCGCACCCCCGCCGGTCTGCGGCACTGCGATGTGCTGATCCACGGCTCGCTCAGGGACTTCTGCGCCGACCGGGGCATCGGGACGGGCCCGCTCGCCCGGCGTTCCAGCTCCGCCGAAACCCCCCACGAGACGACGGGAAGCACACGATGACCGACACGCACGCCATAGCCGGGGTCCCGATGCGCTGGGTGGGCCCCCTTCGCATTTCCGGGAACGTCGCCCAGACCGAGACCCAGGTCCCGCTCGCCACCTACGAGTCGCCGCTGTGGCCTTCGGTCGGCCGGGGCGCGAAGGTCTCCCGGCTGGCCGACAAGGGCATCGTCGCCACCCTGGTGGACGAGCGGATGACCCGTTCGGTGCTGGTCGAGGCGGTGGACGCGCAGACCGCGCTCGCGGCCGTGCGGACCATCGAGGCACGCATCGAGGAGCTGCGCGAGGTGGTGCGCGGCTGCAGCAGGTTCGCCCAGCTGATCGACATCCACCACGAGATCAACGCCAACCTGCTGTTCATCCGCTTCGAGTTCTCCACCGGCGACGCCTCCGGCCACAACATGGCCACCCTCGCCTCCGACGTGCTCCTCAAGCACCTGCTGGAGACGGTCCCCGGCATCTCCTACGCCTCGATCTCCGGCAACTACTGCACGGACAAGAAGGCCACCGCGATCAACGGCATCCTCGGCCGCGGCAAGAACGTGGTCACCGAGCTGCTCGTACCGCGTGACGTGGTCGAGAACGTGCTGCACACGACGGCCGCCAAGATCGTCGAGCTGAACATCCGCAAGAACATGCTCGGCACCCTGCTCGCCGGCGGCATCCGCTCGGCCAACGCCCACTTCGCGAACATGCTGCTCGGCTTCTACCTGGCCACCGGCCAGGACGCGGCCAACATCGTGGAGGGCTCCCAGGGCGTGGTCATGGCCGAGGACCGCGACGGCGACCTGTACTTCGCCTGCACCCTGCCGAACCTGATCGTCGGCACGGTCGGCAACGGCAAGGGCCTCGGCTTCGTGGAGACGAACCTGACCCGGCTCGGCTGCCGGGCCGACCGCGAGCCGGGGGAGAACGCCCGCCGGCTCGCCGTCATCGCGGCGGCGACCGTGCTGTGCGGTGAACTCTCCCTGCTCGCGGCACAGACGAACCCCGGCGAACTCATGCGCGCGCACGTCCAGCTGGAACGCGACAACAACTCCGCAAAGGTTGGTGCATAGGGCATGTCCATCTCCATCGGAATCCACGATCTCTCGTTCGCCACCAGTGAGTTCGTCCTGCAGCACACCGAACTCGCCGCCTACAACGGCACCGAGATCGGCAAGTACCACATCGGCATCGGCCAGGAGTCGATGAGCGTGCCCGCCAAGGACGAGGACATCGTCACCCTGGCCGCCGCGGCCGCCGCGCCGATCGTCGCCAAGCACGGCACCGACCGGATCCGCACGGTCGTCTTCGCCACCGAGTCCTCCATCGACCAGGCCAAGGCCGCCGGCATCTACGTCCACTCGCTGATCGGACTGTCCTCCGCCACCCGGGTCGTGGAGCTGAAGCAGGCCTGCTACGGCGCGACCGCGGCCCTGCAGTTCGCCATCGGCCTGGTGCGGCGCGACCCCGCCCAGCAGGTCCTGGTGATCGCCAGTGACGTCTCCAAGTACGACCTGGACAGCCCGGGTGAGGCCACGCAGGGCGCGGCGGCGGTGGCCATGCTGGTCGGCGTGGACCCCGCGCTGGTGCGCATCGAGGACCCCTCCGGCCTGTTCACCGCCGACGTCATGGACTTCTGGCGGCCGAACTACCGCGACGCGGCCCTGGTCGACGGGCAGGAGTCCATCGGCGCCTACCTGCAGGCCGTCGAGGGCACCTGGAAGGACTACCAGGAGCAGGGCGGCCGTTCGCTGGAGGAGTTCGCCGCGTTCTGCTACCACCAGCCGTTCACCAAGATGGCCTACAAGGCCCACAGCCACCTGCTGAACTTCAACGGCTACGACACCGACAAGGACGCCATCGCGGCCGCGCTCGGGCTGACCACCGCCTACAACCGGGTGATCGGCAACAGCTACACCGCGTCGGTGTACCTCGGCCTGGCCGCACTGCTCGACCAGGCCGAGGACCTGAGCGGCAGGTCGATCGGCTTCCTCAGCTACGGCTCCGGGTCCGTCGCGGAGTTCTTCGCGGGGACCGTCGTCGCCGGCTACCAGGAGCACCTGCGCACCGCGGCGAACCGCGAGGCGATCGACCGGCGCAAGCCCGTCACGTACGCCGAGTACCGCGAGCTGCACGAGCACAAGCTGCCGTCCGACGGCGGCGACCACACCAACCCGGCCCAGACCGGTGCTCCGTACCGGCTGGCCGGGATCAGCGGGCACAAGCGGATCTACGAGAAGCGCTAGGCGCTCCGCGCGATCAGCCACGACGGGCGGTCTTTCGTCCGGCACCGTCGTGGCTGGTCGCGCCCACGCGGCAAAGCCGCGCATCAGGCACAACCCCGCGCCCCGTCGGGGCGCTCTTTCTCCAACCAATATGAGGGGAGGGCATCCGCATGGATCACTCAGCGATCCTCAGTACGGGCAGCCCCATACGGGACGTCCGGATCCTCGGTACGGGTACCTGTGTGCCGGAGAGGGTCGTCTCCAACGACGAGGTCGGTGCGCCGGCCGGGGTCGACGGAGAGTGGATCACCCGCAAGACCGCGATCCGCGAGCGCCGCTGGGCCGCCCCCGGCCAGGCCACGTCCGACCTGGCGACGGCCGCGGCCCGGGCCGCGATGAAGGCGGCCGGCATCACCGCCGAGCAGCTGACCGTGATCGCGGTCGCCACGTCCACGCCGGACCGGCCTCAGCCGCCGACGGCCGCCTACGTCCAGCAGAACCTCGGCGCGTCCGGCACGGCCGCGTTCGACGTCAACGCGGTGTGTTCCGGCACCGTGTTCGCGCTGTCCGCGGTCGGCAGCGTGATCCTGCGCCGTGGCGGTTACGCCCTGGTCATCGGCGCCGACGTGTACTCGCGCATCCTGAACCCGGCCGACCGCAAGACGGTGATCCTGTTCGGGGACGGCGCCGGCGCGATGGTCCTCGGCCCGACCACCCGGGGCCCGGTCGTGAGGCATGTCGCTCTGCAGACCTTCGGCGAACTCTCGAGCCTGATCCAGGTGCCCGCGGGCGGCAGCCGGCAGCCCCTGGACCAGGCCGGGCTGGACGCCGGGCTGCAGTACTTCGCGATGGAAGGGCGCGAGGTGCGCCGATTCGTCGTGGAGCAACTGCCACAACTGGTCAAGGGGTTCCTCCACGAGGCCGGGGTCGAGGCCGCGGACATCAGCCACTTCATCCCGCACCAGGGCAACGGCGTCATGCTCGACGATGTCTTCGCCGAGCTGGGCCTGCCGCACGCCACCATGCACAAGACCGTGTCGCACTACGGCAACACGGGCGCCGCCTCCATCCCGATCACCCTGGACGCGGCCGTCCGCGCGGGCGGCATCCGTCCGGGCGAGCTGATTCTCATGGCCGGCTTCGGCGGCGGCATGGCAGCGAGTTTCGCTCTGGTCGAGTGGTGACGTGGCGGCCACAGGGCCGCCGCGGACCACGACCGACCGCTCTCCTTCGTCTTCGTCGAAAAAGGTTGCACCCATGTCCCTCGTTCTTGATCCCGCCGCGCAGGACCTGCTGTTCCGCGAGGCCCGCACCCCCCAGACCTTCACCGACGAGCCGGTGACCGACGAGCAGGTCCAGGCGATCTACGACCTGGTGAAGTACGGCCCGACCGCCTTCAACCAGAGCCCGCTGCGGATCACCCTGGTCCGCACCGCCGAGGCCCGCGAGCGCCTGGTCAAGCACATGGCCCCGGTCAACCAGGCCAAGACGGCCGCCGCCCCTCTGGTAGCGATCCTGTCCACGGACAACGAGTTCCACGAGGAGCTGCCCAAGCTGCTCCCCGACTTCCCGCAGGCCAAGGACGTGTTCTTCGCCGAGCGTCCGGTCCGCGAGCGGTCCGCCCAGCTCAACGGCGTCCTGCAGGCCGCGTACTTCATCATCGGCATCCGCGCGGCCGGCCTGGCCGCCGGGCCGATGAACGGCTTCGACTACCCCGGCGTACAGGCGGAGTTCCTGGACGACGACCACACCCCGCTGCTGGTCGTCAACATCGGCAGGCCCGGTCCCGGCGCCTGGGGCGAGCGCGCCCCGCGCCTCGCACTCGACGAGGTCGTCACGACCGTCTGACCCGTGCAGGGTGCCGGCCACGTGGCCGGCACCTCACCTGCTGTCGGGGGCCTGCTGTTCGGCGTAGGACGTCGGCCACAGCTCGCGCAGGATCCGCAGTTCCTCCGCGGACAGCGGTACGTCCTCACGCAGCCGCTCGGGGTGGGCGGGCGGCGGCCCTCCGGGCCGCTGCCGTGGCGGCACCTCATCATCCCCGGCGAGGTGCAGGAAGGGATCGTGCGCGGCCCCGAAGGCCACGAGGGACTGCCAGAGCCGTCGTACGAGATAGTCCGACAACGCCCGCCGGCCGCCCCGCAGCAAACGTTTCATGTCCGCCCCCTTTTGCCCCTTCGCTCGTGAACTCCTCCACAGACTCCCAAGGTCGGCTCGTGGCTCAGTGGAGAACGGCCGCTGTCGGGCGGCCGGTCCGGTGTGTGTCAGTCGATGCCGCGCACGACGTGGGGCTCCCACAGGTCGTCCTCGTCGATTCCGGCGAGCCGCAGGGGCGGTGGGTACGGACAATCGCCCCTCGGCCCATCCGGGGGCCTGCTGTCCTCCTCCTCTGTCGCTTCGGTGTCGTCCACCTCCTGCACCTCCTGCTGGGTCCTCGTCAGTAGCGGTAGTGGTCCGGCTTGAACGGGCCGTCGACCTCCACGCCGATGTACGCGGCCTGCTCCGGACGCAGCTTGGTGAGCTTGACGCCGAGGGAGTCCAGATGGAGACGGGCGACCTTCTCGTCCAGGTGCTTGGGCAGCGTGTACACACCCACCGGGTACGCGTCGGGCTTGGTGAACAGCTCGATCTGGGCCAGGGTCTGGTCCGCGAAGGAATTGGACATCACGAACGACGGGTGGCCCGTCGCGTTGCCCAGGTTCAGCAGCCGCCCCTCGGACAGCACGATGATCACCTTGCCGTCCGGGAAGGTCCACGTGTGGACCTGCGGCTTGACCTCGTCCTTCACGATGCCCGGCACCTTCGCCAGACCCGCCATGTCGATCTCGTTGTCGAAGTGACCGATGTTCCCGACGATCGCCTGGTGCTTCATCCTGGCCATGTCCGAGGCCATGATGATGTCCTTGTTGCCGGTCGTCGTGACGAAGATGTCGGCCTGGTCGACGACCTCGTCGAGCGTCGTGACCTGGTAGCCGTCCATCGCCGCCTGCAGCGCGCAGATCGGGTCGATCTCGGTCACGATCACCCGGGCACCCTGCCCGCGCAGCGACTCCGCGCAGCCCTTGCCCACATCGCCGTAGCCGCACACGACCGCGGTCTTGCCACCGATCAGGACGTCCGTGGCCCGGTTGATGCCGTCGACCAGGGAATGGCGGCAGCCGTACTTGTTGTCGAACTTCGACTTGGTGACGGCGTCGTTGACGTTGATCGCCGGGAACAGCAGGACGCCGTCACGCTGCATCTCGTACAGCCGGTGGACACCCGTCGTGGTCTCCTCCGTCACACCGCGGATGCCGGAGGCCAGCGCCGTCCAGTCCAGGGAGCTGTGCTCCAACAGGGCCCGTACGACGGCCAGTTCCTCGTTGTCGGCGGTCGGCAGGACGCCGGTCTTCTGGTACTCGACGCCCTTGTGGACGAGGAGGGTGGCGTCACCGCCGTCGTCCAGGATCATGTTCGGGCCGGCGTGTCCGGGCCAGGTCAGGGCCTGCTCGGTGCACCACCAGTACTCCTGGAGGGTCTCGCCCTTCCAGGCGAAGACGGGGATGCCGGCGGCGGCGACGGCGGCGGCCGCGTGGTCCTGGGTGGAGAAGATGTTGCACGACACCCAGCGGACCTGGGCGCCGAGGGCGACCAGGGTCTCGATGAGCACGGCGGTCTGGACGGTCATGTGCAGGGAGCCGGTGATCCGGGCGCCGGCCAGCGGCTGGGCCTCGGCGTACTCCTTGCGGATCGCCATCAGGCCGGGCATCTCGTGCTCGGCGAGGGTGATCTCCTTGCGGCCGAACTCGGCCAGGGAGAGATCCGCGACCTTGAAGTCGGTGAAGTCAGCGCTGGGCTGCGAGGACATGCCGTGTGCTCCTTGAGTTCAGTACGTTGCGGTGGATCTCGAGCGTCGCCGTCGAGCGGTTGAGCGTGATGTAGTGCAGTCCGGGGGCGCCCTCGGCGAGCAGCCGCTCGGCCATCGCGGTGGCGTACTCGACACCGATGCGATGGCCCTCGGCGGGGTGGTCACGCGCGGCGTCCAGGCGGTGGGCCAGTTCCTCGGGGAAGGCCGCGCCGCTCAGCTCGGCGAAGCGGGCGATCTGCCGTACGTCGGTGGCCGGCATGATCTCCGGGATGATCGGGGTGTCACAGCCGGCGGCGGCCACCCGGTCGCGCAGCCGGAGATAGTCCTCGACGTGGAAGAACATCTGCGTGATGGCGTAGTCCGCGCCGGCCCTGCACTTGGCGACGAAATGCCGGATGTCGCTGTCCCAGTCCGCCGAGCGCGGATGACGTTCGGGGAAGGCCGCCACGCCGACGCTGAAGTCCCCCGACTCCTTGACCAGCCGCACGAGTTCATGGGCGTGGGTGAAGCCGTCGGGGTGCGGGATCCAGGGGGCGTTCGGGTCGCCGGGCGGATCGCCGCGCAGCGCCAGGACGTCCCGGACGCCGGCGTCGGCGTACTGGCCGATGATGTGGCGCAGCTCGGCCACCGAGTGGCCGACGGCGGTCAGATGGGCGACGGGACGCAGGGTCGTCTCGGCCGCGATCCGCTTGGTCACCTCGACGGTGCGGTCCCTGGAGGAGCCGCCCGCCCCGTAGGTGACCGACACGAACGCCGGTGCCAACGGCTCGATCCGGCGGATCGCCTGCCACAGGGTGCGGGCTCCGGCGTCGGTCTTCGGCGGGAAGAACTCGAAGGAGAACGACGGGTTCGACGGGTCCGCCCGGTCGAGGACGTCGCGCAGGGTGGTCACTCCCGGCCTCCGGCGTTGAAGTAGCTGGCCTCGTGGTGGTGCAGGACGATGGCGTCGGTGGACTGCTCGGGGTGCAGCTGGAACTCCTCGGACAGCTGGACGCCGATCCGCTCCGGCCGCAGCAGCTCGGCGATCTTCGCGCGGTCCTCCAGGTCGGGGCAGGCCGGGTAGCCGAGCGAGTAGCGGCAGCCCTGGTACTCGGTGCGGAACATGCCGTCGAGGTGCGCCGGGTCGGCCCCGGAGATACCCAGCTCGGCGCGGACGCGGGCGTGCCAGTACTCGGCGAGTGCCTCCGCCAACTGCACGGACAGGCCGTGCAGTTCGAGGTAGTCGCGGTAGGAGTTGGCCTCGAAGAGCTTCGCGGTCTCCTCGCCGATGCGCGAGCCCACGGTGACGACCTGGAGGCCGACCACATCGGTCTCGCCGGACTCCTCCGGGCGGAAGAAGTCGGCCAGGCAGAGCCGCCGGCCGCGGCGCTGACGCGGGAAGGTGAACCGGGTGCGCTCGATGCCCTGCTCGTCCAGGATGATCAGGTCGTCACCCTTGGAGACGCAGGGAAAGTAGCCGTGGACGACTGCGGCTTCCAGCAGGTTCTCCGTCTGGAGCCGGTCCAGCAGACCGCGCAGGCGCGGCCGGCCCTCGCTCTCGACCAGTTCCTCGTACGACGGCCCCTCACCGGTGCGGGCCTGCTTCAGCCCCCACTGCCCCTTGAACAGGGCGCCCTCGTCCAGCCAGGACGCGTACTCCTTGAGCTGGATGCCCTTGACGATCCGGGTGCCCCAGAACGGCGGGGTGGGGACCGGATTGTCCGTGGCCACGTCCGAACGGCCTTGTTCCTGCGGTTCGTTGACCTCGAGCACGGGCTTCGTACGCACCCGGCGCTGCTTCAGCTCGGGCAGCCTGGCCCCGGGCACCCCGCGCTTGACGCCGATGAGGGCGTCCATGAGGCGCAGGCCCTCGAAGGCGTCGCGGGCGTAGCGGACCTCGCCCTCGTAGACCTCGTGCAGGTCCTGCTCGACATAGGCCCGGGTCAGCGCCGCGCCGCCCAGGATGACCGGGAACCGGGCCGCCAGACCACGCTGGTTCAGCTCCTCCAGGTTCTCCTTCATGATCACCGTGGACTTCACCAGCAGCCCCGACATACCGATCACATCGGCCCGGTGCTCCTCGGCCGCCTCCAAAATCGCCGACACCGGCTGCTTGATACCGAGATTGACCACGTTGTAGCCATTGTTGGACAAGATGATGTCGACCAGGTTCTTGCCGATGTCGTGCACGTCCCCGCGCACAGTCGCCAGTACGATCGTGCCCTTGCCCTCGGCATCCGACTTCTCCATGTACGGCTCGAGATACGCCACCGCCGCCTTCATCACCTCGGCGGACTGCAGGACGAACGGCAGCTGCATCTGACCCGAACCGAACAGCTCGCCGACGACCTTCATGCCGTCCAGCAGGGTGTCGTTGACGATGTCGAGGGCCGGGCGGTCCTGGAGGGCGGCGTCGAGGTCGGCCTCCAGGCCGTTGCGCTCGCCGTCGATGATGCGGCGCTTGAGGCGCTCCTCCAGCGGCAGGGCGGCCAGTTCCTCGGCCTTGCCGGCCTTCAGGGACTTCGCGGTGGCGCCCTCGAAGAGCTGCATGAGCTTCTGCAGGGGGTCGTAGCCCTCCGAGCGGCGGTCGTGGATCAGGTCCAGCGCCGTGGCGACCTCTTCCTCGCTGAACCGGGCGATCGGCAGGATCTTCGACGCGTGCACGATCGCCGAGTCCAGGCCCGCCTTCACACACTCGTCCAGGAAGACACTGTTGAGCAGGATCCGGGCGGCCGGGTTCAGACCGAAGGAGATGTTCGACAGGCCGAGAGTGGTCTGCACCGCCGGGTGACGGCGCTTGAGTTCCCGGATCGCCTCGATGGTGGCCAGGCCGTCCTTACGGGACTCCTCCTGACCGGTGCAGATCGTGAACGTCAGGGCGTCGATGAGGATGTCCTCCTCACGGATGCCCCAGTTCCCCGTCAGGTCCGCGATCAGCCGCTCGGCGATCTCCACCTTCTTCTCGGGCGTACGGGCCTGCCCCTCCTCGTCGATCGTCAGGGCGATCAGGGCGGCGCCGTGCTCCTGGGCGAGCTTGGTGACCCTGGCGAAGCGGGAGTCGGGGCCGTCACCGTCCTCGTAGTTCACCGAGTTGATCACCGCACGGCCGCCGAGCTTCTCCAGGCCCGCCCGGATCACCTCGACCTCGGTGGAGTCCAGCACGATCGGCAGCGTGGACGCGGTCGCGAAACGCCCGGCCAGCTCCTCCATGTCGGCGACGCCGTCCCGCCCGACATAGTCCACGCACAGGTCGAGCATGTGCGCACCCTCACGGATCTGCTCCCGCGCCAGCTCCACACAGTCGTCCCAGCGGCCCTCCAGCATGGCCTCGCGGAACTTCTTCGACCCGTTGGCGTTCGTCCGCTCACCGATCGCCAGATACGACGTGTCCTGGCGGAACGGCACCGACTGATACAGCGACGCCGCTCCCGGCTCCGGACGCGGCTCCCGCACGGTCGGCGTCAGACCCCGGACCCGCTCTACCACCTGGCGCAGGTGCTCCGGCGTCGTACCGCAGCAGCCGCCGACCAGGCCGACCCCGAACTCGCGGACGAAGCCCTCGTGCGCCTCCGCCAACTCGGCGCCGGACAAGGGGTAGTGAGCCCCGTCCTTGCCGAGGACCGGCAGGCCGGCGTTGGGCATGCACGACAGGCCCACACGCGCGTGCCGGGAGAGATGGCGCAGGTGCTCGCCCATCTCGGCCGGCCCGGTGGCGCAGTTCAGGCCGATCATGTCGATGCCCAGCGGCTCCAGCGCCGTCAGCGCCGCACCGATCTCGGAGCCCAGCAGCATCGTGCCCGTCGTCTCGACCGTCACCGACACGATCACCGGCAGGTCCAGACCGAGGGCCTCCAGACCCCGCCGGGCTCCCAGCACGGCCGCCTTCGTCTGCAGCAGGTCCTGCGTGGTCTCCACCAGCAGCGCGTCCGCACCACCGGTGGCCAGACCCTCCGCATTGCGCTGATAGGCGTCACGCAAGGTCGTGTAGGGGGCGTGGCCCAGGGTGGGCAGCTTCGTGCCCGGGCCCATCGAGCCCAGCACCCAGCGCTGCCGCCCGTCCCTCGCGGTGAACTCGTCGGCCACCTCGCGGGCCACCCGGGCGCCGGCCTCGGACAGCTCGTGGACCCGCTCGGCGATGTCGTACTCACCAAGGGCGGAATGGTTGGCCCCGAAGGTGTTGGTCTCCACGCAGTCGACACCCACCGCGAAGTACGCCTCATGGACGGAGCGGACGATGTCGGGACGGGTCAGGTTGAGGATCTCGTTGCAGCCCTCGAGCTGCTCGAAGTCGTCGAGGGTCGGGTCCTGGGCCTGGAGCATCGTGCCCATCGCCCCGTCCGCCACCACCACACGGGTGGCAAGTGCCCTGCGCAGGGCGGAGACACGGGTCCTGCCGTCGGCGTTCATGACGACGTGCCCTCGCCTTCGCCCCGGCCGAGGAGAGGGGCGAGCGGCTCGGCGGAGCCGGGGCCGTAGGACCGCTCGACAATGCCGGCCAGGTGCACCGGGTCGACCTCGTGGGCCTGCGAACCCACCGCGCCGAGGGCCACGGAGGCCAGCGCGCACCCCAGTCGGGCCGCGGGCTCCAGCGGCGCGCCGTGGCCGGCGGCGGCCAGGAATCCGGCGCGGAAGGCGTCGCCGCCGCCGGTCGGGTCGACCGGCTCGATGCCGGGGACGGCGGGGACGGTGAGAGGGGACTGTCCGACACGCTCGATGCGCACCCCCCGCCCGCCCAGGGTGGTGACCCAGGCGCCGACGGCGGCGAGGACGTCGGTGCGGCTCCAGCCGGTGTGCTCCATCAGCAGCGCGGCCTCGTACTCGTTGGTGAACAGCCAGGTGGCGCCGTCCACCAGGTCGCGGACCTGGCTGCCGTCCAGGCGGGCCAGCTGCTGCGAGGGGTCGGCGGCGAAGGGGATGCCGAGGGCCCGGCACGCGGCGGTGTGGCGCAGCATCGCCGACGGGTCGTCGGGCGAGACGAGGACCAGACCGGGGCGTTCGGCACCGGCGAGCAGGGCCGGCAGATCGATGTCGGACGCCTCGGTCATCGCGCCCGCGTAGAACGCGGCGATCTGGTTGTCGTCCTGGTCGGTGATGCACAGGAAGCGGGCCGTCTGCCGTTCGGCGGAGACCCGCACTCCCCCGGTGTCGACGCCGTGCTGCTTCAGCCACACCTCGTACTCGGCGAAGTCGGTGCCGACCGCCCCGACCAGCAGGGGCGACAGCCCGAGGCCGCCGAGTCCGTAGGCGATGTTGGCCGCGACCCCGCCCCAGCGCACCTCGAGCCGGTCGACGAGGAACGAGAGCGAGACATGCGCGAGCTGGTCGGGCAGCAGCTGGTCCGCGAACCGCCCGGGGAAGACCATCAGATGGTCGGTGGCTATGGATCCTGTCACCGCGATGCGCACGGGAACTCCTTCGATTCCTTCGATCGCTTCGGTCGCTGGTCGTCGACGGTCCGGGGCCGGGAGGGTGGGCTCAGCGGCCCGCGGCCTTGCGGAGGGCGTCCGCGCGGTCGGTGCGCTCCCAGGTGAAGTCGGGCAGCTCGCGGCCGAAGTGGCCGTAGGCCGCCGTCTGGGCGTAGACCGGGCGGAGCAGGTCGAGGTCGCGGATGATCGCGGCCGGGCGCAGGTCGAAGACCTCGGTGATGGCGTGCTCGATCTTCTCGGTGTCGACCTTGTGGGTGCCGAAGGTCTCCACGAAGAGGCCGACGGGCTCGGCCTTGCCGATCGCGTAGGCGACCTGGACCTCGCAGCGCGAGGCCAGGCCCGCGGCGACCACGTTCTTGGCGACCCAGCGCATCGCGTACGCGGCCGAGCGGTCCACCTTGGACGGGTCCTTGCCGGAGAAGGCGCCGCCGCCGTGCCGGGCCATGCCGCCGTAGGTGTCGATGATGATCTTGCGGCCGGTCAGGCCGGCGTCGCCCATCGGGCCGCCGATCTCGAAGCGGCCGGTCGGGTTGACCAGCAGCCGGTAGCCCTCGGTCTCCAGCTTGATGCCGTCCTCGGCGAGCCGGTTCAGGACGTGTGCGACGACCTCCTCGCGGATGTCCGGGGTGAGCAGCGACTCCAGGTCGATGTCGGAGGCGTGCTGGGTGGAGACCACGACCGTGTCCAGCCGCACGGGCTGGTCGCCGTCGTACTCGATGGTGACCTGTGTCTTGCCGTCGGGGCGCAGGTAGGGGATGGTGCCGTCCTTGCGGACCTCGGTGAGGCGGCGGGAGAGCCGGTGGGCCAGCTCGATGGGCAGCGGCATCAGGTTCGGCGTCTCGTCGCTCGCGTAGCCGAACATCAGGCCCTGGTCGCCCGCGCCCTGCCGGTCCAGGAGATCGTCCTGCTCGCCCTCGACCCGCGACTCGTACGCCGTGTCCACGCCCTGTGCGATGTCCGGGGACTGGGCGCCGATGGACACCGAGACACCGCACGAGGCGCCGTCGAAGCCCTTGGCGGAGGAGTCGTAGCCGATCTCGAGGATGGCGTCGCGCACCAGTTGGGCGATCGGGGCGTAGGCCTGCGTGGTCACCTCGCCGGCGATGTGCACCTGCCCCGTCGTGATCAGGGTCTCCACCGCGACGCGCGAGGACGGGTCGTCGCGCAGCAGCGCATCGAGAATGGTGTCACTGATCCGGTCGGCAATCTTGTCGGGATGTCCCTCGGTCACGGACTCCGAGGTGAACAGACGGCGGGACATGTCACTCCAGATGGTTGCGGGCCCACGGCACGTACGGCGTCAGCGGCCCGAGCGGGGGAACTCGGGCCGCTGACGCCCACGATGCAGAACGGCGGACGAGGGAGTCTCGAACAGCGACGGAACAGGAGTGGACCGGTCGCACGCCTCCGGCACGTCACACCCCCGGTCCGGTGGCGTCCAGGAGGACCTGGGCCAGCGCGCCGAACCGTTCCCGCTCGTCCGCACAGGCGCCGGCGAGCACGACCCTGGGCGGACGGCCGCCGTCCGCCGCGATCCGCCGGGCCAGGTCGCACGCGAGGACTCCGGCGCCGGAGAACCCGGCGAACAGCAGGGACCGGGCGGTACGGAGCGTCGCGAGGGCCGACCGGGCCCGGTCCGGGTCGGCGCCTGCGGTGAGCAGCAGGAGCTGCTGCGGTCCCGGATAGCTGCTGGCGAGCAGGTCGTAGCAGGTCTCGGGGGCGCCCGGCGGCGGGATCAGGCAAATCGTGCCCGCCCGCTCCCGGCGTGCCGCCCGCAGCGTCACCAGAGGGGTGTCCCGGCCGGTGTCTCCCAGGCCTGGTACGGCGCTCTCCTCCAACAGTTCCAGCGCCTCCCCCACGGTGGTGGCCTCGCCCGCCGACAGCGGCAGCGAGCGCAGCAACAGGGCGCACTGCGCGAGCAGTTCGGCCGCCGCTTCCTCGTCCAGCAGCGCCCGGTCGTGCACCCCGGTCAGCACCAGGCCGCCCGCGCTGTCGTGGTGGGCAAGCAGCCCGATGGGCAGCACCGAGCGGGCCGGCAGGGTGTCGGGCAGCTCGGCGTGGATGCCGTGAGCGGCGAGCTGCGCCTCCAGGCCGTCCAGCGGATGCGGAGGGTCCTCGAAGACGATGACGGTGCCGGGGTCCGCGCCGCTGCGCCAGGCCCGGATCCAGTCGGCCGGCACCCATTCGTAGGCAGCCATGTCCAGGGCGCGGTCACGCAGCTGGCGCAGCAGCCGCGGCACGGTGCCCGCCGGGTCCACCTCGACGGTCATCGGCAGCGGGTTGCGCAGCGGGCCCGGCATCCGGTCCGCGCCGTCGAGCGCGATACCGCGTCCCGACACGGTCACCGCGAAGCAGACCGGGGCCGGTCCGGTGGCGCCGGACGCCCAGTAGATCAGGATGGCCCACACGGTCTGGAGCACGCTGCTCTCGGCGGTGCCCCAGGTGCCCGCCCAGTGCGCGAGCCGGGTGGTCTCGACGGGGTCCAGGCGCAGCCGGGCCCGGCCGACACCGGTCAGTCCGGCCCGTGCGGCGGACCGCACCGGCCAGGAGGCCGCGCCGACGGGTGGTGCGCTCGCCGCCCAGAACCCGCGGGCGGGCTCCGGGTCCTGGGCGGCCACCCAGGCCGTGTAGTCGCGCAGGTCGGGCCGGCGCTCGCCCCCGGGCAGGGTGCCGCCCGCGAGATATGCGCGGTAGAACTCGCGCAGCAGCAGGTGCGCGCTCCAGGTGTCCAGCAGTGCCCGGTGATAGGTGACCAGGATCCGGGTGGGCGCGACGGGGTCCGCAGACCGGGTCCGCTCCGTCTCCAGCAGGGTGAACCGCAGCGCACCGGGGCGGCGCAGGTCGAAGCCGCGCAGCCGGTCGCCCTCGAGGAAGGCGGACCAGTCGCCGTCGGGGAACGCCCGGCGGGTGATCTCGGGTACGACCCGTTCGTGCACCACGAGCAGCGGTTCGGGGCCGTCGGTGAACGCGGTGCGCAGCACGGTCTCGCAGTCGAAGACCGACTGCCAGGACCGGGTGAAGCGGCGCACGTCGAGCGGGCCGCGCCAGACCCAGACGAGCTGCTCGACATGGCGTCCGGTGCCGGGCCGCGCGTCGCCGCCCGTGTACAGCACCGACTGCTGGGGGGTGGCCCTCAAGAAGGCACGCGGGATCGGAGCCGCGGGCGCGGCGGCCAGCTCCTCCAGCACCTCCCGCAGCAGGCACGCCAGTTCGCCCGCGGAGGCGTCGGTGACGCCGTGCGCAGGGTCGCGCGGCCAGTCGAGCCCGACGCGCAGCCTGCCGCTGCGGATCTCCGCCCGTACCTCGACGGGGTGGGCGCCACGGTGCATGGGCCGGGCGGAGTCGGGCAGCGGCCCGCCGGCGTCGTCGACGGCCAGGCAGACCCGCGCGGGTGCCAGCTCGCGCAGGGTACGGCGCACCTGCGGATCGGGGCTCCACTCACGGCACGCCCCGAACCCCGCTCCGCCCCCGGCCAGCCCGGCGCAGGCGGCCAGCGCGCCTGCCAGTTCGGTCAGCTGTCCGACGGGTCCGGCGCCCGCGCCGAGGGCGAACTGGACCGGGTACGGCTCGGCCAGCCGCCCCGCCAGACGCCGCAGCCCCGGCCGGTCGCCGCGCGGATCGCTGCGTACGTCGAAGCCGACCTCGTCGGTTCCCTGCCAGCGGGCGAGGGCCAGTGCGAACGCGCCGGTCAGCACCTGCCCGGCGGTCAGCGCGAGCCGCCCGGCGAGGCCCTGGGCGATCCGCTCGGTGGCGTCCTCGCCCAGGGTGAAGCCGGTGTGCCGGGCCCCGCCCGGCGGCTCTTCGGCCGCGTATTCCGTCTCGTCCGCGCGTTCCACGAACCCGGTGTCCGGGGTGCCCGCCGGTACGACGGCGGGCCCGTCATCCGCCCCCGTCACCCGGACGTTCGTCCGGCTGTCGCCGTCGGCCGGCCGAAGGGCCCGCTGCGGCGGACGCAGCACCGCGCGGGCCGCGCGGGCCCGGCGCTCGGCGACCAGGCTCCAGTGCTGGGCCTCGGCCACGTCACTGGCCAGTGCGCGCAGTTCGGTGACCCACTCGGCCAGGCCGTCAGGCTCGGGCCGCGGCGCGGTGCCGCCGGTCGCCGCGGCGAGGGCGGCGGTCAGGTCGTCGAGCAGGATGCGCCAGGACGCGGCATCCACGGCCGGTTCGAGAGCGACCACGGCGATCCGGTCGGCCCGCGCTCCGTCCGTACGGCGGTCCCTGGCGAGCAGCACGCGCAGCTGGTCGCCGGCGTACGCGTCGAGGGTCCGGCCGGCCGCGTCCACCAGTGCGGCGAATCCGGCCTCGTCGGTGAACTCCCCTTCCACCACCCGCTCTTGGCGGCTGCGGGCCGCGTCGTGAGCCCGCGCCGTGTGCCAGCCGTCCCCGCCCGCGAGCCGGGACCGCAGCTGAGGGTGGACGGCCACGACGGCATCCAGCGCCGCACGCAGTGCGCCCGCGTCCGGGCTCGCGCCCGCGCCGGTCGCAGCCGCCGCGTCGAGCACCATCGCCTCGTACCGCCGCTCCCCCTCCCGCGCGAGAGCCGCGCGCTGGGCCGGGGTCAGCGGACGGTCGGCCGGTGGGGGCGGTGCGGTGAGGTGGTCGGCGACGCGGCCCGCGACGAATGCGACGGGCGCCCCCTGCGGCGCGGAGAACCGCAGGGTGTGGTGGTCCGGGCCGTGCCGCAGCAGCCGGTGCCGCCAGCCGGGCCGGTCCGGGTCGCCGCCGGCGGTCAGCTCCTCCAGCAGCCGTTCCAGCGCGGCCTCGTCGAGCGGTCCGCGCAGCTCGAGGTCCCACGGCACCGGGTGCGGAGAGGGGCCGGGGGCGACGATCACGGAGACCGGGGCCTGCGGGACGCGGTGGGACGTCATGATGCCCCGGGGGCGCCCGCGGCCGCCCGGACCGAGCCGTACTGCCTCTCCCCCATCGCAGCCTCCTGGCCTGCCCATGTCCACAACGGTCGAGATGAGCACGCTAGTGGCAGTCGCGCCCGAAGTCCGTTTTCCCGAGCAGGTGTGCAGCGGGGTCCGAGCGGGTCCCGAGGTCTGCGGCGCCGGGACCGTTCACCCGTAACTCCTGTGTCTTCCACAGCAGTTGTCGACCGCGCGTCACAGCATGCGGACGGCGCTCTCCGCGTGCCGCCGGACCTGGGTGAGCAGGGCCAGGCTGTCGCGGCCGAGCACCCCGCGCACATACCGGCGGGCGTCGGCGAGATCCGCGCGCGGGCCCAGCACCGCGGCGATGTCCTCCTCGCGCAGCACGACGGTCTGCTTCGAGGTGACGGTCGCGCCCCGCTCATCGGGGACCACGGACCACTCGCCGGTGTGTGCCGCCAGCAGCGGGAGGGTCCGCGTCTGCTTGTAGACGATCCGGCCCGCGTGGGGGAAGCAGATCCGCACCGCCTCAGTGGTGTGCGCGCCGCTCTCGGTGAGCCGGTCCAGGGTCATACGCTGCACTCCGGGCGATTCCTCGGCGAGCGCGACCCGGGCGATGCCCGGCACCGCTTCGGGCCAGCTCCCGGCCCGGTACAGGACGTCGTAGGCCAGCTCGGCCGGGCCGTGCACGTGGATCGAGTCCTCGAAGGTGAGCACCAGGTCGTCCAGGCGCGTCCACCGCTCGGCGAAGCTCTTCAGCTGCATGAGCTGCGTGCGGATGTCCAGGCCGGCCATCTGCTCCAGCCATGCCGCGTCGGGCGGGCCGTCGGTGCCGAAGCGCAGTTCCAGCTGGGTCTCGCGCGGGCCCTCGGCCCGGATGGTGAGCACGCCGCCCACCGAGTTGTGCGAGGACGCGGGCGCGTCCTGGCGGAACTCCATACGGCGCTCCACCGGGTCCAGGTGCCGCCACGAGGTCCACGACTTCACCTGGCCGTTCATGAGGGACCACATCCGCACGCGCTCCCGCCCGCCGTCGGACTCCAGGCACTCCACATGGACGCTTCCGGAGCAGTACAGGGGCAGTTTCCCCCCATCGGCGAGTACGGCGTAGACCACGCCCGCGGGCGCGGACACGTGCACGTGATGCGTCGCCCTGTCGACACGCTCACCAGACATCTGAACACCTCTCTGTGCACATTGCGCCGCCCAGGCCGCTGACACGGGCGGGACGGCGGAATGAGAAGACCGGGTCCGGTGGCTCCGGAACACGGGGATCAGCCGACGGGCGCGGGCTCCGCGGCGATCCGTCGGGCAACGCGGCAGGCCCGGCCCAGAAGCCGGGGCAGTTCCCGGCCGCCGCGTACGAAGAAGTGGCGCCCGGGGACGGTGCGCGAGCGGACCGGCCCGGCGGTCCACCGGTCCCAGCCGGCCACCGTCGAGCCCGGGGCGAGCCGGTTGGCCTGCGAGTCGACGACCAGCACCGGGGTGGTGAGCAGGCCGGCCGGGGAAGGCCTCGCGGCGGCCGCGTGCAGGTCCTGGGCCAGCTCCAGGTCGGCGCGGAGCACCGGCAGCATGGACCTGAGCCAGATTCCCTCGTCGCTGCCGGCCGGTACGGCGCCCTTGCCGCTGAGGACGTGCAGCAGTTCGGCGTCGGTGGCCCCGCGAGGGTCCGCCAGCCCGGCGGGCAGGTGCGGCGCCAGCCAGGCGCCGACGGCGAGGAGGGCCGGACCGGGCAGGGCGGCCTCGTGCAGGGCCCGCGCCACAGTGAGCGCGACCATCGCTCCGAGGCCGTGCCCGTACAGCACGTACGGGCCGGGGTGCGGCTCGGCGAACAGCGGCAGTACGTCGGCGAGCAGCGCCTCGCGCGTGCTCACCCGGGGTTCGGCGAGGCGCTGGGCGCTGCCCGGCAGAGGGACCGGGACGGGCTCCACACCGGCTCCAACGCGCGCCGCCCAGTCGTCGAAGACGGAGACGCCTTCAGCGGAGTGCGCGAAACAGTACAGCCGCACAGGCTGGTCGTCCGACATGGCTCCTCCTTTACGTCCGCCCGGTCACACGGGTGGATTTCGAGAATCGCCACAAAGCCTCGAGCGCCGCTCAAGAACGAGCCGAGGGCACGTATTTCAGGACACGGTCCGGCAGCCGCGCCCCAAAAGAGCGCGGGACCGTGTCGCCCTACGGCTACGCCGCATAGCGGTCGAATGTCGAGCCCCGCCGCGGCCCCGCCGTCACGTCGAGTTCCGGGTCGACGGCGAGCATGGCCTGATGCAGACGCTGCAGCTGCGGCGAGGGCTCCACACCCAGCTCCTCGATCAGTCCCTCGCGCAGCTTGCGGTACACGTTCAGCGCGGAGGCCTGCCGGCCGGAGCGGTACAGGGCCACCATGGCCTGCGCGTGCAGCCCCTCGTGCTGGGGGTGGCGGGCGATCAGGTCGGTGAGTTCGGCTATGAGTTCGGCGTGCCGGCCGAGCCGCAGATCCGCGTCGATCCGCCGTTCTATGGTCACCAGCCGGGACTCCTCCAGTCGCGTGGCCTCGATCTCCAGCACCGGACCGAGCCGTACGTCCACCAGCGCGGGCCCCTGCCACAGCGCGAGCGCCTGCCTGAAGCAGCGGGCGGCCCGTTCGTCGTCGCCCTCCTCGAAGGCCTCCTGGCCCTCGGAGACGAGCCGCTCATAGGTGTGCACGTCCACGGACTCCGGCGGTATCTGGAGCAGATAGCCACCGTGCCGAGTGGCCAGAACGTTCTTTACCGCACCCGGCGCGTCGGGCCCCATCGCGGTGCCGAGGCAGCGGCGCAACTGCATGATGTACGTCTGCAGCGTGGTCATCGCGCTCTGGGGCAGCTCCGTTCCCCAGATCTCCTCCATCAGCGTCGATACCGGCACGACGCGGCTCGGATACAGCGCGAGCAAGGCGAGAACCTGTCGGGGCTTCCCCGCGGTCGGGACGATCGAGTCCCCGTTCACGGCGGCACACAGCGGACCCAAAACCTGAATCTCCATGGTTCCCTCCGTTCGTCGTCGGGCACTCCCGATGGCGGAAAGTCGTCGGCGAGCTTGCACGCTAGCCGCACGAACACCGGAGGCATCGGTTCCTTCAGTGGCATTTGAGCAATCCTCAAAGAACGGAACACGGCAGGTGTTCCGCGAAGAAGGCGGAAGAAAGCGCCGGGAAACGCGGCTGGAAATACGCGCCGACGATTCGGGCACCCCGGCAACCGCCTGCCGGCGGACGCCCGGCACCCGGCACCCGGGGTCAGACGCCCGGGGTCAGACGCTCGGCATCAGGCGGTCGCCGTCGCCGTCCGACCTGCCGTCGAGCGGGTCGTCGGGTCCGGCCGCGAGGATCTGACGCTGGATCCGCCGCAGATCGACCGACGGCTCCAGTCCCAGTTCGCGTACGAGCGTGGCCCGCAGGAGCTGATAGGTCTCCAGCGCCTCGCTGCGCCGGCCGGAGCGGTGCAGGGCAAGCATGTACTGGCCGCGCAGGGTCTCATGGGTCGGGTAGCGGCCGACGAGGACGGTCAGTTCGGCGAGCAGGTCGCGATGCCGGCCGAGCCGCAGCTCCGCCTCGATGCGCCGGTCGAGGGCGCACAGCCGGGCCTCCTCGAGCCTCCTGGTCTCCGTGCGCAGCTGCTCTCCTGCCTGCACGTCGGCGAAGGCGGGCCCGGTCCACAGCCCGAGGGCCTGGCGCAGCTGCCGCGCCGCGCTCCGGAAGTCCCCGGCGTCCATGGCCTCGTACCCAAGGGCCGTCAGCCGCTCGAACTCCCTCACGTCGCTGGTGCCGCCGCCGCTGCGCAGGACATAGCCGCCCTGCACGGTGACCAGGACGTCCTTGGCCGTGCGCGGCGCCCCGGCGTCCTGCACCGGGCCCTTGGGATCCCGCTCCAGGGCTTCGGCGATGAGTTCACGCAGCTGGAGCACATAGGTCTGCAGGGTGGTCCGGGCGCTGCGCGGGGGCGTGCTGCCCCACAGTTCCTCGCTGAGTGCCGCCACGGAGACCACATGGTCGGCCTGGAGCGCGAGCAGGGCGAGGACCTGGCGCGGCTTCGGCGCGGTGGGCGTCACGCGGACACCATTCTCCCTGACGTCCAAGGCGCCCAGCACCTCGATGTTCACGGGGTCTCCCCTGTCTCATGCCCGAGCTGCCTCAGACCGACCAAAACCAAACCGCACAGCCCGTATTTATCTTATCCGGAGCCAGAAATACCATAGGCTCAGCAGAGCGGCAACCATCCCCGGCTGTACCGGAGTTCAAGCGAAACGCAAGGCGTTCTGGACGGCACCTCAAGCGCGGGCGGCCACACCCCCGCGGGCACCGCCGAGCAGCGCACGGACCCGGCGCCCGCTACCGCTGCTCGGGCCGCGTCAGCCGCGACTGCGCCCGCGGGGGTACGACCGCCCGCGCCCGCGAGCCCGAGGGCACCGGGGCACCCAGGTCCGGACGGTCGGTCAGCAGCGGCAGCAGCAGGTCCCAGATGCGGGTGACGCTCTGCCGGGAGAGCCAGGAGGCGTCCTCGCCGCCGAGCACCTCCAGGCCCACGCTCACCGCGACGACGACCCGGGCGGCGTCCTTCCAGGACACCCCCTCGGCGAGCGCACCGGCGCGTTCGGCCCGGCGGAGGCTGTCCTCCACCCAGCGCTGCCACTCCTGGCGCAGCGGGGAGGCCGCACGGCGTGCGATGTCACCGGCGAGTTCGAAGCCGGCGCGCACCACGACGTCCTCGGCCAGGGCGCCGACCAGCGCGTGCATGGCGTCCACCACCGCCTGCAGGGGGTCGTTCTCGTGCCGGGCCTGTGCCGCCTCGGTGATCCGCCGCACGGTCTCGACGGCCTCCGCCTCGACCGCCTCGGCGAGCATGCCCTTGTTGGCGAAGTGGAAGTGCAGCGCCCCGTTGCTGACACCGGCGCGTGCACTGATGACACCCAGCGACGCGGGGACGAAGCCCGCCTCTGCGAACACCTCGGCCGCCGCATGGATCAGCGAACGCCGCGTGCGGGCGGCTCGCTCCTGCTTGACCATGTGCTGCCTCCTGGACACCGGGACGTCGAGAGCCGGCAAGGACACCGACATCTCAGGCCCCTTGCAACGCACACCTATATCGCGAGGGTGACGTGCCCACGGATCCGCGGTTCCGCAGGCACGGCTGCGCAGGAGCCGCCTCCCAGCCTAACAAACCGCGTAGGCGGTTTCATATATCCGGGGTCGAATATATGCAGGATGGAAGGGGGCTGGCCAATGACTGAGGGGCCGCACGTGGGCGGCCCCTCAGTGCTTCACAACGCCGTTCCGTACGGCGCTACTTGACGGGTTCGGGCTCCGGTGCGTTCTCGGTCTCGGGCTCGCCGGCGGGGTCGACGGGGGTCCTGACGGAGTCGAGGAGGAGCTGGGCGACGTCGACGACCTGGATGGATTCCTTGGCCGTTCCCTCGTTCTTCTTGCCGTTGACGGAGTCGGTGAGCATGACGAGGCAGAACGGGCAGGCCGTCGACACGATGTCGGGGTTCAACGACAGGGCTTCATCGACGCGTTCGTTGTTGATGCGCTTGCCGATGCGCTCTTCCATCCACATGCGGGCGCCGCCGGCGCCGCAGCAGAAGCCGCGTTCCTTGTGGCGGTGCATCTCCTCGTTCCTGAGGCCCGGGACCTTGCCGATGATCTCGCGCGGGGGCGTGTAGATCTTGTTGTGGCGGCCCAGGTAGCAGGGGTCGTGGTAGGTGATGATGCCCTCGACCGGGGTGACGGGGACGAGTTTGCCCTCGTCGACCAGGTGCTGGAGCAGCTGGGTGTGGTGGATGACCTCGTAGTCGCCGCCGAGCTGGGGGTATTCGTTGCCGAGGGTGTTGAGGCAGTGCGGGCAGGTGGCGACGATCTTCTTGGCGGACTTCGGCTTCTTCGACTCGGCGGTGGCCTTGCCCTCGTCGTCCAGCTCCTCGCCGAAGGCGGTGTTGAGGGCCATGACGTTCTCCATGCCGAGTTCCTGGAAGAGGGGCTCGTTGCCCAGGCGGCGGGCGGAGTCGCCGGTGCACTTCTCGTCGCCGCCCATGATGGCGAACTTCACGCCGGCGATGTGCAGGAGTTCGGCGAAGGCCTTGGTGGTCTTCTTCGCGCGGTCCTCCAGGGCGCCGGCGCAGCCGACCCAGTACAGGTACTCGACCTCGGTGAGGTCCTCGATGTCCTTGCCGACGACCGGGACCTCGAAGTCGACCTCCTTGGTCCACTCCAGGCGCTGCTTCTTGGCCAGGCCCCAGGGGTTGCCCTTCTTCTCCAGGTTCTTGAGCATCGTGCCCGCCTCGGAGGGGAACGCGGACTCGATCATGACCTGGTAGCGGCGCATGTCGACGATGTGGTCGACGTGCTCGATGTCGACGGGGCACTGCTCGACGCAGGCGCCGCAGGTGGTGCAGGACCACAGCACGTCCGGGTCGATGACACCGTTCTCCTCGGCGGTGCCGATCAGCGGCCGCTCGGCCTCGGCCAGCGCGGCGGCGGGGACGCCGGCCAGCTGCTCCTCGGAGGCCTTCTCCTCGCCTTCCGCGGTCTTGCCGCCGCCGGCCAGCAGGTAGGGCGCCTTGGCGTGCGCGTTGTCCCGCAGGGACATGATCAGCAGCTTCGGGGACAGCGGCTTGCCGGTGTTCCAGGCGGGGCACTGGGACTGGCAGCGGCCGCACTCGGTGCAGGTGGAGAAGTCCAGCAGGCCCTTCCAGGAGAACTGCTCGACCTGGGAGACGCCGAAGACGTCGTCCTCGCCCGGGTCCTCGAAGTTGATCGGCTTGCCGCCCGAGGTCATCGGCTGCAGCGCGCCCAGCGAGGTCTCACCGGTCGCGTTGCGCTTGAACCAGATGTTCGGGAACGCCAGGAAGCGGTGCCAGGCCACGCCCATGTCGGTCTTCAGCGAGACCACGATCATCCAGATGAAGGAGGTCGCGATCTTCAGACCCGCGAAGAAGTAGACGAGGTTGTCCAGGGTGGAGCGGTCCATCCCCCGGAACCAGGCGACCAGCGGGTAGGAGAGAAAGACCGACGCCTCGTAGTGGTCGACGTGGTGCAGGGCGCCCTCGAGGGCGTGCAGCACCATGATGCAGACGCCGACGACGAGGATGACGGTCTCGATGAAGTACGCCTGGCCCTTGTTGGAGCCTGCGAAGCGGGACTTGCGGCCCGGCCTGTTCGACTTGCTCAGCTGGCGGATCACGACCAGGACCGCGATGCCGAGGACCGTCATCGTGCCGATGAACTCGACGTAGACGTTGTACGGCGTCCAGTCACCGACGATGGGCAGCACCCAGTCCGGATGGAAGAGCTGGCCGGTGGCATTGACGAGCGTCTGGAGCAGTGTGTAGAAGCCCACCGCCACGAACCAGTGCGCCACCCCGATGACGCCCCAGCGGTTCATACGGGTGTGGGCGACGAACTCCCTGACCAGCGTCACCGTACGGGAGTACGGGTTGTTGGTCCGCAGGCCCTTGGGGACAGGTTGGCCGAGCCGTATGAAGTGGAAGATCTGCAGGAGGGCTCGGAAGAACAGCGCGAAGCCGACCGCCATCAGGGTCAGCGACACGATGATCGCGGCGAGTTGCATGAGTGGGCTCCTCGGAACCGGCGAAAGTCAGTTACTAAGCGGTAACTTAACCATTTCGTCTGAGGTTACCCACTTATCGCGCCGCACAGCAGCCACTGGCACGGTGATCTGCGCCGCTGTGGCAAGGCCCGTCCCTCACACGGCAGTTCAGGCGTACCGGGCGGTGCCGCCCACGCGGGCGGGGGCGAGCGGAGCCGTGGCGGACGGCTGCGGCTCCGCCGCCAGCGGGCTCTCCGGCGCGGCCACCAGTATCGACTGCTGGAGCCGGCGCAGTCGCGCCGAGGGCTCCAGGCCCAGGTCCCGCACGAGGGTGCCGCGCAGCCGGTGGTAGACCTCCAGGGCCTCGCCGCGCCGGCCGGAGCGGTGCAGCGCCAGCATGAACTGGGCGTGCAGGTTCTCGTGCGTACGGTAACGGCTGGTCAGGACGGTCAGCTCGGCGAGCAGTTCGCGGTGCCGGCCGAGCCTGAGGTCGGCCTCGATCCGCTGGTCGAGGGCGCACAGCCGGCTCTCCTCCAGCCGCTTGGCCTCCATTTCCAGCCGCGCACCGGTCTGCACGTCGGCGAAGGCCGGGCCGGTCCACAGGTCGAGCGCCTCACGCAGCAGCCGGGAGGCCTCCTTGAAGTCCCCGGCGTCGATGGCGCGGTAGCCCGTGCCCGCGAGCCGCTCGAACTCGCGGACGTCGCTGGTTCCGCCGCCGGAGACGAGCATGTACCCGCCGGGCGCGGTGACCAGGACCTCCTTGGCGGTGCGCCGCGGGGCCGACTCGGGCCCGGCGGACGTCTCCTGCTCCAGCGCCAGGGTGATGAGGTCGCGCAGCTGCAGGACGTAGGTCTGCAGCGTGGTGCGCGCACTGCGCGGCGGACGGCCGGCCCACAGCTCGTCGGTCAGAGCGAAGACCGGCACCACCTGGTCGGCGTGCAGCGCCAGGAGAGCGAGCACCTGCCGGGGCTTCGGCGCAGTAGGAGCGATGGACACCCCGTTCTCCCTGACGTCCAAAATGCCCAGTACGTCGATCTGCATGCCGCTGCCCCCTAGGTGAGTGTGCTGTCATACCGGCACCCATCGAGTACAAAACAGGCCGGACGGTTTGTCAATACCAAACCAGGTGCGCTGTTTTGATGCATCGTGCACCGGGACAGACAGGATCTCACCGAGTAGGCCTTGACGTGCGACTTTGCCCGACTCGGCGCCATCGCCCCGCAAGACGTACGTACAGATGACCGTCGAACTGACAGGGAATCAACCGCGCCAAACGGGCCATCATGCAGGAACTTCAGGCAACCTCGGGCCGGGATAACAAACCATTCGTGCGGTTGTCTTCGCCCTGCGGCCCGGGGGGCGCCCGCTCACTGCGGGGGGTTGCCGTGCTTGCGGGAGGGCAGGTCGGCGTGCTTGCTGTGCAGCATCGCCAGGGACCGGACGAGCACCTCGCGGGTCTCGGCGGGGTCGATGACGTCGTCCACGAGGCCGCGCTCGGCCGCGTAGTACGGGTGCATCAGCTCGGCCTTGTACTCCTTGACCATCTTCTGCCGCATGGCCTCGGGGTCCGCGGCCTCGGCGATCTGGCGGCGGAAGATGACGTTGGCGGCGCCCTCGGCGCCCATCACGGCGATCTCGTTGGTCGGCCACGCGTAGGTCAGGTCGGCGCCGATGGACTGACTGTCCATCACGATGTAGGCGCCGCCGTAGGCCTTGCGCAGGATCAGCGAGATACGCGGCACGGTCGCGTTGCAGTAGGCGTAGAGCAGCTTGGCGCCGTGCCGGATGATGCCGCCGTGCTCCTGGTCGACACCGGGCAGGAAGCCGGGGACGTCCAGGAAGGTGACGATCGGGATGTTGAAGGCGTCGCACATCTGCACGAAGCGTGCGGCCTTCTCGCTGGCCTCGATGTCCAGCACACCGGCCAGGGTCTGCGGCTGGTTGGCGACGATGCCCACGGTCCTGCCGTCCAGGCGGGCCAGGGCGCAGATGATGTTGCGCGCCCAGCGCTCGTGGACCTCGAGGTACTCGCCGTCGTCGACGATCTCCTCGATCACCCTGGCCATGTCGTAGGGCCGGTTGCCGTCCGCCGGCACATGGCTGAGCAGCACGTCACTGCGCCGGTCGACGGGGTCGCCACTGCGCACCCGGGGCGCGGCCTCCCGGTTGTTCTGCGGCAGGAGCGAGAGGAGGTAGCGGACCTCGGCGAGGCAGGTCTCCTCGTCGTCGTAGGCGAAGTGGCACACGCCGGACGTCTCGGCGTGCACGTCCGCGCCGCCCAGGCCGTTCTGGGTGATCTCCTCGCCCGTCACCGCCTTGACCACGTCCGGACCGGTGATGAACATCTGGGACGTCTCACGGACCATGAACACGAAGTCGGTCAGGGCGGGACTGTAGGCCGCACCGCCCGCGCACGGGCCGAGCATCACCGAGATCTGCGGGATGACACCCGACGCCCTGGTGTTGCGCTGGAAGATGCCGCCGTACCCGGCCAGCGCGCTGACACCCTCCTGGATACGGGCACCGGCACCGTCGTTCAGCGACACCAGCGGCGCACCCGCCGCGATCGCCATGTCCATGATCTTGTGGATCTTCGTCGCGTGGGCCTCGCCCAGCGCACCGCCGAAGATCCGGAAGTCATGCGCGTACACGAAGACCGTACGGCCCTCCACCGTGCCCCAACCGGTGATCACACCGTCGGTGTACGGCTTCTTCGCCTCCAGCCCGAACCCCTGCGCGCGATGCCGGCGCAGCTGCTCGACCTCCTGGAAGGACCCTGGGTCCAGGAGCAGCTCGATCCGCTCCCGGGCCGTCAGCTTCCCCTTGGCGTGCTGCGCCGCGGTCGCCTTCTCGCTGGGACCGGCCGTCGCCTGGGCCCGTATCGCGTGGAGTTCAGCCACATGACCACGTATGTCGGCCGGCGCTGTCCCGGCCGGCGCAGGGGCAGTCGTCATCGCCATCTCTGGTCCCTTCCTGGGACAAGACCGAGGAGATCCCGCCCCGGTTCCATCGAGAACATTTAAAACCGCATATGCGGTTAGGTTTCCTTACGGTGGAGGATGCCTGGGGCGGCGGTCGACTCACCGCCAACTGTCGGGCGAGGCATAGCCGTTCGGCCGCTTCCACCAGCTCCAGCCCGCCGGCTCCGGCTGCTCGGACGCCTCCTGGCCGCAGGCCCGCAGAGCGAGCAGCACCACAGCGATGGCGGCCAGCTCCTCCTCATCGGCATGCCCGCGTTCCACGCGTAGCACGGTTTGTACGCTCTCCATCCGGCGATTCCCCCCTCACGGCCCTGTCATCGTTGATCAGGGCACTCGAGAAGCGCTGAGGAACAGCTCGAGGCCTCATCCGGCCAGCGACACACGGGGAGTTTGGATTCGGACGACGATTCCCGCACAAGGGCTACAGTCGGTCGCGGCATCGTCCGAGGTCCCACCGGCCGAAGCCGCCGGCGGCTGCCACGGGGCGGGTCCCGGAAAACCGGGCCGTAGCCCGATCTGGAACGACCACCTCCAGAAATCGTGAGGGCGGAAGGCTTCGTACCGCTGGAAAGTAAACCGGGTGGTATGTATCTTCACAGGCCTGGAAGCACCAACAGATACACGCCAACGACGCTCAGGGGGAACAGGCATGTCTGTGAGCACGTTCCGTGTCGAGTCCGCCATAGCCTCCATCCGGTGCGCGGAGAGCGACCTCGGGAGCCTGCAGGGGATCGTCGAGCCTCGTTACACGTCTCTGACCACCACAGTCCCGAAGGAATTCGTGCATCGCGCCAGCATCGCCGAGGTGATGCTCACCGACTGGGACCGGGTGGACGAACAGCACTTCACGGTAAGCGCACAGTGGCCTCGGCTGCACAGCTTTTTCGCCACTCTCGACGGCTACCACGACCCGCTCCTGGTAGCCGAAACGATCCGGCAGGCGGGACTCCTCGTGGCGCACACGGAGTTCGGTGTCCCGCTCGGCCACCAGTTCCTGATGTGGGACCTCTCGGTCGACCTCGAGGCCGAACAGCTCCGCATCGGCGCCGAACCGGCCGCCGTCGCCATCGAGATCGCCTGCTCGGACATCAAGCGCCGCGGCAAGAACCTCGCAGGGCTTCACTTCGACGCCGTGATCCACCGTGACGGACGGCCGGCCGGAACCGCGGCCGCCACCTTCACCTGCGCCTCGCCCGCCGTCTACGAGCGCCTGCGGGCCCCGCGGATCGGCGACACCGGTGCGGCGGCGATCCCGCTGACGAGCCCGGTGGCCCCCCAGGACGTCGGCCGTCTGTCTCCCACGAGCGTGGTCCTGTCCCCCGTGCCGGCCCGCGACTCCTGGCAGCTGCGGGTGGACACCCGGCACCCCGTGCTCTTCGACCACCCCGTCGACCATGTGCCGGGCATGGTGCTGCTGGAGGCGGCCCGCCAGGCGACCATCGCGTTCCTGGGACGCGACTGCCTGCCGGTGGCCGTCACCAGCGAGTTCACCCGCTACGCGGAACTCAGCGCCCCGTGCCTGATCGAGGCCTGCGCCCTCCCCCCGTGCCCGCGGGGCAGGGAACGCGTCCTTGTGACGGGCCGTCAGGACGGTGCGGTCGTCTTCACCTCCACCGTGGCCGTGGCACCGGCGACCGTGTGAGCGGTGCGGTGCCCCGACCGGGGCGCCGCATCGGCGTGCGCAGAAACCGGCCGCGCCCGAGGAGAACTCCGCCCCTGGGTCGCTTCAGTCGCTCCCGCGCCCCGAGGAGCACGGCGGCCTGCGGACAGAGGCCAGCGCCACGGCGGCCGGACGGCCAGGCGTCTTCCGGCGGCGGCAGGAGCAGGCCGGGCACGTGCTGCTTCGCCGGGTCCGGTACGACGGCGCCCCCGGCGCGGACCGGTCGGTCACCGGTCGGTCCGCGCCGGGGGCGCCGTCGTACGGCTCGGGTTCAGGCCGACACCGCCTCCGGCATCGAGGCCGGGACCGCCTCGCGGGTGATGCGGGCGCCCCGGTCCGGGGCCACGTCCAGGCGCATCAGGACCGCGGGTGAGGCGATGGACGGCAGCAGGTGCTTCAGCAGGACCGAGGCCCGGTACTCGACGTCGTGCAGGCCGGTCTCCAACTGGGCATACAGCTGCACCCCGTTGAAGGAGCTGACCACCAACTCGGCGACCTCCCGCGGCACCACGTGCCCCAGGGTCTCGCCCCGCTGGTGGGCCACGGTCAGGATGTCGGTGAGCATGCCGACCCACAGCGGCCAGGCGCTGCCGTAGTGCCGTCGGCCGATGGGGTCCGACGAGAGCCGGGCGCCGGCCCGCAGCAGGGGCTCGTGCACCAGCCGGTGGGCCACCGACATCGCGACGTCGACCAGTTCCTGGAGCTTGATCTCCTGCTCGGGGAGCACCTGGTCCGTCTGGAGTTCCAGGACGCCCTTGGCAAGCGCTTCCTTGGAGTCGAAGTGGAAGTACAGGGCGCCCTTGGTCACCCCGGCGGTCTTGAGGATGTCGGCGACCGTGGCCGACGTGTACCCGTGTTCCGCGAAGACTTCCGCAGCGGCCTCGAGCACTGCACGACGGGTCCTGACCGCACGTTCCTGCTGGGCCACTGGACCTCCCTTTCCTAACACCCGAGCCACGCGAGCCGGAGCCGTACACCGGAGCGCTACAAACAAACCGTCTAGGAGGTACCTTATCTCCATGCCCGGGTAAAGGACAGACCCGAGTTCCCCGGTTGTTTGCCCGCTCCTTGCGTCGGCCTCTCGCACCCGGCCTCTCGGCGGAGTGCATTCGCGCTGGTCAGGTCGGCCAGGCGACATCTACCCGAAGTCCCGGTGTCGTAGACCTGAGCCGGGTTCGGGCACCCGCGGCGGATGCCTGAACCCGGCTCAAAAACCATCCCTCGTGCAGGTTTTGTGGAGTTCCTGCCGTTCTCGTCCTCCCCCGGCCCCCGGTCTGCTCAGGCGCCGGCCCCGACCCGCCCGGCGTGGCCCGCTACCGCGGCCCGGCGGGACCACAGGCGGCCCTCGGCGGCTTCCGCGTCCAGGGTCCGCACCAGCGGCCCGTCGATGTCGTCCAGCGACCGCACCAGGTGCCGTACCCCGGCCCGCTGCATCAACTGCCGCTGGAAGCTGTGCTCGTAGGAGGTCGGGTGCCCGATGAACGCCGCCCCCAGCACCCGCGCCGTCTCGGCCACCCGTGCCACGTCGTCGATGAACAGCGCCTCGTCGCAGCGCAGCCCGAAGACATCCTCGGCGATCTCCCGCACGCCGGGCCGGAAGGCGTCCGTGCACACATAGCCCGGCCCGTCGAAGTACGAGGCGTACGCGCCGAGATGACGGTCGAAGTGGCCGCGGGCGAGCCCGCCGTAGCACACCATCCGCGCGCCGGTCGCACGCAGGCGCTGCAGCAGGGCCCCGGCCCCCTCCAGGACCCGCACCGGGTCGTTCTCCAGGTAGGCGGCGCGCTCCCGGAAGTACTCCTCCACCACCTCCTCGGGCGTGCCCGGTACCCCCAGCGCCGCCGCGGCCCTGAGCTGCGGCTGCGACAGCACCGACCGCTCCAGCTCCGCGGTGTAGACGCCCCCGTTGCGCACCACCATCCGGTGGATGACCGGACTGAAGGTGTCGTTCAGCAATACTCCGTCGATGTTCACCGCGATCAGACGCAGATGCCGCAAGCTCACCGCAGAACCCCCCGGACGTCGAGCCGCCACGAACCATGCACACACGATGTGAAGTGATGCTCCGGATATTAAACCGGATGCGCGGTTTTTACAACAGCGTATGCTCGTCGCGGGGATTGATATGGACGCGCTCATGACATGGTGGGGGAAAGATGGGCATGCTGGCAGGCAGAACGGCTCTGGTCACCGGCGGCGGGCGGGGCATCGGGCGGGCCATCGCCCGCCGGCTCGCGGCGGACGGCGCGCTCGTCGCCGTGCACTACGGCAGCGACGAGTCGTCGGCCCGCGAGACCGTCGCCCGGATCACCGGCGACGGTGGACGCGCCTTCCCGTTGCACGGCCCGCTCGGCGTGCCCGAGGACGTCCGCACGGTGTACGACCGGCTCGACGCCGGCCTGCGCGCCCTGGGCGAGCCCGCCGCGCTGGACATCCTGGTCAACAACGCCGGTTTCAACGTCCGGGGCGGCGTGGCGGAGGTGACCGAACAGGACTTCGACCGGCTCATGGCCGTCCATGCCCGGGCACCGCTGTTCCTTGTACAGGAAGGGCTGCCGCGGCTGCGCGAGGGCGGCCGCATCGTCAACATCAGCTCCGCGGCCACCCGGGTCGCCCTGCCGACCTCGCTCGCCTACTCCATGGCCAAGGCGGCTCTGGAGGGCCTCACCCGCACGCTCGCCAAGGAGTTGGGGCCACGGCAGATCACGGTGAACAGCGTGGCGCCGGGCTTCATCACGACGGACCTGAACCAGCAGCGCTGGGCCACACCCGAGGCCGAGGCCCTGCACGCCTCGTTCTCCGTGTTCGGCAGGATGGGCCGGCCGGCCGACGTGGCGGACATCGTGGCCTTCCTCGCCTCCGCGGACTCCCGCTGGGTGACGGGCCAGTGCATCGACGCCTCCGGCGGCACGGGGCTGTAGCGCCCGCCGCGCCCAGGTGATTACGCCGTAATCACTCCGCCGGCCCGGGCAGCCCGCCGCCCAGGTGATTACGCCGTAATCGGGGGTTGAGGAACATCCGTGTCAGATCGTGCGCTAAGCCTTCGTCGGCCCTGGTGGGTGGCTGACGGGGTGTCGGCTCCGCGATCCGCCTGAAGTCGTCCCGCAGATAACGCCCCATTATCTACCGGAGCTTGGTTCGTCACCTGCGGTGACGTTCTCCGGGCCGTACGTGAAGCGGCCCTGTTATCCGTGGCAAGGGGGAAGCCGTGCCCACGTCGTGCAACTGCCGGCCGGGAAGGCATTGACCGTCCGAGCGGCGGCCGACGCCTTCCTCGACTCGCTCCGCAACCCGAACACGGTCCGCAGCTACGCGACCGGCGTCGGCAAGACCGCCGAGCGGATCGGGGAGGCCCGCCCGCTGGGGTCGGTCGCGGACGACGAGATCGGCGAGGCCCTGGAACGGCTGTGGGGCACCGCGGCGGTCAACACCTGGAACGCCCGCCGGGCGGCGGTGCTGTCGTGGCTGGGCTGGTGCGAGTCGTACGGCTACGACGGCCCGGCGGTCCCGGCCTGGACGAAGCGGCTGGCAGTGCCGGACTCCGAGACCCCGGCCCGCTCGAAGGCGGCCGTGGACCGGCTCATCGCCCGGCGCGAGGTCCAGCCGATGGTACAGACCACGGACACCGTGGCGACGGCCGGGGCACTCCAGCCGTGTCCCAGTGAGGTGGCCGCGAGGAAGCCGAGCGTGGTACTCGCCGCTGCGGGGACGCAGGCGGGGCCGCGGGCCAAGGGCTCGGGATCGTCGGGCACTTCGGCTGCGCGCCGACCTGGTCGACCGTACGGAGCCGGGCCTCGGCGGCTGGACTCCCCGGGGAACTGGCGACAGTTGAATAGGCGAGCCCACCAGTATCACACCTGTGATCGCGGGAACCGGGTCGAGGTCACAGCAATCGGTCGACCAGCCCGTCGACGTAGTCCGGGGTGAGCGGGACCATGCCGAACAAGACGCGGATATACATCGGAGCCAGGATGTGGTCCAGCACGTCGAACGCGTCGGGTGCGTGCTCGCCGCGTTCGCGGGCGCGATCGAGCATGGACTGCAATTGCCGCATGCGTTCGGCGCGGAGGTCGTCACCAGCCTGCAGCTGACCGCTGCTCGACAGGGCGACGGCTAGGTGCAGCACCGCCGGGCCGTCGGGTCCGGTGATCTCTCGGGCCACTTGGGCCGCGTAAGTGCGCAGGTCGCCGGCCAGGCTCCCGGTGTCGGGCATCGGCGACTGCGCGTTGAGGCGGGTGAGCGCCACGTCGGTGAGCAGGGTTTCCAGGCTGCCCCACCGGCGGTAGATGCTGCTGTCGGCTACGCCTGCGCGGGCTGCGACGTCGCCGACGGTGAAGTTGCCGTAGCCGTGCTCGCTGATCAGGTCGGTGACGGCCTGGTGCACCTGCGTGCCGACGCGGGCGCTGCGCCCGCCGGGCCGCCGGGCTCGCTGTCGTTCGTTCATGCCCTCACCTTAACGCAGCCAGGACTTGCGTTTGTGGGGCGATCCTCCTTATAGTCGCCTAACGCAGCCACTGGCTGCTTTAGAGCGCTCGGGTGTATCGCCACTCGCGTCGACCGTGGCCGGGCGCAACTACCGATTGAGGGGGATCCGCATGGGTGCATCGCATGCGGTCGTAGGCAGCGGAGCGGCGCTGCCCGAATGGGTCACCCCGTCCGGCCCCGAGAGCGCCTGACAGCCCAACGCATGGAGTCACGTCCGGTTCCTGCCCAGCAAAGGAGCGCACCTTGTCGCCTGATCCGACCACCGTCCACCCGCTGCCCGCACACGAGCGCGTGGCGTTCCTCAAACCACTGGTCACTTCGCCGAACATCGACGTGGGCGATTACACGTATTACGACGATCCGGACGGCGCCACGGACTTCGAGCGCCGCAACGTCCTCTACGCCTACGGGCCGGAGCGTCTCGTCATCGGCAAGTACTGCGCGATCGCCTCGGGAACCACCTTCTTGATGGCCGGTGCCGGGCATCCGGCGATGGGGGTGTCCACGTACCCGTTCACCATGTTCGGCGGCCGGTGGGCCGAGCAGACCCTGGACATCGTCACCGCCATGCCCAGCCGCGGTGACACGGTCGTCGGCAACGACGTCTGGTTCGGCTACCGGGCGACCGTCATGGCCGGCGTGCGGATCGGCGACGGCGCCATCATCGCGGCCGGCGCCATGGTCACCGCCGACGTCCCGCCTTACACGATCGTCGGCGGCAACCCGGCCAGACCTATCCGGCAGCGCTTCACCGACGCCGACATCGAGCGGCTGCGGCGCGCCTCGTGGTGGGACTGGCCCGCCGACCTGGTCACCGAGCACGCCCGCACCATCATGGCCGGAACCCCGGCCGACATCCAACGCATCGCCGCCGAGCACGGCCTGGGGAGGCCTCTGTGACCCACGTGACCGTCGAAGAGCACACGGTGGCCGACAGAGTGGCCGGACCCTACGCCCTCACCACGGGACCGGACGGCGCGCTGTGGTTCACCCTCGTGCAGAGCGGCCGGATCGGCCGGCTCGTCCCCGGCGAAGAACCGGCGAGCCACCGCCTCGACCCCGACTGCGGACCGACCGTCATCACGCCCGGCCCGGATGGCGCGCTGTGGTTCACCGAGACCGCCGCCGACCGCATCGGCCGCATCACCATCGACGGCGACATCGACGAATTCGACGTGCCCACACCCGGCTGCGGGCCGTTCGGCATCGCGGCGGGGCCCGACGGTGCGCTGTGGTTCACCGAGACCGCCGCCGACCGCATCGGCCGCATCACCATCGACGGCGACGTCACCGAGTTCCCGCTCCCCGTCACGGGTGCGTTCCCGTCCGCGATCACCGCCGGCGGCGACGGCGGGATGTGGTTCACCCTCAACCAGGCCACCGCCATCGGCCGGATCGACATGAACGGCGCGGTCACCCTCCACTCCCTGCCGACGAAGGAAGCGGCGCCGGTGGGGATCGCCGCGGGCCGCGACGGTGCTCTGTGGTTCACCGAGATCGCCGCCGGCCAGATCGGCCGGATCACTCCCGACGGGCAGATCACCGAGTTCCCGCTGCCCGACCGCGCCGCACGGCCGCACGCCGTCACAGTCGATGAACAGGGCACCGCCTGGTTCACCGAATGGGGAGGCAACCGCGTCGGCACGATCACCCCCGACGGCTCCGTCACCGTCCACGACCTGCCCACTCCCCGCTCCGAACCGCACGGCATCACCGTCGGTCCCGACGGCGCCCTGTGGACCGCGCTCGAGATCGG
Organism: Streptomyces sp. FXJ1.172; assembly: GCF_001636945.3. NCBI lineage: Bacteria > Bacillati > Actinomycetota > Actinomycetes > Kitasatosporales > Streptomycetaceae > Streptomyces > Streptomyces sp. FXJ1.172. The sequence goes on along the minus strand of NZ_CP119135.2, from coordinate 67,488 downwards.
CGCGCTCGCCCGCATCGCTCCGGTGGGCAGCGCCACCTGAACAGACCCGCCCCCCTACCGTCAACAGCGGTCGCCCGCACGGCGGCCGGAGAGGAAGTTCCTAGTGGGCGCCATGGACTATGACGTAGTGGTGGCCGGAGGCGGCCCGGTCGGACTGATGCTGGCCTGCGAGCTCCGGCTCGGAGGCACGCGGGTGGCCGTCCTGGAGCGCCTCACCGAAGTGAACCCGACGATCAAGGGCGGGGCGATCACCACGCCCAGCGCCGAGGCGCTGTACCGCCGGGGTTTGCTGCCCGCGCTGGCCAAGGTGCACCAGCAGGCAATAGACCGCTTCCAGGCATTCATACGCGAGCGGAACGGCGGGGACGCAGGCGGGGCCGCGGGCCAAGGGCTCGGGATCGTCGGGCACTTCGCCGGAATCATGCTGCGCGCCGACCTGGTCGACCGTACGGAGCCGGGCCTCGGCGACGCCGGACCCGCCGCCGAGATCGCTTTCGTGACGCAGCAGGACATCGAGCGGCTGCTCGGCGAGCGGGCGGACGAACTCGGCGTCGACGTGCGCCAGGGAGTGGAGCTGACCGGCTTCGACGCGGACGACGAGGCCGTCACCGTGCGAACCAGCCACGGGGCCATACGCGCCGGCTGGCTCGTGGGCTGCGACGGCGGCCGCAGCACGGTCCGCAAGCTCGCGGGGTTCGAATTTCCCGGTACGGACCCGGAGATCACCTGTCACCAGGCGGTCGTGGAGATGACCGGCGCCGAGGACCTGAAGGTCGGCTGGACCGCCACGGACACCGGGGTATACGCCCACGGGCCGATGCCGGGCCGCGTCGTCACCGTGGAGTTCGACGGCCCGCCGGCCGACCGGGACGCGCCGGTCACCACCGAGGACCTCCAAGCGCGGCTGCGTCACGTATCCGGCGTGGACGTCACGATCACCGGGGTGCGGACCGCGACCCGCTTCACCGACCACGCCCGCCAGGTCACCGAGTACCGCAAGGGCCGGGTGCTGCTGGCGGGCGACGCAGCGCACGTGCACTCCGCGTTCGGGAGCCAGGGGCTGAGCCTGGGTATCGGGGACGCAATGAACCTCGGCTGGAAGCTCGCCGCGGTGATCGGCGGCCGGGCGCCGGAAAGGCTGCTGGACACGTACACCTCCGAGCGGCATCCGGTCGGTGCGTGGGTCCTAAACTGGACCCGGTCCCAGGTCGCGGCCATGCGCCCGGACCCGCAGTCCCGGGCCCTGCGCGAGATCGTCAGCGACCTGGCGGAGACGGTCGCGGGCACCACGTACCTCACCGCACGGCTCAACGGTGGCGGGGTGCGGTACAAGATGCCGGGCGAGCACCCGCTGACCGGCCGCAGCACCCCGGACCTCGAACTCACTGACGGCAGCCGCCTCGCGGACCACCTCCACGGTGGCCGGGCGCTCCTGCTCGACCTCACCGACGACCCGGAGCTCCGGGCCCTCGCTGCGGGGTATGCCAGCCGCGTCCACACCCTGACGGCCGGCTGCCCGTCCCGCCCGGAACTGGCGGCGGTCCTCGTCCGTCCGGACGGCTTCACGGCCTGGGCGGCCGACGCGGGGGCGCAGGCGCCGACATCGACGGCCGGGCTGGCGGAGGCGCTGGAGGAGTGGTTCGGAGTGCCAGCGGGTGCGGTGACGCCGGGCTGATCCGCCGCTCTGCTGACTGACTCGAACCACGATCCGATTCCGCCCACGGCCGCCGCCCCCACCCGGTGTGGCGGCCGCCCGCACCCCAGTCCCGGCCCAGCAGCAGCCCGGAACTCTCACCGGCCGCCTACCGCACCCGCCGCCACGCAATAGCCGCCACACCCTCCGCCGGTGTGGCGGCTCCCGGCCCCCTACGAGCCGGTGACCAGTGCAAGCGTCACCGCTGGGACAGCCCCGGCGGTGACGGTCACCGCACCCGGGTCACACCTCTTCGGCCGCGTCCGGGTCGCGCAGCGGGCGCAGGCCGCCCGGCAGTTCGGGCAGCTGGAACGAGTACCGGCCGAGCATGTTGACGTGGTGCCTTACGAACGGGGAGAGGCGGGCCACGTCCTCGTCGCGGACGTCGAAGCCGTCCGCGCGCAGCTGGTTCACCGCGGCGTCCATGTACCGGGTGTTGAACAGGACAAGGGCGTTCAGGACGTACCCCAATGCCCCGATCTGGTCCTCCATTCCGTCCTGGTAACGCTGGTAGAGCTGCCCGTGCCTGCCGTGGAAGATCTTCCGTGCAAGGGAGTGGCGGCCCTCCTGGAGGTTGGCCTGGCTCTTGATCTGCCGCCGATAGCCGGACTCGTCCGCGATGCGCAGAATATGCAAGGTCTTGGAGATCCGCCCGTAGTGGGCGATCGCGTCGCCGAGCGGCGTCGGACGCCCGTCCCGCGACAGCATCCGGATCACGTCGTACGCGCGCACGGCGCCGGTGTGGATGGAGCCGGTGATCCGCAGGATGTCCTCCCAATGGCGTTCGATCCTCGCGAGGTCGACCCGGCCACGGGCCGCGTCCTGGAACACGCCGTAGTCGGCGCTGCGGTCGATGCGCCACATCTTCTGATCCGGCAGGTCAGCGAGCTGCGGCGCGTACGCGAACCCCGCCAAGGTCAGGAGACCGAAGACAATGTCGCTGTAGCTTGCGGTGTCGGTGACGATCATCTCGGGGCGCTTGCCGCCATCGCGGTCGTAGAGGACGTCCAGCACGTACAGGGAGTCGCGCGGGGTGCCAGCCACGACCTTCCCGCCGAGCCCCGCGGCCTGGTCGTTGATCATGTTGAGCCAGGTGGCGCCGCCGCGGCGCCCGAAGTACTTCGGGTTCGGCCGCGCGTACACCGACGGCACCGGGACGACGAACCGCATGCCGTCCACGGAGGCGACCAGGCCGCCGCCCCACGCTTGCGCGAGCGGGACGGAGGCCTGGTAGTCGATCAGCGTGGCGTTCGCCGCCCGGTACGTCGCCAGCCGCAGATAGGTCTGGTCGACATGAGAGAGACGGCCGTACTTCAGCGCGTCCGCGGCCCCGATGACCGGTGTAGCCGACGTTGCAGCTGTGCGAGACCAGCAGCGCGGCGATCGTCACGTGCAGGTCCTTCAGCCTCGCTCGCCGCCGGTGACAGAGGTGAACGCCTGGTCGGCGCCGGTCCAGGAGAACACCTCCAGCAGGGCCTCCGGCAGGTCGACGCGGGGGAGCATCGCCTCCACCGCCTCCCGCAGGGCCCGCAGGGAGGCGGGTTCGGGTTCCGGTTCCAGGGCGGCGAAGTGCAGCCGTCCGTCGTCGTCGAACACGATCTGGGAGTTCGCCGGCACCCGGGCGGCGACCTCGCGGTAGGTGCCGTCCAGCAGCGCGGCCCGCGCGGCCAGGTGCTCCCCGGGCTCGGCGGGCAGGTTGAGGGAGGCGAGCACGGTGGGCTTGGTCTGTTGCCACGCCTCGCCGTCGAGGAGCTTGGCACGGGGGTCGCCCCACTTGGAGGAGTTCTTCGCGAACACCTCCCGCCGGCGCACCATCCGGTGCAGGTGCTCCAGCACGCAGAACGCGTACGCCTTCCAGCCCGGCTCCAGGTGCGGCGCGGACAGCACCAGCCGCCGCCACGACCCGACCAGCAAACCGGTGTCGATCTCGGCGGGGCCGACCTTCTTCCGGCCCATCAGGTCCGGCAGCGACTTCAAGGCATTCAGGCAGGCCCTCCGGGGTAGCGCCGAAGTCGACCACCGTCACCAACAGCTTCAGAAACGGCCGCACAGTGCCGAACCGGGTGACCAGCTGGGTCCGCCATGCCTCGTCCGCGTCCGAGTCGAGCGGCGGAGTCAGCTCGAACTCACCAGCGTGCGTTCGGGCCGTCCCGTCACGCTCCCCGTACTCCTTCAGGCATGACGCATCGGCGATCCCCAGCTGCTCGGCCAAGTACTCGGCGACCTCCGCCGGCACCTGCCGCGGGTCCGGCATGAACCGGCCCAAGTACCGCACACTCGTCAGCTGGACCGCGAACCCGAGCCGGTTGTGCGCACGCCGCTTGGCCTGCACCTTCTCCAGATCCGAGTCATCCAGGAAGAAATACCGCTCCAGCTCCGCACGAGACGGCGCTCCGTTGAACGCCGCGTACTGGGCTGCCTGTTGATCCGACAAGAACTCGACCGCCACCAGGGCCTCCGAAGATCGACAACATCGACCCGCGAAGGCTCCGCCGTACGATCAGCCCAGGTCAAAGCGCCGAACAGGGCCGCGAAGGCTTAGCGCACGATCTGACACGGATGTTCCTCACCCCCCTAATCACCCTGCGGGCCCGCGGGGCTCTCCCCTCGGGTGATTACGGCGTAATCACCCCGGCGTCCTGGGGAGCCCGCCGCTTGGGTGATTACGGCGTAATCACTCCGGTGGCGGTCCACGGCGCCCGCCAGGTGGGTGATTACGCCGTAATCACCCAAGCGGGCTCGGCGGTACGGGGGGCTCCGGCGCCGTCACAGCGGCAGGGTGATGCCCAGTTTCTGTACCGCGGGGGGTGGGGGGCCGCCGCCCGAGCGTTCCGTCTTGCGGCCCTTGGTACCCGGGGCGAGGGTGCGCGGGTCCACTGCCTCCGCCGGTGCCCCGGTGGCGTACAGGCCGTCGGGCTCGGTGTCACGGTCGTGCGGCAGCAGCCAGAAGACGCGGCGGCGGAACGTGCCCGAAGAACGGGAGGGTTTGGCCTCGGGCCCGAGCAGTGCGTACCCCACCATCCGGCCGTCGCGGTGGTAGGCGGGCCTGCTGCGGCGGGTGGGCAGCCGGTCGAGGCTCTGGCGCACGTAGTCCAGCCTGCTGATGTCCTCGAGCCAGACGAAGTCGACCTCGTGGGCGATCTCGTCCTCTGCGATGAGGGCACTCATGCTGTCTCCTCGTCGGCGATCAGTCCGATGCCCGGGTAGTACTTGCGCTGGTTGGACAGGACCATCTCCCTGGGCGACGCGAGCCCCACCATCTCGCGAACCCGTGCCGCGAACGCCCGGGACGACACGGCCGGGGCTCCCTCATTCTGACACCAGGTCTTGTAGGCCGCGTAGAGCTTGGCTTGCTCCGCTCGCATCCCGGACTCGATCCGGCAGCTCTCGCTCAGGAAACGCCCGGTGAAGTCCTCGGTCTCGGCGTACGCGGTCGTGGCGATCCGTACCCGCTCCGGCCCGCTGAGCTGCTTCTCCCCCGCCAGATAGCGGCGTGCGCCCGTGATGAGCCAGTTGAGGATGCCGGGCCCCTCCTCGTTGACGAGGATGTCCGCCAGGTTGTCGATCTTGCGGTCGTCCGGTACGACACGTTCGAACGGGATCAGGCGCATCCGGCGCCAGAAGGCGAAGCCGCCGGTGCCCACCTCGGGCCGGTGGTTGCCCAGGAGCCAGAGCTTGTGGGTGGGCCGGAAGCTGAAGAAGTCCTGCCGCATCCGGCGCGCCTTGATCCGGTCGCCGCCGGTCAGCAGCTTGACCCGGGCCTCGTCGAAGCGGTCCCCCGGCTTGACCTCGTTGCACACGATGACCCGGCGGCCGTGCAGTTCGGCGAGGTCGGTGGGGTGGCCCTCGTAGGGGCGGGCCATCAGGAACCCGGGGGGCGCGGCGTCCGCGTAGTCGCCGATCAGCTTCATCACCACGTCCAGCAGCACCGACTTGCCGTTCTTGCCGGAGCCGAACAGGAAGGGCAGGACCTGGGCGCCGACGTCACCGGTGATCGAGTACCCCAGCAGCAGGTGCAGGAACTCGGTCATCTCCCGGCCCTCGGGATCGTCGCCGAAGGTGTCGGCGAGGAACCGGTCCCAGCGAGGCGTCGGCATCGACCGCGGGGCCACGGTGGTGGAGCGGGAGTGGAAGTCCCGGTTCGGGTCGGGCCGGTGGAGCAGGCCCGTGCGCAGGTCGACGACCCCGTCCGGAGTGCACAGCGCATACGGGTCGGCGTCGAGCTGCGAGGCGCCCAGCACCATGCCCGGCGCCGACTTCGCCTGGGCGAGCAGCGCGTTGATGCCGCTGGTGCTCAGTGCCCGGCGCCGGTGCTGCTGCAGCGCGCTGCTGCTGTGCACGCCGCGCGGGTCGGTGGTGGCGATGGACTCGGCCAGATCGCCGGCCGCCCACAGCACAGTCTCGTCCTCGTCGATCTGCCAGCGGGTGCTGTCCCAGCGGAACCAGCCGAGCCCGGGCACGTGCCGGTAGTCGTTGGAGTAGAACTTCACGAACAGCTTGGCGTTGCCCCGGTCGCTGAGTGTGTCCGGCAGCAGGCCGTCCGCCGTGGCCTCGCCTCCGCCGGCGTCACCGTTCCCGCCGCTGTCGCGGAAGTCCCGAGGAGCGGGCAGGGGGGCGGGCCGGGCGAGGATCTGCGCGGCGGCGGCCCGGGCGTCGAAGCGGAACAGCGCCGCCTGCTCGTCGGAGGTCATCGCCGGCCTCCCCCGAGCCTCGGCCGTGTCCGGCCCGTACCCATCGCGCCGCCGGCGCCTGTCTCCTGCCCGCGCCTGCGGGCGACGTCGCGTGAGCCCCCCAGCTCAGAAGCCATGCGCACCCCCCGTCAGCGACCGAAGCGACTGAGCGACCGACACAGCCTAGCGAAGCCCTACGTCGGCCAAAGTGACTCGTGGGAAACAATTTTCGACACCCTGACCGAGGGCAGCTACCGAAGAGCCAACGGGGCAGCTACCGGGAGCGCCGCTCTCTCGGGCTCAGGTGCTGCACAAAAGCGCAGGTGGAAGCAGGTATGACGACCGAACAGCGACTGAAGCGACTGAAGGTTCCTATCTATGACGCACACACGCACATGCATTGCAGCTCATATACCCGACCCTTGAGTCGCTTCAGTCGCTGTCTCGCTCAACTCACCGCTCTGACCTGCGAGTTCTTCCCACAGACGGGCAGCGACGGACGCCATGGACGGTCGCTTCCCTTCGGTCGCTGCGCCTCGGGCCGCCCAGCCCCAGCGACCGAAAAGCGACTGAAAGCCAGCGACCGTATCCGGAACGGCAGCAGAAACCCTCGAGCGGCCCTGGAGCCCCCCTCCAGCCGGGCACGGCCGGGGCGGCTCCAGGGGCGCCCCTAGCGGGAAACCTGCGCGGCAGCCGGGCCCTGCTGGGACCGGGGCGTCTTCTCCCCCACCTTGCGGACGTCGATGGTGCGCGGGTCCACGGCCTCACCGGGGGCGCCCTCCTGGTACAGGCCGTCGGGCCGGGTGTCCCGGTCGTGCGGCAGCAGGAAGAAGACCCGGCGGCGGTACAGGCCGCTGTCGGGGTCCGCCTCGGCGTGGTCGTCGAGTTCGGCGTAGCCGACCATCCGGCCGTCGCGGGCGTAGCGGGGCTTGTTGCGGCGCCGGGGCGTCTTGTCGAGGGCCTGGCGGACGTAGTCGAGGTTCTCGGGGTCCTCCAGCCACACCACATGCGCCTCATGGGTGAGATCGCCCTCGGTCAGTAGCGAACTCATGGCCGCCGCCCCTCCTGTGTGTGCCGGGCTGGACGGCGGGCCGCCTCGGGCTGGGGCGGGCCGTCCGCTGTGCAGCCTGGCGCTGCCGGACGATCGTAGGCCGGACGGAAGGAAGTCGGTAGGGGAGTCCGGTCCCGCTGCGGGTCTTGGCGGCCGGGGGGCCCGTGGGTGATTACGGCGTAATCAGGCCCCGGAGTGATTACGCCGTAATCACCCACGGAGGACTCGGAGGACTCGAGGGACTCCGTGGACCCGGTGGACCGCGTGGACCTGGAGGTGATTACGGCGTAATCAGACCCCAGGGTGATTACGCCGTAATCACCCACGACCGGCCGAGGGAGATGCGCTGACGGTGGATTCATGAGTGCGTGTCCAGCAGGGCGAGGCGGGGGTAGTACTTGCGGCCGTTGGATTTGATCATGTCGGCGGGTGAAGCGAGACCGACCTCCTGGCGGACCCGGGTGGCGAAGGCCCGCGCGCCGGCGGGGCGGATGCCTTCGCCCGCGCTGCACCAGGCCACGTACGCCGTGTAGAGCAGGCCCTGTTCGACGCGGAGGTCGGGCTGGGCCTCGAGGTCACGGGTGCAGCACTCGGTGAGGAAGCGGCCGATGTGGTCCTCGGTGTTGGCGTAGGCGGTGGTCGCGATGCGGACACGGTCGGGGCCCTCGAGGCTGTCGCGGGTGGTGAGGTAGCGGCGGGCGCCGTCGATGAGCCACTGCAGGATTCCGGGTCCCTCGTCGCGGACGAGTTCGAAGGCCAGGTTGTCGATCTTGCGGTGTTCGGGGACCGTGCGCTCGAAGGGCAGCAGCCGGATACGACGCCAGAACGCGAAGCCGCCCGTGGTGACTTCGGGCCGGTGGTTGCCCAGCAGCCACAGGTGGTGGGTCGGGGAGAAGGAGAAGTAGTCCTGCCTCATCCGGCGCGCCTTGATCTTGTCGCCGCCCGTCAGCAGCCGCACCCGGGCCTCGTCGAACTTGTCGTTGGGCTTGAGTTCGCTGCACACGATGAGCCGGCGGCCGTGCAGTTCGGTGAGTTCGGTGGAGTGCTCGGAGAAGGCGCCCCGGTCCATGAGGAAACCGGGTGGCGCGGCGTCCGCGTAGTCCCCCAGGATCTGGATCATCGTGTCGAGCAGCACGCTCTTGCCGTTCTTGCCGTGCCCGTGCAGGAAGGGCAGGACCTGGGCGCCGACGTCACCGGTGATCGAGTACCCCAGCAGCAGGTGCAGGAACTCGATCATCTCCCGGCCCTCGGGATCGTCGCCGAAGGTGTCGGCGAGGAACCGGTGCCAGCGCGGTGTCTCGTCGCGCCGCGGGGCCACGCTGGTGGCGCGGGAGTGGAAGTCCCGGGTGGGGTCGGGCTTGCGCAGCAGACCGGTGCGCAGGTCGACGACACCGGCCGGCGTGCACAGCGCGTACGGGTCGCCGTCGAGGGTGTCGGGGTCCATGGACAGGTCCGGGGAGGCCTTCGCCTGGGTCAGCAGCGCCTTCATGCCGGTCGTCGACAGGGTCCGCCTCTTGTGCCGGATCAGGTCGCGGTCGCTGAACAGCCCGCGCGGATCGCTCTCCGGCAACTCCTCGGCCATCTCCCCCGCGGCCCACAGAGCGGCCTTCTCTCCCCCGGCCCGTTTCCACCGGTAGCCGTCCCAGGCATACCAGCCCAGGCCCTCGACATGGCGAAACTGGTCGCTGTAGAGCCGGACGAAGAGCCTGGCGTTGCCGCGGTCGCTCAGACTGCTGGGCAGCGGCGTGGAGGGCACCCGGGTGATTACGGCGTAATCACCCGCCGGCTCCATGCCCCCCTGCGGGCGCCCGGTGATTACGGCGTAATCACCCGCGGGGTCCAGCCCCGCCTCCGCACGGGTGGTGATTACGCCGTAATCACCCGGCCCCTGAGCGGCGGGAGAGGTCTGTGCCTGTGCGGGCAGAGCCGCCGGGCGGGCGGGTGCCTGCTCGAGGTCCAGCATCTGCTGAGCGGCGGCGCTGGCGTCGAAGCGCGGGGTCTCGGCGCTGCTCATGAACGTCCTTTGAGATGAAGCGGGCGTGCGGACCCCGCGGCGAGGCCGTCGTCGATGATGCGTGTGCTGCGGGCACTCTGCCGGGGCCGCGCGGTCTCGGCGGCCTCGCGCAGCAGGGCCCGTGCAGCGTCCTCGTCCAGGTGCCCGGCGGCGGCGAGCCCTCCAGCGGTGTAGGCGGCCTTGTTCAGCTTCTCGGTGAACGCCGCGCCCTCGGGCGTACTGGCGCACGCGGCGACCTCGGCCAGCAGTGGCTCGAGCACCCGGTGCCCGGCGGCGGCCGAGGCGGCCGGACGGCGGGTGATTACGCCGTAATCACTCCGGTGCCCGGCGGACCCGTCCCGGACGTACAGCCGCCGCGGCTGGATCACATGCCCGGTCCGTACGAGTTCCTCGCCGAGCCATTCGGGCAGCAGGGCGGGCAGCCGGGCCGGTCCTTCGGGCTGGTAAGTGCCCTGCGCGGTACGGGTGGTGGGGGCCACGATGTAGCCGCCGTCCGCCCGCACGTCCACCTGCCACGCCAGTGCCACCTTGGTGCTGGACCCGGTCGAGCAGCGCAGCCGGGTGGCCGGGTGCGGATTGCGGTACCAGATGTGCAGGCCCCCGGACGGGGTGCGCACGCGCAGGGTGCCGGTGTCCTCGGCCGGGCTGGGCTGCCCGCGCAGCGCGGCGAGCAGCGCGAGGGTGTCGAAGCCGGAGGCGAGCCCGCGCAGGTTCACGGAGTCGTGGATGGGGATGCCGGGCAGCAGCCGGTTGCGGTCGGGGACCAGTGTGCTGTGCGCGTCGACGTCGATGACGACCAGCCCCGCTCCCCCACAGGCGATCCCGACCCCCCGGGGCGGGGCCGGGGACCACCAGCTGTCGATGAGCGAGCTGTCGGTGGTGGCGGCGTGGAACCCGTGGCACGGGCGGCCGGCGGGCAGACAGGCGCAGTCGGCGGGCTGATGGGCCCGGTCCCTGCAGGAGGGGCAGTTCGCGACCGGAGTCTTGCGGCCCGGAGCCAGGGGGTGCACCGGCCACCCCTGCTCCGCGCACCAGCGGGCCACGGCATGGGGTGATGCGGGCCGCACTGGGACTGCGGACTCTCTCGTCACAGCGGGGCCGGGCAAGCGTCCGTCCTTCTGCCAGGGACTGTAGGGACTGTATTTCGGGACACTCTAGGACCCCGGATCACCACTGAGGGAACAGCTTTCCCGCGTGGCGGGGCATCAGCCCCGCAGCTTCCGCCGATTCTTGAGCCCGCCTCAAGTGACTCTGGGGGACGGGTCCGAGGGACCGGACGCTTCAGTCCCTGCTTCGGACCCTCCCTTCAGTCCCTGGGTGTCTGCGCAGGTCAGGCCGGTGATGGAGGCCCCGGAAGGGACTGAAGGGACTCAAAGCGCCAATTATGAGCTAGTTATGTTTATTAGGCTGTTTATATACGCGCGTGCATACGCGCGCACGCAGAAAGACTTATAACTGGGAAGTTGAGTCCCTTCGGTCCCTCAAGGGCCACTCAAAACGCTCTGACCTGCGGTTTTCTGAGGGACTGAAGCACAGGGACCGAACCGCGCGACAGTCACTGCGGTTCGGTCCCTGCCGATGTCCTCGGCCCAGCGCGAGGACGGAAAAGGCTTCCCGGATCACTCCACCCGGGTGGCGGCCTGCTTGACCAGGGACTGGGCAAGCTCGACGAGCCGACCCTGGTCCCGCTCCAGGCCCTTCGCCGCGAGGAAGCGCAGCAGATCGAAGAAGACCTCGTCCGAGGCGATCTTCGCGTCCAGCAGCATGGCGAGCGATCCGGGCTCGTCGTACGGAACCTTCCGCGGCCGCTGCTCCGACTGGCCGCCGTGCTCGGTGTCCCCGGCCCCGGCCTCGCCGGGGGAGACTCGCCCCCGGGGCTCGGGAATCACCTCGAGGGCCTCGGCAGCGCCCGGCTGCCCCGGCTCCCCCGCCGCCGCGGGCTCTTCGGGAGGGCTGGTGATTACGCCGTAATCACCAGCGGGGCTCTGCACCGGTGCCTCGGAGCGGTCGGTGATTACGGCGTAATCACTCGCGGGGTCCGAGTCCGTCTCCGGACGGCCGGTGATTACGCCGTAATCACCGGAGGGGTCCCCGCCCGCCGAACCCGGCTCCGTGCGAGGGGTGATTACGCCGTAATCACCCGGGGCCCGCGGCGACTGGGCCGCACGCGCCCGTTCCTCGGCCTCCCTCGCGTCCTTCCGGGCCCGTTCCGCCTTCAGCTCCTCCAGTGCCGCTTCCTGCTCCCTGGCGGGCTTGTTGCCGACCGCCCGCAGCAGGTCGATGGGCTCCTCGCCGATCCGCGCCTGCAGCGCGGGGGTCAGGTTGAGCAGGGCCAGCCGCTGCGACACCCAGCCCTGGGAGCGGTGCAGGCGCTTGGCCAGGGCCCGCTGGCTGCCGTGGATCACCAGCAGCCGCTCCAGCGCCCGGGCTTCGTCGATCTCCTCGAGGGCCTGCCGGTGGATGTTGGCGACGAGGGCGGACTCGAGGAGTTCCTCGGCGGTGGCCCCCTGGTCGTCGCTGACCATCACCTTGACGGTGGCCAGTCCGGCCTCCCGGGCCGCGGCGAGCCGGCTGCTGCCGTCGACCACCACGTACAGGGTGTCGGGCTCGAGGGCGTCCTCCTGGTCCGGGTTGGCCTTGAGGTAGGCATCCCGGTTCATGACCGTGATCGCCTGCTTCTGCCCGTGGGTCTTCAGGCTCCCGGCCAGATCGGTGAGGTCGCCCAGGCTGGAGCGCGGGTTGTCGGGGTTGGGGCTGATGCGCTCGACAGGAAGCTCGGAGGGGGCCGCAACGCCCTCGGTGGGAACACCGGTTGCGGCGGCGACGGCCTGGCGGCGGGCGCTGACCGGGCGGACCGCCCCGCCGAAGCGGCCGGCGCCGAGCTGATCGGCCTTGCTCACAACACCTCCCTGGCCAGCGCGCGCATCCCCACCGCCTGCTGGGACTTCGGCGCGTACGACAGCAGCGGCCGCTTCACCCGCACGGCCTCCTTCTGCTCCTTGAGGTCCCCGATCAGACCGATGACCCGTGGATCCTTTATGTCGACCCACCCCTGCAGCGAGGAAGTGGCGATGTACCCGCGCCGGGAGTCGTAGAGGTTGACCACGATGCCGAGGTAGTCGATGTCGATCTGCAGGTCCCCGCGCAGATCGTCGATCTGGGTCGTCAGCAGCTCATAGGCGTCCGCCGAACTGTCCTCGGCCTGGACGACGATGAGGGCGCCGGACTGCCCGGCCCGCTCTCCGTCGCGCCGCCGCCCGTAGTACGCCGCGGCGTCCATGCTCAGGCCGAGGCTCGGCGGGCAGTCGACGATGATTACGTCGTAATCACCCTCGAGCGGAGCCAGCGCCCGCTCCAGCGCCGCTTCCCGGGCCCGTACGGCGGAGAGCCGTACGTCGAGCAGGAAGGCGTCGTTGCAGGCCGGCAGGAGGTGCAGCCGGCCGCCGAAGACGTCCTCGTCGATCGAGACGATGAGGTCGCGCAGCTCTCCCTTGGGCTCGCCCGCCATGTGGTTGGTGAGGCTGTCACCGTTCATCGGCAGGGGAGTGGCGCCCAGCTGGTTGGTGAGGTGGCACTGCGGGTCGAAGTCGACGAGCAGCACCTTCAGTCCGGGCCCGGGCAGGTTCTCGATGTCGAGCGGGTCGTCCGCCGGCTCGGCGTCTCCCGTGTGGGTCTCGCTCGCGCGCAGGGCCTGGGTGAGTGCCTTGGCCACGCGCACGGAGTGCAGGACGTTGGAGTCCTCGGACAGGGCCTCGCCGAGCCCCGCTGTGATCGCCGTCTTGCCGACGCCGCCCTTCTGGTTGCAGACGATGATGCGCCGGGTGACCTCCGGCCGCTCCACGTCCGGTGCAGGGTTGGAGTCGAGCCACAGCTGGACGGACTGGGCGAGTCCCTGAATCAGTGACACCCGCCGGTCGGTCGCGACCTGCCGGAACTCCTCCCACTGCCCGGGCGGCAGGAACGTGGAGAAGGAGTCGGCCCCGGAGGTGTCGACGCTCTGCGCGGGCGAGGCCAGGACGCACCAGTCCCTGATGCTCTGCTCCACGGCGGTCTGGATGTCGATGCCGTACTGAGCGGCTCTGACTTTCAGGTTCTGCCGGAGCCGTCCCGGCAGTTTGGAGACGACCTTCTCGCGGTCGCTGAAGGAGGCTGGAGAACTCATGACGTCACCATACTAACGTTCCTGACCCTTCATGAGCCTCTACACGTTAGTTTGCTGACGTTCTTGAGTGAGCTGCGAGGCTCTGGGGGTGATTACGCCGTAATCACCCCGCCTCTGTCTGCCCGCCACGCGCAGAACTCTCCTGCCGGTGCGCCCGGTCCCCGCGTGCGGGTCACCACCGCCCAGCGCCCGGTCACCGCACGGCCGGTGCCGGGAGCGCGCGTGCGTGCTCGCTCCCGGACCTGGCTGGGCAGCGTGGTACCAGGGGCCTTCGCCGGCCCCTGGACCCCGCTGCCCCTCCACTTCCCGGCGCGCATCCGTTTCGTCGTGGCCCAGACCGTGCGCGCCGGCAAGCGGAGGGTCCGGGTGCCGGGCGGGGGCAGGTACCCGGCGAACTCACCGGGGTACGGCACCGACGCCGACTACAGGCGCACTTGAGGGCACCCGTCGCAGGGCAGAGGCGGTTGTGGTCCAGGACGGAGCCGCAGCGTCACACGGATACCGGGCAACGGACCTGCGCGCCCCGGGGAAGGAACAACGGCGGGCTTGTTTACAAGGTAAGAGAGCGCAGCCGCCAAATGCCCTCTGACCTGCACAAACACCCTGGATGACCAAGACCGTAGGAACTGCCAGGCAGTTCCTGGGAACTGCCACCACGTCCGTAGGAACTGGGTACCCGGTTCCCAGGAACTGAGTGCCCAGTTCCTGGAACAGCACCAGATTGACGTGACGTACATGTCTCTGGCCCCGAAGCGCCCGAAATCAACGGCCCCGGCTGCTGAACACGACGGCATCCGACACGGCCGGCAGGCGTACTTAATTGACTTCCTGCTCATGTACGTTAGGTTCATCTGGTCGGCCTGAGGGCCGTCCTTCATGAACCCCTGAACCACCCATCACCCCCGTTGCACGGAGGGCCCTTTGGGAGCCGTACGCAGACTGGTCGACGCCGACACGGGCGAGCCGGTCCCCTATGCGCCGTACGCCTTCTCCGGCAGGCATACGCAGGTGGACAAGGCACGCGTCGAGGCGATCACCGAGTCCAGGGCGTTCACGCCCAGTCAGAAGTTTCTCGTCCTGTGGTGGATCGGGGTCTCGCCCGAGGGTATGGAGCCACTGCGAGCCACCGGCGCCGACATCGCCAAACGAGTGGGGATGTCCTCCGACGCCGTCGGAAAGATCAACAGGAAGCTGGTCAAACACCGCATCCTGATCGTCCGAGGACGGATCGGCAACTACAACCTCTATCGGATCAGCCCGTACATCGCCTTCCACGGCACAGGGATCGAACAGCGTGACGCCGTGAAGACGTGCAACCCGCCGGACATCCCCGGGTTCGACGACAATGTTCCTGCACGGTGGGAGGTCCAGTGATCAGCATCGACGACAAGCAGAAGAACCTCGAACTGCTGGAGAAGACGGCCGGCATGAGCGCCAACCAGCGTCTCGTCGTCATGCTGTACGCCCTGCACCCGACCGACCGCTCCGGCGCCGTCCTCGAGACCGCCGCCAACCTGGCCAAGCTCGTCGGCATGGCCCCGCCCGTCTTCTCCCGCACCCGCAAGCAGGTCATCGAGGCGGGCTGGCTGGAGGAGACCGAGCGGATCGGGCACATCAAGTACTACCGCCTCGACCCCAAGCGGCTGGGCGAGAAGGTGGTCGTCCCCCTCCGGCGCGCCACCTGACGTTCCCCGGACCGCACCTCATGTACGTCACGTCAATGAGGTGCGGTCTCGAGGACGTCTTGATTGACCTTCCGGCAACCTCCGAGCTGCCACCTCGCTGCTGAGACCCGTCCGCGATCTGTCACCTTTCGGTTCTCTTGCCGGTCTCGAGCGATTCCTCACCTTTCCTCGAGCCGTCCGACCGAGCATGGCCGGGCCGCGAGGGGAGGGGATCGGGCGGATGCGATGCGTGGAGAGCGTGTTCCGGGCGGAACGGGGTGGGACCGGGGAAGAGGAGCCGGTGCCTCTCGCCTTCGCGCTGCTCATCTCGCGACCGCAGGGCGCAGAGCAACGGTGGCCCGGCCGCAGCGGGCGGAAGCGACCGAAGGTCTGTCGTTCGCGGGGCGGCTCGCGCGCACCGCGGTGCCGCGCCGGCCGCCTTCCGCCGCACCGGGACAGATCCTGCAGGCGCCTTCGCGTGCCGGCCGGGACGGCGCGGCTGTTGCTCCGCGGCCGCCCGCGGGCCGGGCGGAGCCGAACACGCAGCGGTACGGGGCCGCTCTGCGCACCTCTGTCAGACGTGGTCCGACGGCTGCCCGCCGCGCAGCGAGTGGAACAGGATTTCGCGGGTCTCGCCCCAGCGTGCGTCGAGGTCGGCGCGGTGGGTCAGGGTGTCCGAGATGTGCTGCATGCCGAAGACCGCTGCGATCACCGTCCGGGCCGCGGCCTCGGGGGTGACGCCCGCACGCAGTTCACCGGCGGCCTCGGCCTCGGCGAACAGCCGGGTGAGCAGGGTGGTCCAGTCGACGTAGGGCTGGGGAACCTCGGCGTCGATGAGCGGGCGTTCCAGCTGCAGGCGCGCACCGGCCTGCATGACCGGGTCCTTCTGGAAGGCCGTGGTCGCGCGGTTGAGCAGCTCCTCGATGGTGTCCATCGGCCCCAGCCCGCTCGCCCGGATGTGCTCGGCCACGTTCGGCCACTGTCCGTAGTGATGCTGCACGACCGCCACGGCGAGGGTTTCCTTGGAGCGGAAGTGGAAGTAGACCGCGCCCTTGGTCATGCCGACACGGTCGGCCACATCCTGCATCGAGGTGTTGCGGTAGCCCTTGGCGGAGAGCAACTCCGCAGCCGCCGTGAGGACTTGGGCCCGTGTCTGGATGGCCCGCTCCTGCTTGAGTTCTTGGCCGGCCGGGGGTGTTGGAGTGGATTGCTTGCCGTTCACAGGAGCTGCCTCTCGCTGAGGTGATGGCGCCACAACACAGGTGATCCAACGCTGGAATATACCTTCCGGCAGGTATCTTTTGTGCTCACTTAGGAGACATTCTATGAGTGTGATCGACTCGGAGCCCATATACCGGCAGTTGCCAAGTCCGGTGCTGCCGGCGACCGATCTGGGACGAGGACTCTCCTACGACGGGCTCGTGCCCGCTGCCGCCATCCACAAGTCGGACACGGCCGAGGTCCTGCTGGCCGACGCCGGACGGCTGGGCAAGGACCGCTTCGCGGTGGCGGTGCGCTGGCCGTGCGACCACCGGCTGTACCGGCCGGGGGCGGGGCGCACGGGCGACTCCACCTTCCTGCTGGAGACGGTCCGTCAGGCCGCGATCTACCTGTGCCACCGTTTCTACGACGTCCCGCTGACGGGCCGTTCGTTCGTCATGACCGGCATCGAGGTCGACATCGACGCGCCCGGCCTGCCGTACGACCCCGTCCACGCGCTGCCCGTGCTGCTGGAGGCGGTGTGCACGCGCACCACCACCGCACCGCGCCGCTTCGGCATGGCGATGGAGGTCACGCTCTACATCCGTGGCGTACGACGCGGCCGCGCACGCGTGGTGTGGGAGGTGATGGACGAGCACCGGTACGCACTGGTGCGCAGCCGCAACCGCCCGAAGCCCGTCGCCGGGGCGCCGCTGGCACCGCCCGCCGGACGGCGGGACCTGTTGCCGCCGGCCGTGGTGGGGCGGGAGCGGGCCCAGGACGTGCTGCTCGCGGCGGACCCGCAGGGCGTGCGCAACCGCTGGCAGCTCGTCCTGGACTGCACCCACCCGGTCTACTTCGACCACGGCAGCGATCACGTTCCCGGCATGGTGCTGCTGGAGGCCGTGCGCCAGGCCGCGTACGCCTCGAGCGTGCAGGCCGGTCCCCGGTGCGCCGTTCAGGAACTGTGGACGCCGCTGTCGCTCGCGGCCTCGTTCGAGCGGTTCGGCGAGCCGGACGCGCCGGTGCTGATCGCCGTCGCCGCCTCGGAGCAGAACGGGGTCTTCGGTCACTTCGACTTCCAGCTGACCGCCACCCAGCACGGCCAGACGCTGCTGCGGGCCCGGCTGGGCGGGGCCCGTCCGGCCGACTGGGAATGGGCGGGAGAGGAAAGCGCATGACGACCAGTCAGAACACTTTATTCCAGGGGCAGTTGGGGCCGGGGACGGTGGACGCCGACACGGCCCTGGAGGCGGCCGTGGAGGCGGCCCGGCGTGACGCCACGGCCGTCGAGGAGCGGCGCGCGCTGACCCCGCCCCTGGCCCAGGCGCTCGCCGAGGCCGGTTTCCCACGGCACTTCGTCGCCCGCCACTGGGGCGGCACGGCCGGCACCTTCACAGCCCTGCTCCGGACCGGGGCCCGGCTGGCGGAGGCCGGCGGGTCGGCCGCGTGGTGCGCGGTGCTGTACGCGGCCCATGGCCGGCTGGCCTCCTACCTGCCGCACGCGGCACAGCAGGAGCTGTGGCACAACGGCCCCGATGTGCGGATCGCCGCCTCGGTGGTCCCCCCGCAGGGCACGGCCCTCGAGACGCCGGGCGGCTGGCGGCTGAGCGGCAGCTGGGGGTACGCCAGCGGGGTGGACCACGCGCACTGGGTGCTCCTGGCCGCCCTGACCGGCACCGGTACCGAGCGCCGCCACCGCATCTTCGCCGTGCCCCGCGCCGAGGTGCGCGTGTCGGACACCTGGCGGTCGATGGGCCTGCGCGGCACCGGCAGCAACACGGTCACCGCCGAGGACGTCTTCGTCCCGGCGCACCGTGCCATGACGCTCGAGGACCTGCTGCGCCCGCAGGACGACGCCGCACGCTGCCACCAGGTGCCGTATCCGATGGTGGCCGGGCTGCTGTTCGCGATCCCCGCGCTGGGCGCCGCACGGGCGGCCGTACGGGAGTGGACGCGGACGGTTGCGCCCAAGCGGCGGCCCGGCGGGAGCGCCGTGGGGGAGACGGCGAGCGGCCGGCAGGCGTTCGCTCGCTCCGCTGCGGACATCGAGGCCGCCGGGTATCTGCTGCTCGCCGCGGCTCGCCGTGCCGACGAAGGGCCCGTCACACCGCTGGCCGTGGCCGAGAACCAGCGGGATGCCGTCGCCGCCGTCGACCTGTGCCGGCAGGCCGTGACCCGGCTGTTCCAGACCGCCGGGGCCGCGGGCCTGGCCGACACGGACCGGCTGCAGCGGTGCTGGCGGGATGTGCTGGCGGTGGCCGGCCATGCCAGCCTCGACCCGGAGACGGCTGCCGCCGGCTACACGCAGGCCGTTCTCGCCCGGGCCGGGGAGGGCGACCGGTGAGCTGGCGAGCGCGTCCGATCGCCTTCTTCGACGTCGACGAGACGCTGCTGACCGCCAAGACGATGGTCTCCTTCCGGACCTGGTGGGAGGAGACCACCGGCGGCAGTGGCGACTGGTTCGAGGAGATCCGGCGCACCTGCGCCACCCGCGTCGAGCAGAACCGCGCCTACTACCGTGGCCTGGCCGGGATCCCGCTGAGCCGGCTGCGGAACGCCGGGCGCCGCTGGTACGCCTGCTACCGGGAGGGCGAGCAGGCGTACGTCACCGAGGTCGTACGGCGCCTGGAACGCCACAAGGCGGCCGGTCACGTCGTGGCCCTGGTCTCCGGTTCCTTCCGGCCCTGTCTGGAGCCCGTCGCCGAGGACTTCGGGGTGGCCACCGTCCTGTGCACCGAACTGGCCGTCGACGACGGCGGGTTGCTGACCGGCGACATCGTCCGGCCGATGATCGGCGAGGCGAAGCGGGACGCGGCCCGGGAACTGATGACGCGCACCGGCGCACGGCCCGAGGACTGCTACGCCTACGGGGACCACGCCAGCGATCTGCCCCTGCTGGGCTGTGTCGGCCACCCGGCGGTGGTGGGGGAGGACCCCGTTCTGCTGGCCGAGGTGCGCTCGCGCGACGGGCTGCGTCTGCCGGGCGCCCCGGGGCCGCGGCTGTGTCCGCCCACCCTGCTGGCCGGCTGACTGGACGTGATCGACCGGAAATGGGGTTACGACCGGACGGTATCTCTCCGTATTTTCCTTCCCGATGGAATCATTCTGGTGTCCGTTGGGGAACCCCACCTCGACGACGGGAGGTGGCTGGTGCAGGAGAGGTCACGGCGTACCCGGCAGCAGGTACTCGACGGCGCAGCCGCCGAGTTCGTCCTGTACGGCTACGGCGACGCGACGATGCAGGCAGTGGCGTCCCGGATCGGGATGACCAAGGGGGCCCTGTACGCGCACTTCGACTCCAAGGAGTGCCTCGCCCTGGAGCTGGTCCGGCAGTTCACCGACAGCTGGACCGACGCCGGGCAGGCGTCCGGGGAGACGGCGGCGGACACGCTGCACCGGCTGACCGGCAACCTGGCGAAGGGGCTGTCGCACGATGTCCGGGTCCGGGCGGCCGTCCGGTTGCTCGCGGACGGGGCGGAGGTCCCCGGCACCGCAGCGGCGCTCGCGCAGGTCCGGCAGCGGCTGACCGAGCTGATCCGCCATGCCCAGCAGGAGGGCGCGGTGGTGGCGCGGCACCCCGCCGAGGCGATCGCCCGCATGCTCCTCGCCTACGCCTGGGCGTGGGCCCGCACCGCCCCGGAAGCCGACCGCAGGACCCATCAGCCGGGCGTGTGCGAGGTGGTGTCGGCCGACTGGGACCTGCTGTGCGACTTGCTGTGGACCAGCCCGCCCGAGGCGTCGCCGCTGCGCACGGACCGGCAGCCGTCCGACCGGCAAAAGCCCGCGGCATGAGCGCCGGAGGGCCCCGGCCCCTGGGCATGGCGCCGGGCCCCGGTGCCCCGGGCCGTCAGGCGCCCGTCATGTGCACCCCGCCGTCGACGTGGACGATCTCACCGGTGGTCTGAGGGAAGAAATCTGACAGCAGGGCGGCCACGGACCGTCCGGCGGGCTCGGCATCGGCGGGATCCCACGGGAGCGGAGCACGGTGGTCCCAGACGCCGGCCAGGTCGCCGAAACCGGGGATGGACCGGGCGGCCACCGAGGTGAGGGGCCCGGCGGCGACGAGGTTGCAGCGGATGCCACGCTCCGCGAGGTCGCGGGCGAGGTAGCGGTTGGCGGACTCCAGCGCGGCCTTGGCCACGCCCATCCAGTCGTAGTGCGGCCAGGTCACCCGCGCGTCGAAGGTGAGGCCGACGATCCCCGCCCCCCGCCGCAGCAGCGGCAGGCAGGCCAGGGCGAGCGACTTGTACGAGTACGCCGACACGTGCACGGCGCCCGCGACGTCCTCCCAGGGCGCGCCGAGGAAGTCGAAGACGCTCCGCGGCCCGAACGCGATCGAGTGCACCACTCCGTCGAGCCCGTCCACGTGCTCGCGCAGCCGCTCGGCGAGCCCCTCCAACTGCCCGGCGTCGGTGACGTCCAGCTCCAGCACCGGCGCCGGCTTGGGCAGCAGCGCCGCGGTCCGTTCGATCAGGCTCAGCCGGCCGAAGCCGGTGAGGACGACCTCGGCGCCCTCCAGCTGCGCGGTGCGGGCCGCGTGGAAGGCGATGGAACGGTCCGTGAGGACTCCGGAGACCAGGATCCGCTTGCCCGTGAGTATTCCGCTCATGTGCGACCTGCCAATCCGCCGCCCGTCAGGCGGCCTTCGGGAAACCCGGCACTGCCCGCCGATGCAGTGGCGCAGATCGAAGTCCAGCAGGCTCTCCTTGGGCCGATGCGCCCGGTGACGGGACGACGACGGGGCGGCCGTTTCGCGCACACCGGCTTTGAGGTCAGGCTGCGATCGAACCGGTGGGCAGCGTGGCCTCCTCGCCCAGCCGGGCGTCCAGCGCCAGCAGGGTCTCGTCCGCCTCACGGGCCGCCGTCTCGTCGTCGGGCAGCCCGACGAGGCGCATCAGCTGCTCGACCACGCTCTGGCGCAGGGCATCGGTACTCAGACGGGCATCGGACATCGCTGTGGCTCCTTCACGGTGAATGAAACGGTGCGTCAGCAGGCGTTGCTGGCACGGAAGATGTGGATGAACCCGGCGAGCGAGGCGTGCGGCTCGAAGGCGACGTACTCGGGGAAGCACACGTCCGCGGCCCACTTCTTCTTGTAGGCGAGCTGGGTCTGCGCGGGGTACAGGGCCGCGCCCTGGTCCCACAGGAAGTGCATCAGCCACTGGAAGCCCGGGCTGTGGCCCGTCACCTCATGCGCCTGGTCGAGGCCGGTGAACGGGGTGAAGCCGAAGTGCAGCCACTCCACGCCCTCCTGGCGGAACTGCTCCAGGGCGTGCGCGTTGATGGCCTCCATCAGCCCGGGGGAGTCGTCCGGGATGCGGCGGCTGAGGTCGTGCATCCAGCCGGCGCGGGCGCCGTAGACCGGCGAGTACGAGATGTAGCCGACCGGCCTGCCCTCGATGCGGCCGAGGAAGAGCCGGCGCAGCGGCTGCATCGGCCCGCCGACCTGACCGACCAGGAACTCCAGCGGACGCACATGCTCGCCCTTGGAGGCCAGCCACACCTGGTCGATGCCGGCCAGTGCCTCGGCCCACTCGCCGGCGGGCACTTCCGTCACGGTCAGGCCGTTGCGGTGGGCGCGCGAGATCTTGTTGCGCAGCTGCATGAAGCGGGTGCCGCGCAGGGTCAGCTCCGGGATGCGCACCGCCCACGACGCGCCGATCTGGTTGACCGTGAAGCCGCGTCGGGCGTACGCCTCGGCGTCGTCGCGCTGCAACTGCACGCCGACCAGCCGCAGGCCCTCGTCGTGGATGTGGTCGAGGAACCGGCCCAGCAGTTCGTCGTAGTGGTCGCGGGCGGCGAAGGGGCCACCGAACTGTACGGCGTAGCGGCCGACCCGGCGGTACACGATCGCCCCGTCGAGGCCCGGGACGGTGAACGTGCTGTTGCCCTCGTTGACCGCGAGGAACGCGCTCGGATTCTCCGCCTGCGTATGCGCCATCACTGCTTGGAGAACAGGATTGGCGGTATCCGTCACGGACACATTCATGCTCCTTCTCCGCGGGATTATTCCGAGGAAAGTAGAGCATCCGAAGCTGCCTGTTGGAAAGAGGAAAAATGAGGTTTCAGGCCATGTCAGTCCCGCGTCAGCACCGCATCAGAGAGGGCTGTCACAGTAGTACTCGCAACCGACCAAAAAGGCAGGTCAGGGAGCGAGGAGAGGTGCCCGGAGCGGTTTATCGGGGACCTTGAGCTACGGCTCTGGTCGGGTTTTCACGACCCGCGCAGGTTCGAATCCTGCCCTCTCCGCTCTCCATATTTGGCGGATGGATATGGAGTGACAGATAAGGCAGCGGTGTCGGTTCAGGGACGACCGGCGCCGCGCAGCCTCGGCGGTTCCCCCGGCCGCGGCGAGGAGACGTTCGACCCCGGTGGACCATCACGAAGATGAGGGTCCGCCGGGGTCGACGTGTGCGCGGAAACGGGCAACGGGCCGATGCGCGCCCGGAGGTGGACGCCGGTGTCTCCAGCACCTTCCGTCAGGTCGGCAGCGTCTTCGGTGTGGCCCGCACCGGCACCCTGCTGATCCGGAGCTGATCCGGAACGTCGGCAGCGGCGTCCCGAGCGCGCTGGGCAAGGTCCAGATGGCCCCCGCCGTACGCCACCGGGCGGGCGCCGCGCTGTCCGCCGGTGACCCGGGCGCGATCGGCCACCTGCCCGCCAAGCTGCAGGGCCCGGTCGCGACCCCGCCGCCATCCCTACGATCTGGAGCCCGCCGTGGAGACCAAAGACCTGTCCCGCGCGTACAAGGAGCTGCTGGCCGCAGCCGAGGCCATCACGGACGTCGGCCCGCTCGCCGAGGCGGACCGGGCCCAGACCGACTGGCTGCTCGCGCACATCGCGCTGAGCGACCGGGCACTGGCCGACGCGGCCCGCCAGGTCCTGGCCGGCCAGGAGGGCCGGATCGACAACGCCTCGGCCATGTCGAAGACGGAGATCGCCCGGGTGATCTCGGCGACGACCCACGCGGAGCGGATCGACATGGTCCGGCGCAACGCCCGGGAACTGATCGACGTGCTCGAGCGGACCCCGGACAGCGCGGCCACCGCGAGCGTGCGGGCCCGTCTGGTGGACCGTGCCGGAGAGGTGGTCTTCGACTGCGATCTGGCGTGGGGCGCCGTGGTCCGGATGCGTGCCGTCGAACATATTCCCGGACACGCAGCGACACTCGCCTCCTTCCTCGGCCCATGCACTGACCAGGCGTGATCCCACGGCCCGGACGCCTTCGCGGAAGGGGTTCGGGCCGTCGCGCGGAGCCGTACGACTCACCGGTCAAGGAACATTCCTTCCGGTGGGAATTTTTTTGTGCCAGGATTGTTCGCACAGCACGAGCAGGAGCCACGTCCCGGACGGACCGACAGGCCGCCCACGGCTCCTGGAAGCACGGGGGAGCACCTGACTTGAGCCGGCTGCCGCGGCCGTGCCGGGCCTGAGGCCCGGTGCCGCACCTGCCCTCCAGACGGCTCGGAGCGAGAGCGCATCCGCATTTCCTTTCAACAACGTTGAACGGCAAAGGGAGCATGGCGTGCTGAGCTTTTCGATACTTGGATCTCTGGAGATACACACGGCGTCCGGCAAAGCCGAGATACCCGGTGACCTGCAACGCACGCTGATCCAGGCCCTGTTGGTGAGCGACCGGCAGGCGGTGCCGGGGGATGCCCTCATCGAGGAGATGTGGGGGGACTCGGCCCCGGACAACCAGGCCAACGCCCTGCAGGCGCACGTCAGTCGGCTGCGCCGCAGGCTCAGGTCGCTGGAGCCGGGCCGTACGGAATCCCGTCTGACGATGCAGCCCTCCGGCTACCGGCTGACAGTGGCGGAGCAGGAGTTGGACGCGGCCCAGTTCCAGCGCAAGGTCAAGGACGCCGAACGGCTCCTCCCCGCACACCCGGTCACGGCCGCCGGACTGCTGCGCTCCGCGCTCGCCCACTGGCGCGGGCCGGTCTTCGGCTATGTCTCCGGCGGCTCGGTGTGCCGGCTCGCGGCGGCCCGGCTGGAGGAGCACCGGCTGCGGGCGACGGAGATGCTGTTCGAGGCCGAACTCGCGGCCGGCCGGCACGGGAGCATCCTTGCGGAGCTGAACGAGGCGCACATCAGCAACCCGTTGCGTGAGCGGTTCTGTGAGCAGCTCATGATCGCGCTGTACCGGGCCGGCCGTCAGGCGGACGCCCTGGACACCTACCGCATCATGTGGCACCGGCTCTCCGAGGAGATCGGCGTACAGCCTTCGCCCTCACTGCGCGGCGTCGAACGGGCGATCCTCGCCCATGACCCGGTGCTGAGCCTGGGCGGCGACCTCAAGCGCTTCCAGGCGGCCTGACCACGCGCACGGCGCCCCCCGCCGGCGCCTCCTTGGGGCGGCCGTGTCACCGGCGCGGCGGCCGATGACATTCCCCGCCGTGCCCGCCGCCCGCGACGGCACCGCCGAACGGCGCGCCCGACCGGAAGCGGACGGCCCACGGCCCCGCCCACCACCGTGCCCTGCCACGAGGTTCCGCACGACACACGGCTGGGCACTTGACCACACACGAACTCGCCCCGGTG
Organism: Streptomyces sp. FXJ1.172; assembly: GCF_001636945.3. Lineage (NCBI taxonomy): Bacteria > Bacillati > Actinomycetota > Actinomycetes > Kitasatosporales > Streptomycetaceae > Streptomyces > Streptomyces sp. FXJ1.172. Next base: position 42,487 of record NZ_CP119135.2, on the reverse strand, counting down.
TACGGCCCGTTGACCCGGGCATCGGGTGTCCTGCCGCGAGTTCCCGCCGCGGCCTGCGCCCGCTGCCCCGGCGCAGGTGCTCACGGCCCTGACAGCCGCCCGCGCATCCGGGCGTCCCGAGTCCGCCCTGCCGCCGCCGGGCGGACGCCGGTCTCTGCCGCCGGCGCCGAGACGGACCATGGCGCGACGCGGCCGTGTGGCGCAGTGTCATACGCGAGCAGGCGCACCGTACGGGCAGGCGTACACGCACCGCGGTCACGCTGCCGGACGGCCTCCTCGCCCGTATTCGCGCCCCCGGCGGCCACCGCTGTGCCCACGTCGGACACGCGCTCGGGGCCCAGTGGTCGCGCGACGCGGCCCCGCCGTGCGGGACGGCCACGGCACAGAGGTGCCGGGCGCGCTGCGCCCGGCACCTCCGCACGTCCGCCCGGCCGGCGCCGGGTGTCACTCGGTGGCGCCCCCGGGCAGCAGCCGCCGGAAACCGGTGTAGCGTGCCAGCGCCTGTGGCAGCAGGACCGAGCCGTCCGGCTGCTGTCCCTGCTCGAGGAGCGCGGCCACGGTCCGCCCGATCGGCAGGCCGGAGCCGTTGAGTGTGGCCGCGGTCCGCCGGGAGCCGCCCGTCCGGTAGCGGATGGCTGCCCGGCGGCCCTGGAAGGTCCCGCAGTCCGACACCGAGGAGATCTCCCGGTAGCTGTCGCTGCCCGGCAGCCACACCTCGACGTCGTACGTCTTGCGGGCGGAGAAGCCGATGTCGCCGGCCGGCAGCAGCACCACCCGGTACGACAGCTCCAGCCGCTTCAGGCACTCCTCGACATGGCCGAGCATCAGCTCCAGCTGCTCCGCGGCGTCCTCGTCCCGGCAGATGCGTACCAGCTCCACCTTGTCGAACTGATGCAGCCTCAGAATGCCGCGGGTGTCACGGCCGTAAGAGCCCGCCTCGCCCCGGTAGCAGGGGGTACGGGCGGTCAGCGCCAGCGGCAGCCGGCGCTCGTCGAGAACCTCTCGCGCCACCAGGTTCGTGAGCGGCACCTCCGCGGTCGGGATCAGGAACATCTCCCGGCCGCCCACCGTCGTGGCGAACAGGTCCTCCTCGAACTTCGGCAGCTGCCCGGTGCCGGTCATCGTCTCCCGGCTGACCAGGTGGGGCACCGCGTACTCGGTGTACCCGTGCTCCCGGGTGTGCAGGTCGAGCAGCAGGGATGCCAGGGCCCGCTCCAGCAGGGCCCCGGCACCTGTGCTGACGCTGAACCGCGCTCCGGACAGCTTGGCCGCCGCCCCGGAGTCCAGAACGCCCAGCTTCTCGCCGAGGTCGGCGTGGTGCCGGCCGAGGCCGGGACCGGAGCCGCGCTGCGGGCCGACCCGCCGCACCTCCGCCGCCTCCTTCTCACTGAAGCCGTCGGGCAGGTCGTCCGACGGCAGGTTCGGCACCGTGAGCAGCAGCCGCTCCAGTTCCTGACCGGCCTCCCGGGCCTCGGCCTCCGCGGCCTGCACGCGTGCGCGCAGCTGCCGGTTGCGCTCCCTGGGGTCGCCGCCCTCGGGACCCGCCTCGCCCTCGGCTGCCGGCCCGTCGGCCGCTCCGCGCGGGCCGCGGGACGACTTCTTCAGCGTGGCCCGCAGCCCGTTCACCGCCTCCAGGGCGGCCAGGCGCCGCTGCTGTGCGGACCGCAGCGCGTCGAGGTCGAGCAGATGGCCGCGCCGGGCCAGCCGGCGCTCCGCCTCCGGTCCGCTCTCGAGCAGTTCACGTACGTCGTGCATGGCGTTCCCTCCGGATCGCGTGAACAGCAACCGGCGTCACGCCGGTTCGGACACAGCTGCGACGGACTGGGGCACCCCGGTGGTGTTCGCCCGGTCCGCGGCGGGGGCGACGTGCGCCGTTGCCAGCATCCGGTAGCGCTCGGGGGAGACGGCCCGCAGCCGCAGCGCCCACAGCACGCCCGCCGCGCCCACCAGCGGGATCACCCAAGGCAGTTGGACGACGACGCCGCCGCTCGCGCCGGTCAGCACGTCGAAGTTCCCGACCACCAGGTAGACCGTGGCGGCCAGCCCGGCGAAGCCCAGCAGCGGTGCCACCGTGCCTGTCCAGCCCAGCCGGACGCCCTTGCGGCGCAGCGCCACCGCGGAGAGCGCGGCCAGCGCCTGGAGCACGACGATCCCGAGCGTGCCGAGCCCCAGCATGCTGGTGGTGAGGTTCGCGTACGGGTCGAGGCCCGCGGCCGCGAAGCCGGCGACGGCGACGGCGCACACCACCACCTGGGCGAGACCGGCCAGGTGCGGCGAACCGTACTTCGGGTGCAGCCGGCCCAGGAACGACGGCAGCAGGCGGTCGTCGGCCATCACCTGCGCGTACCGGTTGGCGGCGCTGTGCAGCGCCAGGGTCGCGGCGAACAGACTGGAGCAGAGCATGATCTGCAGGAGCGTCTTGCCGGTGGACCCGAGGTAGTCGTCGCCCAGGACGAAGAAGAGGTCGCCGAGTTGCTTCCCGGCGGTCTGCCGCACCTGGCCCGGGCCGATGGCGCCGACCGCCGCCCAGCTCGTCAGCGCGTAGAAGCCGGAGATCAGCAGCGCGGCGACATAGGTCGCTCGCGGCACGCTGCGGCGGGGATCCTTCGCCTCCTTGCCGTACAGGGCGGCCGACTCGAAGCCGATGAACGACACGAAGGCGAACATCAGCGAGACGCCGACACCCGGTCCGGTGGCCGCATGCCAGGAGAACGAGCTGCCCGGCAGCGCGTGCACGCCGTGCCGGAACAGCACGGCCACGTCCAGAGCGGCCAGGATGCCGATCTCGGCGAGCATCAGCACCGCCAGCACGCGGGCGCTGATGGCGATGTCCCGGTACCCCAGGACGGCCACGAGCGCCAGGCCGATCGTGGCGCACCACACCCACGAGACGTGCATCCCGTGGTCGGCCAGCACCAGGCTGGTGAAGTAGCCCAGCGCGCCGACCAGTCCGACGGTCGCGCAGTTGTAGGAGACGACCGCCGTCCAGCCGCTGCCGACCGCCGTGGGCCTGCCCAGACCGTCGGCGATGGAGGCGTAGAAGCCGCCGGAGCCGCCGGTGCGGCGGGCGCTGATGGCGTACCCGACGGCGAAACACAGCAGGGTGATGCCGGCGAACACGAACGCGGCCGGTACGCCCTCGGCGGTGCCGATGGCGAAGGCCAGGGGGACGGTGCCGACCATCGCGGACAGCGGGGCCGCCGCGGCGACGATCATGAAGACGATGTAGCTGGTGGTCAGGGTTCTGGCGGGGGCGGGGGGCGCAGGGCTTCCGGCGGTCATCGCGGGCTCCTGGGATGTGGTGGACCGGGGGGTCTGGGCGGGGCCGGTGCGGTGGCGGCCGAGCCGGGCAGGCTCAGGCGGCCGCGATGGCCAGCACGGCGTTCTGGCCGCCGAAGCCCAGGGAGTTGCTCAGGGCGAGGTCGAAACGGGTTCTGGTGGCCGTGGCGGCCACCTTGACCTCGCAGTCGGGATCGGGGACCTCGAGGTTGGCGGTGGGCGGCACCACCTGCTCCTCCAGGCTGAGTACGGTGAACGCGGCCTCGACCGCCCCGGCCGCACCCAGCAGATGTCCGGTGACTCCCTTGGTGGAGGTCACCAGAGGGTCGTCGAGCAGGCGGTGCACGACCCGGGCCTCGGCGAGGTCGTTCAGCCGGGTGGCCGTGCCGTGCGCGTTGACGTGCCCGACGTCCGACGGCAGCGCGCCGGCGTCGGCGAGTGCCCCGTGCACCGCCGCCTCGAGACCCACCCCGTCGGGGTGCGGGGAGGTGACGTGGTGGGCGTCGGCGGAGGCGCCGTACCCGACCACCCGGGCGCGGATCCGCACACCGCGGGCGCGGGCGTCGGCGGACCGCTCGAGGACCAGCACTCCGGCACCCTCGCCGGCCACGAAGCCGTCGCGGTCTGCATCGAAGGGGCGGGAAGCAGCGGCCGGGTCGTCGACCCGCCGCGACAGCGTGCCCATCCGGGCGAAGCCGGCCATCACCAGGGGCGTGATCATGGCTTCGCTGCCGCCGGCCAGGACCACGTCGCACCGGCCGAGCAGCAGCAGGTCGCGGGCGGTCCCGATGGCCGTGGACCCGGACGCGCAGGCGGTGGCCACCACCAGGTTCGGTCCGGTGGCGCCGAACTCGATGGCCGTCTGGCCGGCCAGCATGTTCGGCAGCTGCATCGGCAGCAGCAGGGGGGACACCCGGTTCGGCGAGTGCTCCACCAGCGCCCGGTGCTGTTCCTCCACCGTGCCCGGTCCGCCGTCGGCGCACCCGAGCACCACGCCCACCCGGGCACCGTCCCACGTGGCCGGGTCCAGGCCGGCGTCGCTGATCGCCTCGCCCGCCGCGACCAGCGCGAACTGGCTGAAACGATCAAGCCGGTGGGCACGCCGGGCGCCGAGCAGGGCGTCCGGGTCCCAGTCCGGCACCCGGCACGAGATCCGCACCGGATTGCCCTCGAGAGCGGGGTCGAACGACGCGGTCGGGCGTCCGGCGCGGACGCCCGACCAGCTTGCGGCGGTCCCGACCCCGGCCGGGGTGACCAGGCCGAGACCGGTGACGGCGATGTCGGTGCCGGCCATCACACCCGCGCACACCGCTGCTCGATGAGCGCCACCATGTCCGCGACCGTGTTCGCCTCCAGCAACTCGTCGTCGGAGACGGCCGCGCCCAGTTCGGTCTCCAGGACCAGGGACAGCTCGACGACAGCCAGTGAGTCCAGCTCGATGTCCTCCCGGGTGGCCTCGGGTGTGATCTGCTCAGGGGTGACCTTGAGCTTGTTGACCAGGATTTCCTTCAACTGCTCGAACATGGCGCGCTCGCCTTCGGTCGATGGTCCTCGGAGTGTGCGGTCGGTACGTGTGTGCGGGTGTGCGGGGCCGGACGCTGCTCACAGCTCGGGCCAGGTGAGGGTGGCAGCGCCCCAGGCCAGGCCGCCGCCGAAGGCGGTCAGCAGCACTCGGTCGCCGGCCGTCAGGCTGCCGTCCGCCGCCTTCTGGGACAGCAGCAGCGGGATCGAGGCGCCGCCGGTGTTGCCGACGTGCTCGATGTTGGACAGCTGCCGCTGCGGCCCGATGCCGAGCCGTTCGGCGACCGCGTCGAGAATGCGCGCGTTCGCCTGGTGAGCGGCGAACCGGTCGACGTCCTCAGGGCGCCATCCGGTGTCCTCGAGCGAACGCAGCGCGGCCGCGGTCATGCGTTCCACGGCGTGCCGGTAGGTGGCGCGGCCGGCCATGTGGAAGAACTCGTCGCCCGGCTGTCCCGGGGTGCCCGAGGAACGCTGCCGCGAGCCGCCGGCCGGCACGCTGATGAGATCGCTGAGTTCGCCGTCGCTGCCGAGCACCACCGAGCGGAGCGCGCCCGGCTCGTCCGCCTCGCCGGCCCGCAGCACCACGGCGCCGGCACCGTCGGCGAAGATCACTGCGGTGCCGCGGTCGTCCGGGTCGACGATGGTGGTGAACGCGTCGGAGGCGATGACCAGGACCCGGTCGGCGAGGCCGCAGGCGATGAATCCGGCACCGGTGGCCAGGGCGTACAGGAAGCCGGTGCACACCGCCGCCACGTCCAGCGCCGGTACCCCGGTCAGGCCGAGCCGGCTGGCCACCGCGGGCGCGGTCGCCGGGCAGGGGTGATCGGGCGTGGTGGTGGCCAGCACCACCGCGTCGACCTGGGAGTCCTGCGCAGACTTCAGGGCCCGGCGGCCCGCCTCGACGGCGAGGTCGGAGGTGGCGGTGCCCGGCGTGACGACGTGCCTCGACGCGATCCCGGTACGGCTGCGGATCCACTCGTCGGAGGTGTCCAGACGGGCCACCAGATCGGCGTTGGTGACCACGTTCGGCGGCACATGTCCGCCGACACCGGCGATCACGGCCGCCCGGCCGGAGGGGGCGCCGAAGGGCTGGGCGCCGGGAGACGACGGCGTCACGGACGCTCACTCCGTCCCACGCCGACCGCCGGTATGCCCATGTAGGTCATCCGGCTCGCGGCCATCTCGTCGGTCCACCGCTCGGCCATCTCGTAGCGCTGCTCCGGGGTCGTGTCCAGCAGCCGCACCCCCGGCCAGACCTCGTAGTCGCCGATCAGCTCGGCCTGCTCCGTCATGCCCTGCTGGAACAGCTCCTCGCGGTGGAGCACGTAGGGACGGTCCGGTACCCGGTCCCACAGCTCGGTGCCGGCCTCGAGGATCTCCAGCAGCCGCGGCAGGTACTCGGGGTGGTCGCGGATGTGGTCGCGCAGGATGGTGCTGGCCACGGTCAGATGCCGGATCTCGTCGATCGCGGTGCCGCGGGAGATCTCCTGCGTGGCCTGCGACAGCGGCGTCCACTTGCGCTCGCTCAGCTCGGCGGCCGGGGCGAGCACCCCTTCGATGACAATGGCGAACACGGCCACCCCGCCGGGGAAGTCACCCTGATCGCGGATGATCTCCAGGGTGAAGTCCTCCACCGGCTGCAGCACCTCACGCCGGTAGTCGGCGGCCATCTTGTCGATGTCGGCCAGCAGTGTCCGCTCCGGCAGGCCCAGCTCCACCAGATGGTTGCGGAACACCCGGGCGTGCCGGGCCTCGTCCATCAGCTGGGTGGCGTAGAACTCCATCTCCGGGATCCCGGGGGCGCGGGAGACGTAGTGGCCCAGCAGACGGGTGGCGATCTCCTCCGACAGACTGCGGAAGCCGAACTCCAGGATCAGGGCCTCGCGCAACGGCCCGGGCCGGCGAAGGAATTCGGGCAGGTCCGCCTTCTCGTGGTGCCCGGTCGCGCCGCGGTCCCGCAGGGTGCCCTGTGCGACCTCGGTGAACCAGTACGCCAGGTTGCACCGGTCCGGGCCGAGGGTCAGGTCCTTGGCTCCGTCGAGCAGGCCGGGGGCGGTGTCCCAGTCGGCCTCGTGGGCGGTGGGCGTCGTCATGACAACACGTCCTCCTTGGCGGGCTGCGTGAGCGGCACGGTGAGCGGCCGGGCGCCGTCGAGCAGATCCGCGCCCGGGCCGAGCGCAGTGCGGCCGTCGTTGCCGGTGACCGGCATCAGGGCCCCGGCGAACAGTTCGCCGGACCGGCTGACGAGGTGATCCCCCTCGGAGCTGTCCGCGTGGACGACCGCGCCGAGCAGCACCTCGTGGTCACCGACCTGGAAGCGGCCCACCACACGGCAGTCGTAATGCGCCAGCGCACCGCGGAAGAGCGGCGCGCGCGAGTAGGCGGCCGGGCGCCAGTCGATGCCCTGGAACTGGGCGGCACCGTCGGGCCGGGAACTCTCGGCGAAGTACTGGGCCAGGTGGCCCTGCCGGCCACTGAGCACGTTGACCGCGAACCGGCCCTCGGCGGTGGCCAGCCTCGCCAGCACCGACTGGGGCTTCAGGCATACGCCCAGTACCTGTGGGCGGCGGGAGATCCGGGTGATCGTGCTGACAGTGGTGCCGTGCTGGTGGCCTTCGTGGACGGCGGTGAGCACCGACACCGGCATGGCCAGTGCGCTCAGGGCGCCGTCCTGGGCGCTCCAGCGCTTGCGCAGCGTGAGAGTGCTCACCGGGACACCTTCTGTCCGGCCGGGGCGGTCGCCTCGCTGAGCGTCCGGGCGGCGGGGGCGGAAATGTGGCCCACCGGGACCGGGTCGCTCGCGTGACCGACCGGCTTGGGGTGCTTCAGCCCCAGGTCGTCCAGCAGCCGCAGGTAGCCGGACTGGCGGATCGGCTCGAAGGGCAGCGCGAAGGACTTCATGAAGTTGCCGAACAGGCCGCGGTCGCCGAACAGATGGAACGGCAGCACCAGCAGTGCCCACTCCGGTTTGACCAGCCAGCACCACAGGGCGGCGACGGCGCCTTGCGTGATCAGGCTGTGCATCACGTTGTAGGCGACGTAGTAGCCCTTGTGGATCGGGGCCCCGGCCGAGCGCCGGAAGGCGATCGCGCCGGGAAGGTAGCCGATCAGGTCGATGTAGAGGAAGAGCGCGATGGCCGGCAGCCAGCGGATGTCGGTGAAGTGATAGATGATCAGACCGGTGGTCACCGCCAGGCCGACCTGGTACTCGGCACGGTGCAGGGAAAAGGTCCTGGGTGTCTCGAAGGGGTTGGCCTGGTCCACGGTTGGACTCCTGTTTCGGCTCCGATGGGGGATGTGGTGCCCGGGGCGGGCCGGCTGCCCGTCGCGGGTCTTGGGATCAGCCCGCGCTCGGGGCGACTGCCGCGTCGATGTCGATGTCCGCGTCGAGGATCGTGGTGCCGGGGAAGAAACCGGTGACGGCCCAGGCCACGGTCTCCCGGATGACGCGCTCGGCGATCGGATCGAGGATGCTGGCGAGGCTCGGGATGCCGAAGTCGAAGTCGGCGGTGAAGACGACCGAGACGTCCGGGCCTTCCTGACGCAGCGTCCACACGCCCTGGAAGCTGTCGAAGTCGCCGTCGGTCTGCTCGAAGCGGATCTCCAGGCGGTCGGGGAAGAAGGTGTCCTCCTCGGTCCAGCGCAGCAGCCCGCTGCGGAAGTGCAGCTCCCAGTCGGAGCTGCCGACGGGTTCGGGCAGCGTCGCGTGCACCTGCGTGGACCGCACGTGCGGGGCGAGTTCCGGGTAACGCTCCCAACGCGGGAGGGTCGTGAAGACCTCCTCGGCGGAGGCGAGGTGCACCAGGGCGTGGAGTTCGACGTGTCGCATGGTCAGTTGCCGCCTTCGGGCATCGTGGCCGAGCGCCGCACGAGGTCGACGGTGGCCTTGTCGAAGGAGTCGAGCAGGAATTCGACATCCCGGTCGGTGAGGATCGCGGGCGGGGTGAACCGCACCACGGAGGAGCCGTTCATCGAGTGGTTGGCGACCACGCCGTGGTTGAACAGCTCGATGAGCAGTTCGCCGGCCAGCCCGGGCTCGACCAGCTCGACGCCGATCAACAGGCCCTGGCCACGCACCTGAACGACCTGGTCGGGGATGTTGCGCCGGGCGATCTCGGTGATCCTCGGCAGCAGCCGGGCGCCGAGTTCGCGGGCCCGCGACACCAGGTCCTCCTCGCGGATCGCCCGGAGGGTGCCCTGCACCGCCGCCATCAGCAGCGGCTGGCCGGAGAAGGTGGCGGTGTGGACGTAGGGGTCCTTGTCGAAGGGGCGGAAGGCCTTGCGGGTGGCGATGGCCGCCGAGACCGGGACCACGCCGCCGCCGAGGGCCTTGCCGGCCAGCAGCACGTCCGGGCGGACGCCCTCGGTGTCCAGGCCCCACCACTCGCCGAGCCGGCCGATGCCGGTCTGCACCTCGTCCACCACCAGGAAGCCGTCGAACTCCCGGACCGCCTCCTCGACCTGCTTGAGGTAGCCCTTGGGCGGGATGATCACGCCGCCCTCGCCCTGGACCGGCTCGATGATCACGCAGACCTCACCGGGGTGGCCGGACAGCTCCGCGCGCAGCGCGTCGATGTCGCCGAACGGCAGGTGCACCACGTCGGGGATCAGCGGGCGGAAGGGCGCCTGGTAGACGTCCTTGGCGGTGGCCGACAGGGCGCCGAGCGTCTTGCCGTGGTAGCCGCCCTTCATCGAGACCGTCCGCCGGCGGCCGTTGGCGCGGGCGAGCTTCAGGCCGGTCTCCACCGCCTCCGCCCCGGAGAGGGCGAAGTGCACACGGTCCAGGCCCTCCGGGGTGACCGAGACCAGCGCTTCGGCGGCGCGGGCGACGGTCGGCTCCAGCAGGATGCGGGTGGCCACGGGGTGGGTCTCCAGCTGTCGACGCACCGCCTCCATGACGACGGGATGGCGGGCACCCATGATGAAGACGCCGTAGCCGCCCGCGTTGAGGAAGCGTTCGCCGTCCGAGGTGGTCAGCCAGGCTCCCCGCGACTCGACCTCCATATGGGTGCCGAAGAGCTCGGCCAGGGTCGCCCGGCCCTTGCTCAGATGGGCCCGGTAGAGCCGGAGGATCTCCTCCTCCTGGCCGGCCGGGACGTCGGCGTTCGGGGTCATCGGTGACTCGCTTTCTCTCAGGACAGGTCGAGCGGGGCACCGCCGGCGTACGCCAGCAGCGGCTCGACGGTGGAGCCCTGGGACGGTGGGTGGAAGGCGAGCGGCCGCACGGAGGCGGCCAGCCGGGAGTGGGCGGCGGAGCGGATGAAGTCGATGCCGCCGAGCAGTTCGAGGGCCTGCTGAGCGGCGAGCGAAAGCGCCTCCTGTGCCGCGAACCGGGCGATCAGCACCTGCGCCACGGCCTCTTCGCCGCCGACCCCGTCGCGCACCGCGCGGGCGGTTCCCAGGAGCAGGTCGAAGGCGGATTCGGTGCGGACCAGCAGGGTGCCCCGCTCGCTCGCGCTGCCGCGCCCGCGGGCCAGCACCTCCTCCGTCAGCCCGGCGGCCGCGCCGGCGTAACCGGCCGACACCAGCATCTCGAACCAGACGAAGCCGGCGTTCTGAAGATCGTCGATCCGGTCCGGGTCGTCCGCGGTGGTGCGGATCACCATGTCCTCGGGCACGAAGACATCGGCCAGGCGCACCTCGTCGCTCTGGGCGCCGGCCAGCACCTCGCCGGCCCAGAAGGAGTGGACGCTCAGGCCCGGCGACGAGGAGTCCACCAGAGCCAGCGCGAGTTCCTGTCCGCCGTCCGCGCCGGGCACCGCGATGCTCGCGGTCAGCAGACTCATCGAACGCGACAGGCTGCATGGCTTCTTGGCGCCGTTGAGCAGGTATCCGCCCGCGGTCGGGGTGGCGGTGACCGCCGGGCTGAGGATGTTCTGCTGGGTGCGGCCCTCGGCCCAGCCGGAGGCCATCAGCCGTTGTTCGGGTACCACCGTGTGCAGCACCTGGGTCTGGGCGGGCGTCAGGCGGCCCGGGCCGTCCGCGAGCGCGTAGAGCATCGCGGCGGTGAAGTGGTGCATGGTCGAGGCGACGGCCAGGGACGGCGACAGCGAGCCGACGGCCCGCTGCACCAGTACGGCGTCCACCGGGTCGGCGCCCAGGCCCCCGTACTCGGTGGGGATCAGCAATCCCGTCCCGGCGGCCGACCGGAACAGGTCGACCACCGGGCTGCCGGGGGCCTCACGCTCCTCGAACGGCAGGTCCGAAAGGGCCTTCACCAGCCCTGGATGGAAGCGCTCGCAGGTGTCGCGGGCGGCGTCGAGAGATCTCACGGGTGTCACCTCGTTCAGGGAAGTTCGCGGGTGGCGGCCGGCCGACGACGGGCCGGCCGGCGACGGGCCGGCGGGCGGGGGTCAGCCGCCGAAGACGGTTCGATGCGGGCTGACGTCGCGTGCGATGCTGACGCCCTGGACGTGGGAGGTCTTGAGCATCGGGTAGTTGGCCTCGCCGAAGACCCCACCGGTCAGACCCGTCCCCCCGTGGCTCGGCAGGTACGGCAGGAAGCCGATGTGCGAGTCGTTGACCTTCAGCAGGCCGCCGTTGACGACCCGCTGCACGAAGGTGTCGACGACGGTCTCGTCCCTGGCCCACAGCGAGTTGCGCAGCCCGTACTCGTTGGTGTTGACGAAGTCCAGGAAGCGTTCGAGCAGGACCTCGTCGGATTCCGGTTCGGCGACCACGATCGGCAGCAGCGGGAAGAACGTCTCGTGCCGCACCACCTCGTGCTCGCGGGCCGCGCCGAGCCCGTCCACCCGCAGCACGGTCGGCTGGAGGAAGACCCCCGTCTCTGAGGGCGTGCCGTCCAGTTCGGTGCGCCTGCCGCCGGTCACCAGCTGCGCGCCCTGCTCCAGAGCCCGCTCCAGCAGGCCGAAGAACCGCTCCGTACGGCGCACCGGAGACAGGAGTACGTCCTCCTCGTCGGGGTAACCCGGGCGCACGTCGACGAGCTTGCGCTCCACCTCGGCGATGAGGTCGTCGGCGACATCGGGGTGCACCAGCACGTAGTTGGGCACCATGCAGATCTGCCCGGAACCGTAGAACGACTCGGTGATCGCCTCGGCCGCGTAGGCGAGGTCGGCGTCCTTCCAGACGATGATCCCGTCGTTGCCGGCCAGCTCCAGGATCGGCTTCTTGCCGTTGGCCACGCACTGCTCCTGGAAACGGAGGCCCTCCTGGCTGCCGCCGATGTAGAAGATGTCGTCGACCAGCGGGCTGGTGATCCAGCGGTCCAGGGTCTGCTTGGGGTTGGCGCAGACCACGTTGAGCGTGCCGGGCGGCGCTCCGACCTCGTCCAGCAGGGGAGCCGCCACGTCCCGCAGTACCCACAGGGTGCTCAGCGCGATGCTGCGCGGGGCACGGACCACGACCGCGTTCCCGGCCATCAGGGCCAGCACGGCCAGGGCTGCGCTGGGGGCCGGGGCGTTCTGCGGCGGGTTGAAGGCGACCACACCGTCAGGCTGGCGGCGGACGATCAGCCGGCGCCCGCCGTCCTCGAACTCGGTGTGCATCTGGCGCGCGTACCACCGGATGCTCTCTTCGCTGTAGACCTGGAGCAGGCAGCTCAGTTCCCACCGGGCGAGCCTGACCGGGTGGGACTCGGCGACCAGCATCTCCACGAACTCGTCCTTGCGGCGCAGGAGTTCTTCCCGGAACAGGCCGCCGAGCCGTATGCGCCTTTCCAGCGGGACCGCCGCCCAGCCTGGGGCGGCCGCGGCCGCCGCCTCGGTGGCGAGGTCGATGGCGGCGTCGTCGGCTATCGCGCACCGGCCGATGACGTAGGGGTGTTGTGCGGCGGCGGAGTCCGCGTCCTTCTCGAGGCTGCGTTTGACGCTGACGCTGGTGAAGACATCTTCCAGGAGTGACTTGGCACTCACGGTGTAAACCCAGCCGTCGCCTTCGATGTCTTTCCCCGCGATAAACAGCCCGTAGCTGCGCAATTGTTTCCCGGGATTCATCTGGCGGACCCTTCGGAAATGCAATCGAAGTGGGAGTTCAGGCGAAATCTGGACGATGATTACAGTCCTTGCTGACCGAGCACTGACGCGCTGCTGATTCGGTCCGGACCGGGCTGACGCGGCGCTGACGTGGGACAAGAGAACGGCTCGAGCCGCCCGTTGATTACCTGGTAGGTAATTGACCCCTCCGGCAATCCGACGACACGCTTGACACAGCACCCGCCCACGGGGCCACCCGGCCGTGGGCGCCAGGTGAACACCCCTGTGATCGTTGGGAGTACGAACGATGACCACCGAGACCACCCGCAGTGCCTCGGCGCCGCCACCGGGCGTGGCGGCTGCCGGAAGTCCGGCCGTGCCGCATCGACTGATTCTGCCGACGGTGCTGGCGGGCGTCTTCATCACCACTTTGGACTTCTTCATCGTCAACGTCGCCATTCCCTCGCTGCAGACGGATCTGCGGGCGGGTGCCTCGGCCATCGAATGGGTGGTCGCCGGATTCGGCCTGGCGTACGGCGTGGGACTGATCACCGGCGGACGCCTGGGCGACCTGTACGGGCGCCGGAAAATGTTCCTGCTGGGACTGGGCCTGTTCACCGTCGCATCGCTGCTGTGCGGTGTTGCCCAGTCCGCCGACTTCCTGGTCTTCGCCCGGGTGCTGCAGGGGCTGTCCGCGGCGATGCTCGCGCCCCAGGTACTGGCGTTGCTGGGCACCATCTTCACCGGCCCGGCACGATTGAAAGTGTTCGCCGGATACGGTCTGGCCATGGGCCTGGCGGCGGTCTTCGGGCAGTTGATCGGCGGCCTGCTGATCGAGGCGGACATCGCCGGCCTGGGCTGGCGCTCCTGCTTCCTGGTGAACCTGCCGATCGGCCTGCTGATCATGGGTCTGACCGTGAAGCTGGTGCCCGAGTCACGGGCCGAGGGCCGGCCGAAGCTGGACTTCCCCGGTGTCGCCGTGATCACCCTCGCCCTGGTCGCGCTCGTGCTGCCGCTCATCGAAGGCCGGCAGCACGGCTGGCCGGCATGGACCTGGGTCTCCTTCGGTGCGTTCGCGGTCCTGATGGGCGTGTTCGTGGCGGTCGAGCGGTCGACCGCCGCTCGGGGCGGCTCGCCCCTGGTGAACATCGACATGTTCAAGGACCGCGCCTTCGTCGTCGGCCTCGCCTGCCAACTGGTGTTCTGGATGGGCCAGGCGTCGTTCTTCCTGGTGCTGGCGCTGTACATGCAGGCCGGCCGCGGCCTGACCGCGCTCCAGGCGGGCCTCCTGTTCGCCGCGATCGGCGCCGGTTACATGTACACCTCGATGAACGCCACGAAGTTCGCCGCCAAGCTCGGCCGCCAGGTGCTCGCGGTCGGCGCCCTGCTGATGGCGGTGGGCCTGGTCGTCATCGGCCTCACCGCCGCGCACCTGGGCTCGGGCGGCCACACCGCATGGCTCATCCCCGGCCTGGTGATCGACGGCGCCGGCATGGGCCTGGCGGTCGCCCCGCTGGCATCCACGGTGCTCGCGCGGGTCAACCCGCAGTACGCGGGATCGGCCTCCGGTGTGCTGACCACCGGCCTGCAGATCGGCAACTCGCTCGGCGTCGCGATCATCGGCGTCATCTTCTACAACGCGCTCGGCAAGCGCCCCCTGCCGTCGTCCTACCCGCACGCCTTCGACATGGGGATCGTCTTCCTCGTGGCGGTGGCCGCCGCACTGGCCCTGCTGGTCCAGGCGCTGCCCCGCACGAACGCCGGCAAGTGACCCACGGCGAAACGACCGTCCGCAGCGGCTCCCGTGCCGCTGCGGACCCGACGATGGAAAGAGTGCTGCACGTGAGTGCGAACGAACTGCTGGACCGCTACGTCGCCGTCTGGAACGAGCCCGACGCCGCCGCCCGACGTGCCGCGGTGGCGGAACTGTGGACCCCGGAGGGACTGCACTTCACCCAGACCCGCCGCTTCCAGGGCACCGAGGACCTGGTGGCCCGGGTGACCGAGGCGTACGACCAGTTCGTGGGCGGCCAGAAACTGCGCTTCCGGTCGGCCGGCAACCCGGTCGGCCACCAGGGCGCGCTGACGTTCAACTGGCTGATGTCACCGGCCGACGCCGACACGGTGCTCGCGGTCGGATTCGACGTGGTGCTGCTGGACGACGCCGGCCGCATCGTCCGCGACTACCAGTTCAACGAGCCCCCGATGGCCTCCCCCGAACTCGACGAGCAGGCCGAGCGCTACCTGGCCTCGGACGGCGCCGGGATCGAGCAGCTGCGCAAGGAGACCGCCGACCGCTATCTGCCCGACGCCCGGCTCGTCGACGACAACGGCGTGCACGACGGCGTGGACGCCATCGCCGCCGCGCTCGCGGCCGGTGGCGCGCGCGCCCGGGCGGGCACAGCCTCGGCGCAGCACGACGCCCTCCGCTACCCGTGGCGCACGGAGTCGGGCGTGACCGGCGTGGACTTCCTGCTGCGCGACGAGCGGGGACTGATCCGCGAGCACCGCCGCTTCACCGGAGCCGGCCAGTACCCGGCGTGAACTCCCGGCCCGCGGCGCCCAGGTTCCGCGGGCCTTTCCGACTCGGTTGTACCCGGTGCTCGGGATGATGCAGGGTGAGGGAATGACCGAGGTGCAGGCAAGTCCGCAATTGTCCCGGCCGGTGGGCGAGTTGATGCGCCAATGGCGCGAACAGCGAGGCTACAGCCAGCTCGCCCTGGCCACTCGGGCCGAGATCTCCGCCCGTCACCTCAGCTTCCTGGAGACCGGGCGGTCCAAGCCCAGCCGCGAGATGGTGCTGCGGCTGGGCCGGCAACTGGAACTGGCGTTGCGCGAGCAGAACCAACTGCTGCTGGCCGCCGGCTACGCGCCCGCCTACACGGACTCCCCCCTGGATGTCGCCGAGATGCGCCCTGTACGTGATGCGCTCCGTCAGATCCTGGCGGGGCACGAACCCTTCCCCGCGCTCGTCGTGGACCGCCACTGGAACGTCGTGCTCAGCAACAGCGGCTTCGCGCTCTTCGCCGAGGGCGCCGCGCCCGACCTGCTGCGCCACCCCGTCAACGCGCTGCGGCTGGCGCTGCACCCCGAGGGCATGCAGCCGCGGATCGTGAACTTCGCGGACTGGCGGGCCCAGTTGCTGCTGCGGCTGCAGCGTCGGGTGGAGCTGACCGCGGAGCCGGGGCTGGCCGAGCTGTACCGGGAGCTGTGCGCCTATCCGGACGGCGGTGAGCCGAGCCGGCCGCCCCGCACCGACAACGCCGACCTCACCCTCCCGCTGCGGCTGCGGTACCGGGACATGGAGCTCTCCCTGTTCTGCACCATCGCCACCTTCGGCATGCCGCTCGACGTCACCGTCGCCGAACTGGCGGTCGAGGCGTTCCTGCCGGCCGACGGGACAACCGGCGAGATGCTCACGCGCCTGCACGCCGCCGCCCCCACCGGACCGGATCCGGCAGGGGCGGCGTAGGCCGTGCAGTGGTGGTCAGGCCGCCTCGCCGGGCGGCGGCACCACATAACTCGGCGGGGTGTCGAAGTACTGGTGGTCGGAGACGATGCGGCCGTCGTCGTCCAGGGTGATGAAGTCGAACCCCACGGCCTCCAGGGCGCCGGTGGACCGCGACACCATCACCCAGTTGAAGCGCAGGGTGTTGTGCTGGCCGCGCGCGTTGTTGCACGAGCGGAAGGTGAAGCCGCCCACGGCGTAGGCGTCGTGGGCGTAGCCGACCTGAGTGGCGATGTCCTCGGGGCCGCGGACGACGGCGACAGCGTTGGCGTACGTGCCGTCCGGCGCCCACAGTTCCTCGACCCCCTTGCGGCGGGCCTCCGGTTCGGCTTCGTTCCAGACCGCGACGTAGCGGTCGGCGAACTCATTGGGATTGATGGCGGTCAAGGTGGGGCTCCTCCCTGATTGGTTCAGAACACGGGCCTGGCTTCGGCGGCGACCCGGCCGCGCAGCAGGCGTACGAAGTCCGCGGTGATCGACGTCGTCTCCTCATGGAGGAAGAAGTGGCCGCCACGGAAGAGACGGTTGCCCAGGTAGGACGTGGTGCGTGGCGCCCAGGACGCCATGGCCTCCGCGTCCACCAGCGGGTCCGTGTCGGCGCAGTAGGTGACCACCGGGCACGGCACCTGGGCGTCGTCGTCGGCGTAGCTGGCGCAGACCTCCAGGTCCGCCCGCATGGCCGGCATCATCAGGCTCAGCGCCTCGGTGTCGTTGAGGATGCTTTCCGGCAGTGAGCCGAGGCCGCGGGCCCACTCCACCAGCTCGTCCTGCGGCACCTGCAGCTGTTCCGGGGGCGGGGTACGAAAGCCCTTCGGCGCCCACGCGGAAGCGCCCAGCAGCACCGGCGGCTGCTCGCCCCGCTCGTGCAGCTCGACGGCCAGCCGGTATCCGACCAGCGCGCCCATGCAGTGCCCGAAGACAGCGTACGGGCGACCGTCCAGCTCGGCGGTGAAGCAGTCCGCCAGCTGTTCCACCAGCAGGCCGACATCGGTGAACATCGGCTCCCCGAGCCGCTCTTGACGGCCCGGCAGCTGGACGCACTGGGTGGAGACATCGGCGGGTATCAGAGGTGGCCAGTCGTGGTAGACCGACGCCCCGCTCCCCGCGTAGTGCAGCAGGAAGATCCGGGTACCGGCATCGGGCGCGCTCTCCGGCTGGAACCAGCGGTCCGCGCTGGCGGCGACCGGCTCGGTCATCGTTCTCCTTCGGGTGGTTGCGGACACGGGGTACCGGTCATCCGGAGACGGCCGCCGCGGTGGCGATGCGCTCGCGCAGTTCCCGGCGCAGCACCTTCCCGGTGGGGTTGCGGGGCAGGGCTTCGAGGAACTCGTAGCTGGTGGGGATCTTGAAGTCGGCCAGTCGGCCGCGCAGGAAGAGGAGCAGCTCGCGGCCGGTGGTCTCGCTGCCCGGTGCCGTGACCACGCAGGCGCGGACCGTCTCGCCCCAGCGGGCGTCGGGCACACCGACCACGGCGACGTCGACGACCGCGGGATGCGCCCGCAGCGCGTTCTCCACCTCGACCGGGTAGATGTTCTGGCCGGCGACGATGATCGTGTCGTTGATCCGGTCGCACAGGAAGAGGTAGCCCTCCTCATCGAGATAGCCGGCGTCGCCCAGCTTGAGCCAGCCGTCCGCCAAGGTGCGGGCCGTGACCTCCGGCTGCCGGAAGTACTCGACGAAGTGCGCCGGAGTCCACACACAGACCTGGCCGATGGTGCCGGCCGGCTGCTCGTTGCCGTCCTCGTCGACGATCCGTACGACATTGCCGGGGCAGACCCGGCCGGCCGAGGTCAGCCGCGGATTGCCCGGCACATGGTCCTCGGGGCTCAGGCAGGTGACCACGCTGCCGGTCTCGGCCGCCGCGTACATCTGGGCCAGCTCACAGGCGAACACCGACAGACAGCGCTCCAGCTGGGCGGGCGAGATGGGCGCGCCTCCGTACACGACTTTGCGCAGGGAGGCGAAGGTCTCCGGACCGGCGTGGTGTTCGGCCATCATCATGTCGAGCATCGCGGGCGCCGCCCACACGGTGGTGATCTTGTGGGCGGGGATCAGCCGCACCGCCTCCTCGGCCACGAACATCTCCATCACCACGGAGGTCGCGCCGACATTGAAGGCGTGCATGAACCACGCCATTCCGCCCGAGTGCAGGCCGGGAAAGCAGATCAGCGTGCGGTCCTGCGGCCGCCAGTCGATCCAGTCGCAGTCGGCCTGCCGCATGTGCTCGATGAAGGAGAAGAAGGTGCGGTGCGCGAGCACCACGCCCTTGGGCAGCCCGCTGGTGCCGCTCGTGTACATCTGCACCATCGGATCCTGCGGCCCGATCGGCACATCCACATCGGTGTCGGGGGCATCGCCCTTCCAGGAGAGGAACCCCTCGGCCCGGTGGCCCGCACCGTCGAAGCGGCGGACCTGCCGCAGCTGCGGCAGACTGCCGCGGACCCGCTCGACCGCGGGCAGGAACTCGCCCTGGACGAAGGCCAGGCAGGCGCCGGAGTCGCGCAGGATGTGGTCCACCTCGCCGGCGGTCAGCCGCCAGTTGATGGGCACCAGCACCACGCCCGTCTTCGCGCACCCCAGGGCCAGGTCGTAGTAGTGCTCGTTCTCGCGGCCCAGGAAGGCGACGCGGTCGCCGCGGGACACACCCGCCGCCAAGAGGGCATGGGCGGTGCGGTTGCTCGCCCGGTGCAGTTCGGCGTAGGTGGTCTCGCGGCCCTCGCAGATGATCGCCGGGTGATCCGGCCGCCGGGCGGCGTGCAGGGCGGAGCGGCTCGCGATGGTGTCCGTGCTCGGTCCGGCCACGGAAGTCTCCTTTTCGGTGTGCCGGGTCATGCGATGGTGTCGAGGCGGGCGGGAAGCGGTCCGGCCTGGTGTCAGGCCGCCGCCGCGGCCGTGAGCTGCTGCTCCAGGAACGCCGCGAGCCGGTCCGGCGAGGGGTGGTCGAAGACCAGCTGGGGCGGCAGCGGCAGCTGGAGTGCCGCCTCCAGCTTGTTCTTCAGCTCGACCGCCACCAGGGAGTCGAGACCGAGCTGCGTGAACTCGGCGTACGGGTCGATGGAATCCGGGTCGTCCAGGTGCAGCACGTCGGCGGTCCTGATCCGCACGAACTGCTCCAGCGCGGCCAGGCGTTCGGCCTGTGGCTGCTGCCGCAGGGCATCGAGGTCGAGGCTGTGCGCCTGGGCGCCGCCGGGCTGCACCACCCTTTCGTACAGGGCGTTGCGCACCGGCTTGGCCGCGGTGAACCGGTCCCAGTCCGCCTCGCCCGCCACGATGCGGCCGAGCGGGCGGCCCAGCACCGAGGCGAAGGCGCGGGCGCCGCGACCGGGCGAGAAGAGCTTGATGCCCTCGTCCTCCCAGCGCCGGATCAGCGCCTCGCCCAGCCGGGCCGACATGCCGACCTCGGCCCAGGGGCCCCAGTTCACCGACAGCGCCGGCAGGCCCTGTGCGTGGCGCCATTCCATCAGTGCGTCCAGGAACGCGTTGGCTGCCGCGTAGTTGGACTGGCCGGGCGCGCCGACCACCGGGGCGGCCGAGGAGAAGCCGACGAAGAAGTCCAGCTCCGGGAAGGAGCCGGCAGCCTCGTGCAGCAGCCACGAGCCGTAGACCTTCGCTGCGAAGACCGTGTCGAGGGACTGCCAGGTCTGGTCGGCGACCGGCTGGTCCGCGGTCGTGCCGGCCGCGTGCACGATGCCGCCGACCGGCACCGGCGAACTCAGCAGCATGGCGGTGATCCGCCCCATATCCGCCGGGTCGGAGACATCGCCTTGCAGGACGGTCACCTCCGCGCGCTCCCGCAGCCGCGCCAGCAGGTGCGCCACGTCCGGCACCGGTTCCGTGCGGCGGCCGACCAGGGCCACCCTGCGGGCGCCGAGGTCCACCAGCTTCTGCGCTGCCACCAGGCCGAGGCCGCCGAGGCCGCCGGTGACCACGTAGACGCGGTCCGGCCGGATCTCGACCGGGCGCGGCTCACCGGCCGCCGGGTCGTCGAACTCGATCACCAGCTTGCCGATGTTGGCGCCGCGGCTGAGCACGCCGAACGCCTCCTCGACCTCGTCGAGGGTGTATCCGGTCACCGGCAGCGGCGGCAGCTTGCCGGCCTCCACCAGATCCACGATCACGCGCATGATCTCCTGGTTGAGCGGGATCAGCCGGTCCTGCGGCAGCTCGCTGAGGTCGAAGTTGAAGTACGACACGTCCGGCCGCTCCGCCGCGACCTGGTCCGGCGTCCACGCCCCGACCTTGCCGAGCTCGACGAACCGGCCGCCCTGCCCCAGGGACTTCATCCCGGCCGGGATGAAGTCCTTGTTGAGGCTGTTGAGCACGATGTCGACACCGCGCCCGCCGGTGATCCGCCCGATCTCTTCGGCGAAGTCCAGCGTGCGGGAGTTCATCAGGTGCTCGACGCCCTGTGCGCGCAGCAGCGGCCACTTGTGCGGGCTGGCGGTGGCGAAGACCTCCGCTCCGGCCAGCCGGGCCAGGTGGGTCGCAGCCTGCCCGACGCCGCCGGCCGCCGCGTGGACCAGCACCCGGTCACCGGCCTTCATACCGGCCAGCCGGTGCAGCGCGTAGTAGGCGGTGACGTACACCGATATCAGCCCGGCAGCCTGGGTGAAGTCCAGCCCGGACGGCTTGCGCACGGCGACCGCCGACGGCACGGTCACGCGCCGGCGCATCAGACCGAGGTAGTTCACGATCACCTCGTCGCCCGGCGAGAACGAGGCGTCGGGCCCGGCGGCGACGACCGTCCCGGCGCACTCGAAGCCGAGCGGCTGCTCGCCGAACTCCTTCAGCATGCCGAGGGCGTTGAGCACGTCCTTGAAGTTGAGGCCGACCGCCGACACCTGGACCTGGATCTCGTCGCCGGTGGGCGCCACCTCCTCGACGCGCTCCGGCCGGATGCCGGCGAACGTGCCGTACTCCTTGACGGCCAGGCCGAAGCCGTTGTCCCCGCGGGCCCGGGCGTCGTCGGCCACCAGGCGGCGAACGTGCCGGTGGCCGCCGCGGTAGGCCACCTGGAAGTCGCCGGACTCCCGCGAGACCAGCTCCGCGGCGAACGCGGCCGCGGCGGAGCCGTCGGCCGGCAGGTCGAGCAGCGTGGTCCGGTACGACGGGTACTCGTTGAGCAGCACCGCGCCGAACCCCCACAGCGAGGCACCGGCGAGCCGCACCTGCCCGGGACGATCCCCGCGCAGCGGCTGCGCCTGCTCGGTGACCAGCCACAGACGCTGGTCGCGGCCGAAGCCGCGCCGGTCCAGCTCGGCCAGCAAAGCCAGCAGCCGGGCGTAATTGCGCTCGGACTCCGCCCGAAGGCCGCTCGCTCCCGCGCCGTCCCCGCTGTGCTGCCAGAACCAGCACACGTCGGTGATCCGCTCCTGCGCCAGCAGGGTGCCGACCTCGTCGGCATCGTCGGCGAAGACCATCCGCACGCCGCCCTCGGCCAGCCGGTCCGCCACCTCATGGAAGTCGTCGGCCGAGCGGCCCACCAGCAGCACCCGGCGGTCCACGACGCCGTCCGGGCCTGTCGCCGACCGCTTGGTCCACCGCAGTTGGTGGAAGAAGCTGCGGCGAGCGGAGCCGGGCGCGGCGGCGAGCTGCTTCAGCCCGAGCCCCCGCAGCTCCATGACCGGCTCGTCCTCTTCCAGCACCAGTACGTCGGCGCAGATGTCGACGTCGGCGGAGTCGGAGGGGACCAGCCGCAGCAGGGTGCGCAGCGACCGCGCCCGCGGCTTGCGGAACAGGGTGAAGCGGCCGAAGCGGACCGGCAGGTAGGAGTTGCCGTCGTCGGCGAGGGCGCCCATGTTGTGCATGGCCGCGTCGAGCAGGGCCGGCGGCACATGCTCCAGCGGGCCGGCATCCACGCCTTGCAGGTCGCCGACGGTGAGCCCGCTCGGGAAGCGGGTCACCGAACGCATCAGCCGGAACGCGGGACCATAGTCGAGCCCGGCGCCCGCGTAGGCGGCGTACACGTCCTCGGCCTGCAGCACGTCCTCAGGACGCTCGTCCCCGGCAGCCAGCTCGACCAGCGCCCGCGCCGCCCCGCTCGGGCCGTCGGGCGCCTCGTCCGTCGCCGAGAGCACCGCCGTCGCGTGCAGCCGCTCGACCTCCTCCTGACCGCTGCCGGTCAGGCTGGCGACCTCGACCAGCGAGGTGCCGCCGTCGCCCGGACGCAGCCGGGTCCGCAGCCGGGTCGCGACGCCCGCATCGAGGATGAGCGCCTCGCGCAGGCTGACGTCGTGGACCGCCCTGCGCGTGTGGCCGAGCACCGCGTCCTGCAGGGCGAGGACGATCTCGAGGTAGCCGGTGCCGGGGAAGACCACGTTGCCCATCGCCACGTGCGCGGCGAGATAGCCCGGCCGGTCGGCACTGATCGTGGTCGAGAACTCCCGTACTCCGGCGGCGCGCTGCTCAGGGGTGCTGGTCTCGGCCCCGAGCAGGGGGTGCTGCACTGCGCTGGTACCGGCGATCCGGGCGCCCAGACCGTGCCGGTTGGCGTTGGCCGGCAGCCAGTACCGCTTGCGGTCGAAGGCGTAGCCGGGCAGCGCGACGGGCGTGCGCTCCCGGCCGGTGTGGAAGCCGGTCCACGAAATCCTGAAGTTCGCGGCGTACAACTGCGCAACGGCGCTGCGCACGGTCCGGCCGTCGGTGTCCTTCGGGTGCAGGCTGGCCACCCACAGGTGGTCCTGGGCGGTGACACACTGCTTGGCCGGGGCGCTCAGTCCCAGCGACGGACCGATCTCCACCATCGCGTGCCGGCCCCGGCGCTCCACCGTGCGCATCCCCTTGGCGAACTCGACCGGGGCGCCGATGTGGCGCACCCAGTAGTCCGGGGTGGCGATGTCGCGGAACCTGGACACCTCACCGGTGACGTTGGAGATCAGTGTCAGCGTCGGCTCATGGAACTCGATGCCGGCGATCTCCGCACGGAACGCGTCGTACACATCCGCCATCAGCGGGGAGTGGAACGCGTGCGAGACATTCAGCCGCTTGACCCGCAGTCCGCGTTCCTCGAGCGCCGCGACGGCCTCCTCCAGCGACTGGACGCCGCCGGAAATCACCGTCTGCTCCGGCGAGTTGACGCCCGCCACCGCCAGGTCTTCGTACTTCTCCAGCAGCGGTGACACGTCTTCGACCGCAGCGCCCACCGCGGCCATACCGCCCGGCTCGGAGACCGACTGCATCAGCCGGGCGCGCGCGGCCACCAGCGAGGTCGCGTCCGTGAGACTGAACAGACCGGCCACCGCCGCCGCGGTGACCTCGCCGATGCTGTGGCCGATCAGCACGTTGGGCCGCAGCCCCCACGACAGCCACAGCTTGGCCAGAGCGAACTCCAGTGTGAACAGCGCGGGCTGGGCGTACAGCGTCTGGTTCAGCTCCTCGGCCGCCCGCTCCCCGGTGGCGAACATCAGCTCGCGCACAGAACGGCCCAGCTTCGCCGCGAACAGCGCGTCGCACTCGTCGACATGGGCGGCGAAGACCGGGAACTGCCGGTACAGGGCGGCGCCCATGCCCGGGTACTGCGAGCCCTGTCCGGCGAAGAGGAACGCAGTCTTGCGCACGTCGTTGCGGCGGCCCGCGCTCTCGGCGTGCCGGGCCAGCAGCGCGCTCAGCGACGCGTGATCGGTGACGAGACCGCCGACGCGGTGGGTGAAGTGGCTGCGCCCGACATTGGCGGTGTAGCAGAGGTCGCCGATGTCCACGCCGGGGTTGTTCTCCAGGTGCTGCTGGTAGCGCTCGATCTGCATGCCCAGCGAGCGGCGGGACTTCGCGGAGAGGGTGAAGACGTGGCCGCCCTCGTCGGCGGTGTCCGGCGTGCCGGCCTGGGCCGGCTCGGGTGCCGGAAGGGCCGGCGGCTCCTCCAGGACGGCCGCGGCGATGCTGCCGGCGAAACCGAAGCTGTTGACGACCGCCCGGCGGGTGCCCTCGGCAGGCCACGGGCGGCTCTCGGTGGGCACCGTCACGGGAATGCTCGACCAGGGGATACGGCCGGAGGGCTTGGTGAAGTTCACATGCGGAAAGATCGTGCCCGCCTGCATCTGCAGCACGGTCTTGATCACACCGGCGATGCCCGCCACCGGCTCGGTGTGGCCGATGTTGGTCTTCACCGACGCCACGCTCACCGGGCGCTCGGCGGTGTGCGAGTCGGCGAAGACATCACTGATGGCGCCCATCTCGATCGGGTCGCCCAGCGGAGTGCCGGTGCCGTGTGCCTCGACGTACTGGATGTCGGCGGGCGTCAGGCCACCGTTGCGCAGCGCCGCGCGGATCACGGTCTCCTGCGCGGTGCCGTTGGGTACGGTCAGCCCCGCGCTCTCGCCGTCCTCGCCGATGGCGGTGCCGCGGATCAGGGCCAGGACCCGATCGCCGTCGCGCTGGGCGTCCGACAGGCGCTTGAGCACCAGCACGGCGCAGCCCTCGGCACGTACGTAGCCGTCGGCGTCCTCGTCGAAGGTCTTGCAACGGCCGTCCGGGGCCAGCATGTTGGCATGCGAGAACATCACGAAGATGCGCGGGTTGTGCAGGCAGTTGACCGCGGCGGCCAGCGCGATGTCGCAGGACCCGCTGCGCAGGCCCTCCACGGCCAGATGGGTCGCGGTCAGGGACGACGCGCACGCGGTGTCCACAGTGAGGCTGGGGCCGCGAAGCCCGAAGAAGTACGACAGCCGCCCGGACAGCGGGAACAGCGTGATGCCGGCCGCGAGGTGGCCATCCAGCTCCTCGTAGGGCAGACCCTCCAGCTCCAGCGCGTAGTCGATGGAGCTGGCGCCCACGTAGACACCGCCGTTGCCGTGCCGCAGGGTGTCGGGGTTGATGTTGGCGTGCTCCAGTGCCTGCCAGGCCGTCTCCATCAACAGCCGCTGCTGGGGGTCGACGAACGCGGCTTCTTTGGGCGAGATATTGAAGAAGGGGGCGTCGAACTGGTCGATCTGGTCCAGGAAACCGGCGCCCGTCGTCCTGACCTTGCCGCGCTCGGGCTCGGCGTCGCCCGCGGCCAACTCGGCCGCTTCCTCCGGGCGCGGTGACAGCGCGGCGACGTCCCAGCGGTCCTCGGGGACGGGCCGGATGCCGGAGCCGCCCGCCTGCAGGAACTCGGTGAAACCCTCGGGGGATTCGTTGCCGCCCGGGAGCCGGAAACCCATGCCGACCAGCGCGATGGGCTCGTTGTGCTGCTCGACGGCCATCACCGTGGCGGGCCCGCTGCTTTCTGACGCCGTGGTGTTCGACGTTATCGACATTACGGTCTTTCCCCTTCTCGATAGCCCGCAGCGGTCACGATATGAGGTCGCCGAGGACCTCGTCCGCCAGGTATTCGACCAGATTCTCGACGGTGGGCCTGTTGAACAGGGCATTCGTGCTCAGCGTGCATCCGAGCAGCTTCTCGATCCGGGTCTTCACCTCCATGATGCGGAGCGAGGTGAATCCCAGCGAGAAATAGCTTTGGTCGATGGGGAACACCTCGTCGTCGCTCATGAGGAGAACCTTCTTGAACTCCGCGACGACGACGCTCTCAAGGAATTCCGATCGCTCGGACCGGGGGAGTGCGGAGAGACTCTCCACCGCCGGGGCCTGTTCGCTCATCACATGCTCCGTAGGGCGTCACCGGCCCGGGCGACCGCTTGAGTCGCGCGGTCGGGCCTTGGGAAGGGCAGAAGTGGGACAGTGGACCGACTGTCGGGGGTCATATGTGTTGATGGAATCAGTTCGTACTGACACCTCCCTGACCGGATGCTGATGTCGCCGGGCCCAGGTACACGAAAGGGCCGGGAGGGCCGGAACCCCGCCGGTCATGGGATTCCTGCCCACCCAGCCCTGAGGGGTGGGGGCGTCTCGCTCCGCGGAGAGGGCAGGATTCGAACCTGCGTGGGTCCGTGGACCCGACCGTTTATAGGTCCCCGATGAGCCGCTCCGGGCACCTCTCCTTGAGTTTTGGTCCGGTTCCCCGTCCCGCTCTCGAGAAATACTGTGACACCTTCCGCTGACGCCGGGCTGACGCCTTGCCAGGCCGGGCATGACCGGCATCCCGATCACGTAACGGCGCCGGCTTGTCCGCTCTCATCCGTGACCGGCTCACGCTGTCCTGCGTTTCTTGATCGAATGGGCGAGACCGCAGGGAGGGCCGATGGTGGACGTAGGGGATGGTTTGGATGAGGCGGACGCCCGTCACTTCACGCGCCCGCTCCCGAAGTCGGCATCGGCCCAGATGCGCTTTCTGGTACGGCAGTTGAAGGGCACGAAACCGGTGGCTGACCTGCTGGGCATCTCCCAGCGCACGGTGGAACGCTACGTGAAGGGAGAGCTGAAGAAGCCTCGCCGGGCCCTGGCGGACCGGCTGTACAAGGAGGTCCGCCACCGCTGGCAGCCGGGAGTACGCGCCCGTGCCCGCCGCGAGGCGGCGACGAGGGGCGGCATCTTCACCTCCACCCGGGCCCGTTTCGGCTTCAGGGCGGCCGAGGGCTCGACGGACGACCCCCGTATCCGTGACGTCAGCCTGGCCCTGCCCCCGGATTACGCGGCCCGTCTCTTCGCGGCCCAGGAGTCGGGCGCCTCGGAGGCCGAACTCCAGATTCCCGAGGAGGCCCGGGACCGGCTCGCGGCCATAGCGGCGGCCGAGGGGATGTCGCTCCGTGCCTATCTGGCCCGGCTCGCCGAGACGCTGCTCACCCCGGCCGAGCGGGCGGAGCAGGCCGAGCAGGCCAGGGCCGTTCTGAAGAAGTGGACCGGTTACGCGCCGACCGCGGCCGAGGAGCAGGATCTCGACAGTGAGCTGGACCGTCGGCTGGGGCGGGCGGCGGCGCGGTGAGTGATGCCATGCACATCGTTCTGGACGACACGGCCATGGCGGCGGCCGGCCGGGGCAACGTCCTCGTTTCCCGCTTGATCCACCGTGCTCATGCCGAGGACGGCTGGCACGTCTATGCCCCGGCGTGCGCGCTCGTCGAAGCGGACCGCGCCCGGCCCGGCACAGCGGAGCACCTCGCCGCCCTCCCGGGCGTCATCGTCCTGGACCTGGACCTGCCGGCAGCCTTGGCGGTGGCTCGCCGGCACACCTGGGCGGCAGCGCATGCCCAGCATGCCGCACAGCCCACCGCGGATCGCCCCGATGGCGCGATCATCGCCACCACTGCCCCCGACCGGTGGATCGGTGAGCCGGTCCGCGTGCTCGACCTGACGCCCTGACGGGGTTGTCGTCTGTTGCGGAGAGGGCAGGATTCGAACCTGCGTGGACCGCGAGGGTCCGACACTGGGCTGCTGCCCTGGTCCCCGATGAGCCGCTCCGGGCACCTCTCCTCGTTCCCGGCTTCCGCAGTTCCCTGCGCTGCCGTTCACGAGTACTACGGTGCCAGGCCGGCCTGACGCGTCTCTGACGCGCTGCTGATGGGAGGGCGGGTGCAGGCTGCTCGGCCGGCTGTCAGCGGCGGCCTGTTCAATGTCCGCCATGAATGTTCACGAGCTCGTGTCCGTGCTGGCCGATCCCGACGTCCTGCGTGCCCGTTGTCGGGCGCTGGCGCTGCTCGACGTTGTGCTCGGCGGTTCCGCTCCGAGGCACGACTACTTCCCGGGCTGGCGTGCGGGCGTGGACTTGGCCACGATGGAGAACGGCTCCGGTGATCTGTACGGGGTCGTCTTCGATCCGGCCGGGGTCTTTCTCTACGGTTTCGACCATGAATGCGATGCCACGCCGTGGCGTGAGTGGCCCAGGGCGCACTGGCCTGGGCTGCTGGAGGGTCTGCCTGCTGCGCTGGCGCACTATGCGGCCGATCCGGAGCTGCAGTTCGAGGGGTTCTTTGACGCGACGGTGTGCGTGTGGCGCGAGGCGGATGCGGCTTCGTGGCGATGCGGTCCGGTCGTGTTCGCGCCGGGGGAGTCGGATGGGGCCGGTTGGCTTTTCAGGGTGCTGACCGACGGCAGTGCCGAGACCGTCTGCAGTGTCGCTCAGGACTACTACGAACGGCCGGTGGACCGGGAGGCTGTTGCCGCGATCCTGTCGGGCGCCCCACTGGACCGTCGGACGGTCAGTGTGCTCAATCCGGTGGCGGGCTTCGAGACGGTAGCCGACCGTGCCCGCTTGCTCGGCTACGTGGTGGCGGATGCCTGAACGTGGCGAGGGGTCTCGGTATCGGAACGGGAAATAGCGGTGGCGGCTGACGCGGCGCCGCGTCACCGGGGCGCCGTGCCGTGGCTCCGCTCGGTGCCGTATGCGGTGGCCCGCCTCCTGCGTGACTGTCGCCGGTCAAACACAATTCCCCAGGCGGCCGTAGCATCTACCGTCCCGTTCGTGATGCGGAGTCCGACTGGTCAGTCCTGTCCGTCCGGTGGTTCGGGGATCCTGATGGATCATGCGTGGTCCGCAGCCTGCCGCCAAGCGGCCTGTATGCGAATCCGGTTGCCGCTTCATGACCGGCTGCGCATCCTGCTGGGATGCGCTTCTCCATCAACATCCCGAACTTCGGTGATTTCGCCGACCCCCGTAATGTCGCAACCGTTGCGGCTGCCGCCGAACAGGCCGGCTGGGACGGACTCTTCGTCTGGGACCACGTACTGCACCGGCAGCACCAGGGGCGTCCCTTCGCAGACCCCTGGATGCTGCTGACCGCGGCCGCGCTGACAACTTCACGGATCCGACTGGGCACACTGCTGACGCCGGTCCCTCGTTACCGTCCGCAGCAACTCGCCCGCCAGGTGGCCACCCTGGACCACCTCAGCGGCGGCCGGGTGACCTTCGCCGCGGGCCTGGGCGGCCCGATCGACGACGAGTACCGCAGCTTCGGCGACACCGCTGAGCCGCGCCTCCTCGCCGAGCGGCTGGACGAGGGAGTGGAGCTGTTGCGGCGCTTCTGGTCCGGCGAGCCGGTGAACCACTACGGCCGGCACTACGAGATCCGGGACGTGGCGCTGCTGCCCCCCACCGTGCAACGGCCCGGTCCGCCGGTGTGGATCGGCGGGTTCTGGCCGCGCCGTGCGCCCATGCGGCGGGCAGCGCGGTGGGACGGCGCGGTGCCGCTCTTCGAGACGGCCCGACACGGGCATGTGCCGGACGTGGCAGACGTACGCGAGCTGGTCGGCTATGTGCGCAAGCACCGTACGGCCGAGGCCGAGCGCCCCTTCGAGTTCGTGCTCGGCGGTGCCACACCCCTGGACGCGGCCAAAGCCAGGGACGTGATCGGCCCGCTGCACGACGCCGGCGCCACCTGGTGGGACGAGCGGCAGGTCCAGACCGGCTCCGACCTGGACCGCCTCCCTCCGGTGCTGCGTCGCATCGAGGCGGGGCCGCCGGTGGTCTGATCAGTCATTCGAGGTTGTGCCGGACGCGTTCAGCTGTGTTCCTGCTGGTCGTCAGCCCGTGGCGGGGCTTGCCACTGACACGGCGGTGGTACTTCGCGACCTCGCGGCCTCGCGGCTGTCATGGGGCGGTACAGCTCCAGCTGGCTCACTGCCACGAAGGCGGCACATCGCAGTCGGGGATGGTCGTTCCGCGAGGTGTGCTCTCACATGCCAAGAAAGTCGGCCAGGTCCCTTTCGATGGCGGCCTTGGGCTTGGCGCCGACGATGGTCTTGGCGACCTCGCCGCCCTGGTAGACGTTCAGGGTCGGGATGGACATGACGCCGTACTTGGCGGCCGTGGTCGGGTTCTGGTCGATGTTGAGCTTGACGATCTCGATCTTGTCGCCGTGCTCGGCGGCGATCGCCTCGAGGGACGGGGCGATCTGGCGGCACGGACCGCACCATTCGGCCCAGAAGTCCACCAGGACGGGCTTGTCGTTCTTGAGGACGTCCTCGTCGAAGGAAGCGTCGGTCACTTCTTTCAGCGCCACGAACAGGCCCCTCTCGGTCGGCAGACAGATCACCCGTGATAGCCGCACATGGGGCATCACGGGATGCACACGCATCATGACGCATGGGACCAGTACTTCGCCGTTGCCCGCAACGTGCACCCGCGCAAAGGCGTCACCAAAGCGCCCGCGTCACTTCTAGAGGCTCGCTGCGATGTGTCGGCTTCGTGTCAGTGAGAGCGTGTCAGTCACTGTTGAGCGGGAGCACCGTGTTCCTGCTGGTCGTCGGCCCTTGGCGGGGCTTGCCACTGACACGGCGGTGGTACTTCGCGACCTCGCGGCTGTCATGGGGCGGTACGTCCCCAGCTGGCTCACTGCCACGAAGACGGCACATCGCAATGGGCCGCCTGTGCCCGTGTCCGTGCATACGTCCTCGTCCGTTCCGCCAGCGCGTTTTCTCACCCGTTCGGGGCGGTGGAAACGCCGGGAGGGAAAACGTTTGGCGAGGGCGCGGTCAGTTGTGCCCGCGGGAAGCGTTCGGGATGGATATCCCCAGGTGGATCGACCAACAAGGGAAAGAGCGTCGGCCCGGGCACCAGGGGTGTGATGTCTGGTGTCCGGGCCGGTGGTGCGCGCATGGCGCGTGGGTTGTCGGACAATGAGATGGGAGTACCCCGGCCCGATTCCGGCGGGCCGGGGCCCCGTATTGGGCTGCTCGGCTTCGGGGTCAGTCCCGGCCGCCCTCGCCGCCCCAGCCGCCTTCGCCGCCCTCACCGCGGTCGTCGTGGTCGCAGACCACGCGGAAGCTGGCGACGACTCCGTTCTTGACCTTCACGCCGTCCTCGCCCTTCTCGTGGTGCTCGCCCTGCTCGTCGTGCTTGCCGTTCTCGTCGTGCTTGCCGTTCTCGTCGTGCTTGCCGTTCTCGTCGTGCTCGCCGTTCTCGTGGTGCTCGCGCTCCTCGCAGTTCTCGTTCTCGTTCCCGTTCTTCTTCTCGTCCTCGTCCTTGATCGTCGGGCAGACGCCGTCGGAGGAGCTCCAGGGGCCGACGGTGGCGATGGGGGCGCCGTTGTCGCAGACGGCTCCGCGGAAGACCTCGAGGCGCTTGTGGCTGTCGTTGCGGATGTTGAGGGTCTTGGCGCCCAGGCCGCTGACGACGGTGATGCAGTCGCCGGGGTGGGCGGAGTAGGACCGCTCGTTGATCTCGATCCGGCCTCTGTCCTCGTGGCGCCGGCCTTCCTCGCGCCGCTCGCCCCGGCCTTCGTTGCCCTTTCCTTCGTTGCCCTTGCCCTGTCCTTCGTTGTTGTTGGCCTTGTTCTGTCCGGAGTCGCCGCCGAAGGGTGCTGCCGAGGCGGCGGCCGGGACCGCCTGGGGCGCCGGGGCGGAGGCCGCCGAGGCGTAGGTGATGCCGGTCACGGCGAGCGCCGCGGCGGACGAGAGACCTGCAGCCACCATGGTGGAACGAGCGAGCTTCATGTCGCTTCTCCTGTCTGGATGTCTCGGAGATGTCGGCTCGTCAGCCGACTGCGACCAAAAGTACTCACAGCTGTCATACCGGGTCATATCGAAAGCTGTGCGGCAGGGGGCCGACCGGGGTATATACGGCCTTGCCTGGTGCACCGTCAGAATGTGAAGCAGCTCGAAGACCAGGCAGATTGAATGACCATTAGCCCCCCCGGATGAACTGCTGACGCCTGCTCACCCTCCGCTGGCTGCGTGTCGCTACGAAAGCCATGACTGATCCGTGTTACGGGAGGCGGCTGCGCCAGGGCCTGTTTGTCGTGCAGCCCGGCACGAGATCGCACAGTGGTGAGCCGGCCCTCCCGCGAGGGCGGGTGTCGCCAGCCTGGCGAATCGGTGCGGTAAACACGCCGGACGGCGCCGCGACTGCCCCGGGGCGGGCGCCCGGACCGATCTCCTCGGGCACCCGCCGTTGTGCCTGTCCCTGTCCTACACCATGCCCTGCACCGCCCAGTGGAGTCCGAGTTCGGCGAGCTGGTGGAGCTTGTCGGTGGTGAGTTTCCCGCGCCTGGTCTTGGTGTTGGAGAGGAATACCCCAAGCCGGACCTCTGTCCCGTCGGGGAGGACTTCTACGTGGGTGCGGCTGATGGGCCCTACAGAGCCCGTACGGGCCTTGTACTGCGCAAGGGCTGCGACACCCCGCTCGAAGGCCCCATAGCCGCCCTTGGAGGCCGCCGCCGGTACTTCCTGCTCCGGGGGCAGTGGTACGACGCCGATGGCCTCCAGCAGCTCATGCTGCTTGGCCGTCAGGCTCTGCCAGACGGTGTGCTGCCGTTGCCGGGCGAGCCATTTGCCGATGTCCATGGCGTGGATGGTGACGCCGGGCAGGACGTCGGCCTGGCCCTCTTCTTCGCCGACCAGTTCACGCAGGGCGGCGTAGTGTCGCTGCCAGGTGGCCGGCCAGTCCGGGTTCCAGTGCTCGTCGATCTCTTCCAGTGTGGCTTTCCATGTGGGGTGGCCGTTGAGGGCGCCGGGTCGGCGCAGGTTGGACAGCCACTGCCCGATCGGCCGGTCCAGCGCGGTCGGGGTCCTGGGCGCGCACAGCGTCCAGTGCACTTCGTAGTACGCGCGGGCGGCTTCCAGGTTCTCCTGGAAGCTGGCGTCGGCTACCGACCAGAGCATGCCGAGCTGCTCCAGCCGCTGGGCGCGCTTGCCCGTCATCTGCCCGGCCGCGTAGGCGCGCCGCTGTTCCGCGACCCGCTGGCCGAGGGGGTAGGCGCCTTCCTTGTGCCCGTACGGTACCCGCGCGTGCCCTTCCCGCGTCGTGAACGCCTTCAGCTTCGACCAGCCGCGCGCCCAGTCCTGTTTCTCCGTGTCGATCACGTTCCACGACACCCACTCGGCGACCGTCACCGGGTCGCGTGGGGCCGCGAACCGCAGCAGCAGCCGGGCCTCCTCCTCGCCCTCCTCTGGCTCCGTACCGATGGACACCGACGGCTGAACGGCGTTCTTCTGCGGCTCCTGAGGAATAGCCAGCAATTCCACGGCCTCCTCATCATGAGCCCTAAGAGGTCATCTCATTTGGCGCATTCGATAGGCTCCGGGTGTGGGGATCGTTGAGCGGCTGGTGCCGGATGAGCTGTGGGAGTTGTTCCAGCGAGTGGTGCCGGAGGCGCCGAGTCGGCCTCAGGGAGGCGGCCGGCGCCGGCACGGTGACAGGGAGGTGCTGGCTGCGATCGTGTTCGTGGCCACGTCGGGCTGTACGTGGCAGCAGCTGCCGGCCGCCTCGTTCGGACCGTCGGGACCCACGGCTCACCGGCGTTTCACCGAGTGGTCGAAAGCCCGGGTGTGGGCGAAGCTCCATCGCCTGGTCCTCGACGAACTCGGCTCCCGGGGTGAACTGGACTGGTCTCGCTGTGCGATCGACTCGGTGAACGTGCGGGCCCTGAAAAGGGGGGCCTGACAGGTCCGAATCCAGTAGATCGAGGCAAGTACGGTTCGAAGATCCACTTGATCACCGAACGGACCGGACTGCCCATCTCCATCGGCATCTCCGGCGCCAACCTGCACGACAGCCAGGCCCTCGAACCGCTCGTTCGCGGCATCCCGCCCATCCGCTCCCGTCGCGGTCCGCGCCGACGACGGCCGGCCAAGCTCCACGGCGACAAGGGCTACGACTACGACCACCTGCGCCGATGGTTACGCCAGCGCAGCATCCGGCACCGCATCGCCCGTAAAGGCATCGAGTCCTCCCAGCGCCTGGGACGCCACCGCTGGACCATCGAACGCACCATGGCCTGGCTCGCCGGAT
Source organism: Streptomyces sp. FXJ1.172 (assembly GCF_001636945.3). Lineage (NCBI taxonomy): Bacteria > Bacillati > Actinomycetota > Actinomycetes > Kitasatosporales > Streptomycetaceae > Streptomyces > Streptomyces sp. FXJ1.172. The sequence continues at coordinate 8,706 of NZ_CP119135.2, read as the reverse complement.
GCCGCCGCCTGCACCGCCGCTATGAACGCAAGGCCGTCCACTTCTTGGCCTTCACCAGCATCGCCTGCACCCTGATCTGCTACCGCAGACTCACCAAATGAGATGACCTCTAAGCCCCTCAAGCACCTTGACCAAAGGCCGGTACGAAGCGGAAGTGAACATGTCTTCCGGCTCTTCCCCGGGCTGGAGGAATACCGGCACGATCAAAGACGCGAGTTTCCCCTCTCCGGGCTTCTGCCGCAAAGCCCGCCCGATCGCCTGGACAATGTCATGCGGCGCGCCTTTCGGATCCAGCAGCGCCACGCAGTCCACGGCCCGGATGTCCACGCCCTCACTCAGCACGCGGCAGTTCGAGAGGACAGCCCGCCGCGCGGTGGACCCGAACTCCGCGAGCACCGCCCGCCGGCGCTCCGGCGCGTGCTCCCCGCACAGCCAGTCCGCCCACACCCGCGCCGGATACTGCTCGGGCTGATCCCCGTGCAGCCGCTTCGCCACCCGCTCAAGGCCCTCCGCGTACGCCTGCGCCTCTATCGTCCGGTGGTGGTAGGTGATGCACGTCTGCAGCCGATGCTGCGCCATGGTGTCCAGCAGCGAGGCCTGAAGCGCACCCAGCCGCTGCCCGCGCACCTTCTCCTCATACCGCTCCTCACTCATCAGCCGCCCCGGCGTCACGAGCGGATCCCGCACCTCCATCACGATGATCTCTGGCGACCTGTATCGATCTCGCGACGCGGGAGGTGGTCGGCTGGGCGATGGCCGACCACCACCGCGCCGAGCTGCCGGTCGCCGCCTTGCGGATGGCGGCCGGGCGTGGCGGCCTGGAGCAGGGTTGCGTCATGCATACGGATCGCGGCAGCGAGTACACGAGTGACGAATTCCGCAGCGAAATACGCGAGTTGCGCATGAGGCAGTCGATGGGGCGCGTCGGCTCTTGTTACGATAATGCCGCCGCGGAAAGCTGGTTCGCCATCCTGAAAGCGGAGATCGGGACGACCATGTGGGAGACCCGCGAGGCCGCCCGGGCCGACGTTTTCCACTACGTCGAGGTCGAGGCGCTCAGTCACATCGGCTGTGCGAGCCCTGTAGTTGGCCCGTCTGCCCAGGTGCGTGCTCAGCTTTGCGTCACTGGATCAAAACCAAGAGACCTACGCCGCATGGCGTCAGCGCTGACCCTTGGTGATCAAGCTGAAGCTTGGTCGGTTCACTCGATCGAGTCAACCGGATCCCCACCCGGCTCGTATCGCCCAGCGGGCATGGGAGCGTCCTGTCGGTCCGAGGCATTGAGTGGGGGGTTTTGGTGCTGGTACGACGGTGGTTGGACGTGGCCGGGGTCTTTGATCCGGCGTTGAGGGCGGCTTACACCGTCGCATGCCGCAGGGCTCTGAGCGATCGTGCCGGCGTTACCTGGCTGGGGATTCTGTCAGTACCGTCACGCGCGCGTCCTTTGACTGCAGCCGCGGCAATGGTGATCTTGGAGGCTGACGCCCGGGCGGACGAAGGGCCCCACGAGCAGCGTCTTGAGCGTTTCGGCGAGTGGGTCGACGCCTGGTATGCCGCGCTGGACTCCGGTTCCAGTGCCGAGCCCATTCTGCACGCGGCGGCGCACGCGCACCGCGTCGCTCCTGTAAAGCCGACGCGAGCGCTGATGGATCAGGCCTTCGCGGCCGCGCGCAGCGATCTTGATTTTCGCGAGTTCCCCACCTATGCCGACTGGCAGGTTTATGCCTCCGGCAGTGCCGGCGCGGCGATGCTGTGGACGCTGTCCATGCGGGGGGAGTACGGCGAGAGCGGCGAACGCATCATCCGGGAGTACGGGTACATGGCTCAGCTGGTGGATTGCCTGGCCGATGTGTCCGAAGATGCGAGGGAGGGCCGGCTGTATCTGCCGCTTGAGGATCTCGACCGGTTCGGTGTCCGCAGGGAGGATCTGGAGGCCGGACGCTGGACGTCGGCCACGGCCGACCTGGTCGCCTTCGAAGTAGCGCGCATCACCGGCCGCATGCCGGCCGTGCTGGAGATGGCACGCGCTCATCCATGGCTGTATCCGTTCTGCTCGGCCCTGGACGAGTACATCCGCCCCTTGTGCGCGGCCGTGTTGGAAGCGGGGCCGTCCCTGCTACGTCGAGTGGCCGTTCCGCCGACAGGACCGATGGTCCGGGGAGGGATGAGTTTGTGGCGCTCCGCCCACGTGACCTCCCGGTGAATGAGATGACGTTGAGCAAAGTTCTGGGAAGGAACTCATGACCACGACGAAGGGGCCCTACACCGCAGATGGGGTGCAGTCCTCAGAGGATGAGAGGGCGGTCAATGAGCTGGTGGAAGGTGAACTTCGGCGGTGGGCGGGCGCCGAGGAGGATCTGATGGGGGTGGCCTGCCGCGACGCGCTGTTTCCGTCGGGCAAGCTGCTGCGGCCGCGGTTGTGTCTGTGGTCGGCGGCCGCCGTGGGCGGCAGCATGGAGCAGGCCCTGGCTTTCGCCTCGGGCCTGGAGTGCATGCACGTGGCGACGCTGATGCACGACGACGTCGTCGACCGTGCCCCCGAGCGTCGCGGGCGGGCTTCCTCGGCCGAGCACTTCGGGATCAGCGTGGCCCTGATGGCCGGCGACGGGCTGGCCTCCACCGCCTATGAGGCCATGCTCGCGTCCACGGAGGCAGGCGTGCCGGCCGCCCGTGCCGTGCAGGCGACTCGCGTGGTGGCAGCCGCGGTCAAGCGCACAGTGGCCGCCATCGGCGAGGAGACCCTGGTACGCGAGGATCTCGGCTGCACGCTGGAGAAGGTTCTGGAGATCATCCGCGGCAAAACTGCCGCGTTGTTCGGCGCAGCGTGTCAGGCCGGAGCGATTCTGGCCGACGCGCCCGCTGCCCACGAGGCGGCGCTGCGCGCCTACGGTGAGGAACTGGGCATGGCGTTCCAGATCCGTGATGACCTTCTTCCCTACGTCGGCGCCGCGGAGTCGGGGGGCCTGACCGATGTGGCCAACCGGCAGCCGACCGTGCCGGTCCTCCTGGCCCGGGACGCCACCAGCGCGGAGGACTTGGACAGGCTTCAGGAGCTGTTCTGTGACGACTCCGACGCCGTCACCGCCCACCGCCTGCTGGCTCAGATCCTCGCCCGCAGCGAGGCTGTCGATCAGGCCGCCGAGATGGCTCGCGGGTACGCGGTCAAGGCCCGCGAAGCGTTGGCCGCACTTCCCCCATCGCAGGCCCGGGACCTGCTGGAAGCGCTGACCGTCACGGTCGTCGACCGTGTCAGGTGAGTGATGAAGGTCCGGGGACTGCGGCACGCCTACGGCCGGCGGCAGGTGCTGCGCGGTATCGACCTGGACCTCGGACCGGGAGTGCTGGTCGGCATCGTCGGAGAGAACGGAGCCGGCAAGTCCACCCTGCTCAAGATTCTCTCCGGCGAGCTGTGCCCGGATGCCGGAACAGTGTTCCACCAGGGACGCTTCGGTTACTGCCCGCAGGACGTCGCCCTCAACGACGCCCTGACCGTCCGCCAGCACCTGAAGTTCTTCCAGGCCGCGTATGGCCTGACAGACCTTCAGCGCGCCGAGGAGATCATGGATGAGCTGCGCTTCGCCGAGTACGCCGACGTGCGCGCTGGAGTGCTCAGTGGCGGCACCCGGCAGAAGCTCAACCTGACGCTCGCGCTCATGCACGACCCGCAGGTCCTGCTGCTGGACGAGCCCTACCAGGGCTTCGACTGGGACACCTACCAGCGGTTCTGGCGCCTCGCCGACGGCCTGCGCGCCGAGGGGCGCTCCGTGCTCGTCGTATCCCACCTGGCGTACGACCTGGAACGATTGGACGAACTGTGGCGCTTGGACGGCGGCATCCTCGTGCTTGACCCGGCGGTGGCGGCATGAGGAGACATCTCACCCTGTACACCACCGCGACCCGGTACGACCTGGTCGAGCACGCCCGCAACCGCTTCGCGATGCTGCTGGTCGTCCTATTCGTCCCCGCGTGGATCACGCTCGTGTACCTCAACATCCCTGACAGGCCTGTGCCGTTCCGGCTGGACGCCACCGGGGAGCGGCTGGCCCCGGCCGGCAACCTGCTCACGCAGATCACGGGGGCAATCAACGCCGTCACGCTGATCACCGGTTTCATGATGTTTGCCGCCACCTTCAGCGGAGGCCGTTTCGACCGGCGCCTGGCCATGGCGGGCTACCCCCGCATTCACCTGGTCGCCGCCAAGACCACCTCCCTGACCCTCGCCTCCGCAGCGGTCGCCGCCTACGCCACCGCCGTCATCTGCGCCGCCTGGTCACCTGTGCAGCCACTCCAGCTCGGCGCGGCCCTGTTCAGCGCAGCCCTAACCTACGGAGCCCTCGGCGTCATCTACGGCTCGGTGCTGTGTCGGGAAGTGGAGGGCATGTTCGCGCTGATCATGACCAGCGTCATCGACGTGGCCATGCAAAACCCGTTGGCGAGCTCCGGGGCCAACAGTCCCTTCATCCGGCTGCTGCCCTCCTACGGCGCTGTCCAAGCCGCCACCGCCGCCTGCTTCTCCACCCAGCGCACACCCGCCTACCTACTAGCTCAGCTGCTGTGGTTCGCGGCAGTTGCCTTGATCAGCCTCCTCACCTTCCACCACCGCACCCGCTCGCGCACCGCCGTCACGCCGGACGACAAGGTGCCCGTGCTGGCTGCCCCCACCCAACCGGTCTGACCCTCGTTGCCGGGGGGTATCGGCTGTCATCGCTTGTGTACAGCGGCCCCGGGCCCGCAGGTTCCCACTGGCAGTAGAACGTAGTGGCTGTCGGCCCGGAACGTGCTGACCGCAGTGTCAGTGATGAACGCCAGCAACCGGGACCTAGCCCGGGAAGTCCGTTGGCGGGGACACGCCTCGACCACCCGTAACATCGCCGAGCTGGGCGAGAACGCCGCCGAAGGCGGTGACGGCGCTCACCTGGTCCTCGGCGCGGTGCCGGCCCCGCTCACACGCCCTGATCCGCAGGAGCCGACCGAGATGGTCCGCCGCGCGGGCTGGCTGGCGATCACCGAACGCCGCGACATCCTCGCGCACCGCGTCGCGACCTTCGCCCAGCGCTGGGACGGCGGCCAGGACTGGCACACCGGAGCCGTAACCAGCGTGCATCCGGAAACCTGCGCCACTGCCCATGAATGGGCCCAGCGCCTGATCCCCGCCTCAGACGACCAGCCGCCCACCGTCCTGGAGAAAGTCCTCCTGGGCGCCGCCGAACAAGGACTACTGGTGCACCTATTCGCGGTCCTGGACCGACGTGAAGTACGTGTACGGACTGAGCGTCACGGCCCCTGAGAAGAACAAGCTCACCGAGATGCTCAACAGCTGCGACTAAAACCCCCACGGCGGCAGAGTCCGGCAGGATGGCGCCGGGGACCAGCTCACTGAACTGCTCCCACAGATCGCAAGACGACACCAGCCCTGCCCGCGGCGGAGGGGGAGAAGTACTGCATCACCTGTCACGGACCTCGATCGCTTCGGCGTGCGGCATGTGAGGCCGACCACGGGTACGGTCATGCCGCGCCCAGCCCCGACCATGGCTGGTCAGCGCACGGCTGACGCTTCTCTGCGGCGGCCGTGCTTCATGTCTGCCGATGCCCGGAGCCGGTCCAGGGGATTCGCTGGTCGGGGTTGTGGACGGGGCGCCACACCGGGGGCGCCGGGGCCGTGGTGGAGCAGGCTGGCCAGCGGGGCCGCGAGGACGGGGACGTCCCGTAGGAAGGGTGCCAGTGGCCTGGCGGCCGCGCGCAGGGCGCTGATCCGGTTCTCGATGCCGGCGGGTCCGGTGCCGTCCAGGACGAACAGGATGCGGGGGAAGAGCGGGTAGCGCCGGTGCCACTCCTCCACCGCTGGTTCCTGGAAGGTTGGTCGGCGCCCTGGGACCGCGGGCACGTAGCGGTAGAGGCGCTCGTACGCGGTGAGCTTGGCGGCGAGGCGTTCGGGGCCCATGGTGGCCCGGTCGACTTCCACGAACGCCCGCAGCATCGGCCCGTGCTCGCCGTCGACGGGGCCGCGCCGGTAGTACAGGAGCGCATCGGGGATGACGGCCTCGCCGCTCCCGATCGGGTGGTGGACCTCGCAGATCCAGTCCAGCGGCCGGCACAGATCGCCGTGGCGGCGGGCGTCCTCGAGGAAGGCGAGCGCGGTCTGGGTCACGGTCAGCGTGTGGCCGGCCTTCAGCCGTACGGCGGTCGGATCGGACACCGTCCTGGACGGCCGGCGCCCGCGCATCTCGGGCCATTCGAAGGCCAGTTGCACGCCGTACGCGGTGGGGAACCACACCCGGGTCCGTCCGGCCTGCGGCAGGGTGATGCGGTCGACCAGCCCCTCCACGCGCAGCCTGGCCAGCCTGCGCCTCGTCTGCTCGATGCGCACTTCAGGGGCGATCACCCGGTGCATCTGCTCGCTGGTGGCCATCCGGTACTGCGTCAGCACGCCCAGCGCCATCCGGTCCCCGCTACCCACGTCCACGCCGATCATCACGGATCCGCTCGCTTCCCGTCCGGTGCGGCACCGGCCTGCCCGGTGCGGCACCGGCCTGCCCGGTGCTGCGCGTACCAGTTACAGCAGCAGCCGGCCCCGACCAGAGCACCGACCACGAAGGCCCGACCACGGTCACGAAGCGACAACACCTCCGTGGACCAGGCCCACATCCCCGCCGACAACCCGGCCGACAACCGTCCGCACCCTTTGCCGCGCCCACCCGCGAACCCGCAGGTCACCACGCTGGTCCGGCCGTGGTCGGCAGGCCGACATCCCCTCTACGCCCCCGAGTCCACGTCCCACAGCAGGAAGAACAAGGAAAGTGGGTGGGTGGGACAGGTCTCGTGCGGCGGGCGAGGGGATCGGGCGCCGCTGGTGGTCCTCGCGCGCGTCGGCGGGGCCGCGCGCGACGCCGGGCGGACAAGCGCCCGGCGACTGCGCGTGCGACGGGCAATCCAACGGTGTCGGGGGCCCGGGCGGCTCCCCACGGCCGGAACACCTGCCCGACACGATCGGCCTCCGGACCGGAGGTCAGTCCGTCCGCCGACGCGTCGGCGGGGGAGCCACTGCCGCCGGGCGCCGGCCGGCGGGACCGGCCCGACCGATGTCGCGCCCACCGGACGCGGAGCAGCCCGGCACCGTGTTGCCGGTGCCGGGCCGCTCATGTGTGTCGGGCTTCAGCCCTGGCGGGCCTTGAAGCGCGGGTCCTTCTTGTTGATCACGTATGTCACGCCGTGCCGGCGGACCACCTGGGCGCCGGGCTTGTTCTTGAGCGAGCGCAACGACTTGCGTACCTTCATGGCCGTCTCCTTTCCGTGCGGTCGAACCGGGGGCGTCGTCGATGGCACTGCCGTCAACGGCCGGCCCGAGTGGTGCTTGCGTAGCGCCGCTCGAACCGCTGGATTCGTCCCGCTGTGTCGACGATGCGGGAGGTGCCGGTGTAGAAGGGGTGGCTCGCCGACGAGACCTCGACGTCGACGACGGGATAGGTGTTGCCGTCCTTCCACTGGACCGTGTGCTGTGCGGCGGCGGTGGAGGGGACGAGCAGTTCGAAGCCGGCCGCGCGGTCGCGGAAGAGGACGGGGCGGGAAACGGGATGGATGCCATGCCTCATGACGGTGTCCTTCCTGGGTGCCCCTGTCGCCCGGGGTGCCGGGCGACAGGGGCAGGGGTCAGCGTTCTTCGCGGAAGAGGACGTGGGCGCTGGCCTTCGGGTCGTACTTGCGCAGGACCAGCCGGTCGGGGTCGTTCTGGCGGTTCTTGCGGGTCACGTAGGTGACGCCGGTGCCGGCAGTCGACCTCAGCTTCACGACGGGCCGCGTGGTGCTGCGTGCCATGAGGTGCCCCTTTCACGTGCACCCGAGTCGGTTGACCCGGGCATGTCAGGCAAGATGTACAACGGCATCCGCCGGCCCCGCATTCCCGGCGCCGGCGGACCTCGGCGCGTGACGAGCGCCGCCCTGGTCCGGGCGGCCCGCACCGCCGCCGAGAGGCTTGCGATGTCGTAGGCACCGTGATGCCTGCGCCCGTTCACGAAGAAGGTGGGCGTCCCCGCCACCTGGCTGAGGTCTGCGGACTCCACGTCCTCGGCGATGCGCGCCAGGACCTTGGGATGCAGGTCCCGCTCGAAGCGCTCCAGGCCGATGTCCCCGGCGTACCCGCGCAGGTGATCGAGACGCAGCGCGCCCTGGTGGCTCAGCAGCCGGGCTTGTCAGTGGTCTGGCCTGGGGGTTTGTTGGAGGGTGAGCTACTTAGGCTGGTTGAGTGGTGCGCTCGGTGCGCTGCGCCAGGCGGTTGACGACCCCGCCGCAGCCACACACGCGACACCGTTGTGGTGGGGCTCCAGGTACGCCACAGGCCTCGTCTGGGTCGTGTGCTGAATCTGTGACACGTCATGGTGACGTTCTGGCGGCTGTCGTTGGCCAGTGGATCTGCGCAGTGGTGCGAGTGCTGACCTGGGGTTTCGCAGATTGACTGGTTGGGATCGCGGTTGGTGTTGGTCAGTCAATCTGCGCGTTGCAGCACGCTGTTGGCTCTCTGACCTGTGGTTCCTCGCGGTGTGCGGTGGAATGCGCAGGTTGGTTGGGTGGTTGCGCAGTTTCACTGACCGCCGATAGGTGACGCGGCAGGGGTGTCATCGGCGGGGCGTGCTGTCCAGTTTTGGTCCAGGCTTCATTTTGAAGCACACCTGAGGGGAACTGCCTTCTTGTCCAGTCTCGCGTCAACAGCTT
>NZ_CP119134.1:300000-565563 GCF_001636945.3 Streptomyces sp. FXJ1.172 | reverse complement strand
TGCGATGAAGAACAGCACTGCCGCGACTATGCCGAGCATGACGAGCCCCTCTCATAGAACGTGAAGCCCGTATGCCCGGCCACCGCCCCCACAGACATAGGCGGCGCCCCCGAAAGTGGTCTGCCAGCTCGTGCAGGCACGCTGACGGATCTTCAGGCGTGGGCGTGGCGGGTGCTTGCCGTCTTGCGCGAGGCGGCCTGTCGCGGGGACTGGGAGGCGTAGCAGGGACAGGGTGGCGGTGGTGAGGAGTGCGGTGAAGACGGCCAGGAGGAGGACGGACACCCACATCTGCCGGCTCCCGGGTGCCTGCCAGCCGGTCCAGGCGGCGGAGACCGCCCACAGCAGGACGCCCACAGCGTAGAAGGAGCGGACGCGGTGCAGCTGCCGCACGGCCCGCAGAAACTGGATGCGTTCAATCTTCGGTGCCATGCGGAGCCGTGTACCCCGATGTGCCACGACCATCAGGGTCATCGGAGACTCGCCTGTCTGCATCTTGATGTGATGCAGCATGTAGCATTGGCGAAAAACCAGTAGGGGCGGAGCCGTGACGATCGATCAGGGAATCCCTGAAGGGATCACCCGAAGAGCCACGTATTTTATTAAGTGCCATGGTTACTGGACTGGTCGTGCTGATATCGAGCAGTACAGGGGCCGATGGATGGAGCACGGGGTTCCTGAAAGTCAGATCGATCGGGTGGCCGCCTTCGAGGCTGTCTGGGGCGGCCTGGCCCTTCCTCCCTCTCCTCACTATGACGGAGGGCCTCGAACACTCCATGGGGACGTACCCGAGGGACCCGCCCCTGACTGGCACTTCGAAGCCGGCGCGCCGCGCACGGCTCTTCCCTACTCGTTCATGATCGGCCCGAACGGGGAGTTCGGGCTTCATGCCGGAAGGTGGGTGCCCTTGCATGCCAGTGTTGAAGGGTGGGTGGAATCTCTGGCGCTGGCAGACCATGCCCGTAGGTGTGCGCGCACGACCACCACGTTGACGGGCGCTGCCGTAGACGACCTCGAGCTGGACGGGTTTGATGCCGTGCCGGAGGTTGCCGGCCTTACGGACACCTGGTGGCGCGGCAGCGACTCGCTGATCGCCGTCTACCGCGGCGAAGCCGAGGTCATGGAGGCGCCGCGCTGCCGGACCGCCACCATCTATGCCGGACTGGACGCATGGGGGCTCAGGGGGCTCGACGACATCGACAGACCTTCGAAATAGCCTCATCCTCACCGCCTGAGACCCGCCCGGAAAAGGGAACCATAAATGCAGGTAATCTCGCTCAGAGAACACCAGGTCGACCAGAAGTCGGCCTTCCGTAAATGGATTGGGTTCCCTGCAAGATCGCCTGTGCCCCCGCAGGGTGCTCGGGGCACGATCGTGTCCGCAACCGGATCAGGCAAGACCATCACCGCCGCCGCGTGCGCGCTGGAGTGCTTCCCCAGCGGACGGCTCCTCGTCACCGTACCGACCCTGGACCTGCTCGTGCAGACCGCCCAGGCATGGCGCCTGGTGGGGCACCGGGTCCCGATGGTCGCGGTGTGCTCGCTGGAGAACGACCCGGTGCTGAACGAGCTGGGGGTGCGCGCCACCACCAACCCCATTCAGCTCGCCCTCTGGGCAGGGTCGGGGCCGGTCGTCGTTTTTGCCACGTACGCCTCCCTCGTGGACCGCGAGGACCCTGTGGACCCGTTCGGTCAGGGGAACGTCCGTGGGCCGCTGGAGGCCGCTCTGGCGGGCGGGGAGCGGCTTTACGGGCAGCAGATGGCAGGCTTCGACCTCGCGATCGTGGACGAGGCGCACTCAACCGCAGGTGATCTTGGCAGGCCGTGGGCGGCCATCCACGACAATGCCCGTATCCCGGCGGACTTCCGGCTCTACCTCACCGCCACCCCGCGCATCCTGGCCTCGCCCCGGCCGCAGAAGGGCGCGGAAGGCCAGGAGCTGGAGATCGCGTCGATGTGCCAGGACTCCGACACCTACGGACCCTGGCTGGCCGAACTCGGGCTCTCGGAGGCCATCGAGCGGAGCATCCTCGCCGGATTCGAGATCGACGTACTGGAGATCCACGACCCCTCCCCCGCCCTCGGGGAGTCCGAGGAGGCGCAGCGCGGCCGGCGCCTGGCGCTCCTGCAGACCGCGCTCCTGGAGCACGCAGCGGCGTACAACCTGCGTACGGTCATGACCTTCCACCAAAGGGTGGAGGAGGCCATGGCGTTCGCGGAGAAACTGCCGGAGACGGCAGCAGAGCTGTACGCCAACGACGCATCCGACAATGACCTGGCGGCCGCGGACCGGCTCCCGAAGTCGTCGATCGGCGCGGAGTTCTACGAACTCGAGGCCGGCCGCCACGTACCCCCGGATCGGGTGTGGTCGGCGTGGCTGTGCGGCGACCATCTCGTGTCTGAGCGGCGCGAGGCGCTGCGCCAGTTCGCGAACGGTATCGACGCCGCCGGCCGCCGGGTCCACCGCGCCTTCCTCGCCAGCTGCCGCGTCCTTGGGGAAGGCGTGGACATCACCGGCGAGCGGGGCGTGGAGGCGATCTGCTTCGCCGACACCCGCGGCTCCCAGGTCGAGATCGTGCAGAACATCGGCCGGGCGCTCCGTCTCAACCGGGACGGCACCACGAAGGTCGCGCGGATCATGGTGCCCGTGTTCCTGGAGCCCGACGAGGACCCGACCGACATGATCGCCTCCGCCTCCTTCCGCCCCCTCGTAGCCGTCCTCCAAGGCCTGCGCAGTCATGATGAACGACTCGTGGAACAGCTCGCCTCCCGTGCCCTCACCAGCGGGAAGCGCAAGGCGCATCTGAGGCGTGACGAGGACGGGCGGATCGTCGGGGCCGACGGCGAAGGGGACGGCGAGGACCAGGAGCACGACGACACCCAGGCCGCCGCCGAGTCCGCCCTGCTCCACTTCTCCTCTCCCCGGGACCCGGGCACGATCGCAGCCTTCCTCCGCACCCGGGTCTACCGGCCCGAGTCCCTGGTCTGGCTGCAGGGCTACCAGGCGCTTGTCCGCTGGCGGGCCGAGAACGAAATCACCGGCCTTTACGCCGTTCCCTACGACGTTGAGGTCGAAGTCGGGGCAACGAAATCCTTTCCACTTGGAAGATGGGTCCACCAACAGCGGAAGGCACTCCGAGCCGGGGAGCTCGATCCCCACCGCAAGGAGCTGCTGGACGCACCAGAAGCCGGGATGGTCTGGGAACCGGGCGAAGAAGCCTGGGAGGTCCAAGCCGCGCGCGCTCCTACCGGCGGGCCACCGGACACCCGCCCGCGCCAGGACGCGGTCTGGGGTGAGGGCGAGGCGATGGTGCCGGTGGGTCAGCACATGGCCGGCGCCCGGCCGGCGGCGGCCTCGGCAAGGACCCGGAGCGTGCGACGAGGCGGGCCGCGCAGCTCGCCGAGATCGACCCGGACTGGAACTGCCCCTGGCCACTGGACTGGCAACGCCACTACCGTGTACTCGCCGACCTCGCCGCCGACGAACCCGACGGGGTGCTGCCCGACATCGCCCCAGGCGTGCTCATGGACAGCGACGACCTCGGCAAGTGGCTCCAGCGGCAGAAGCAGCCGACCACCTGGGCGCAGCTTTCGACCGAGCAACAGGAACGGCTGTCCAAGCTGGGCATCAAGCCCGCTGAGGCGCCGTCTCCCGCCCCGACGGCCAAGCGCGCAGCCAAGGCGCAGCAGGCGTTCCAGCGCGGCCTGACAGCCCTCGCGCAGTGGGTGGAACGGGAAGGCCAGCGGCCAGTACCAAGGGGCCACAGTGAGGAGATCGCCGTCCACGGCGAGGCGGAGCCGGTGGTCGTCAAGCTGGGCGTATGGGTCTCGAACACCCGTGCGAGGCGAGGCAATCTCGCCCAGGAGCAACTGGACGCGCTCCGGGAGCTAGGCATGGAGTGGGCGTAGGAGCCCGGGGTTTGCAGCTTTTCCGCCGAGCGGTGGCTGGTGGCCCATAACGGGTGAGGCCGATTGACGGTTATGGGAGTTGCAGATCAACAGACCAGGCAGGGTACGAGCGGGGAATCGGAAGTTGGCGCCGTTAGGGCGGGGCGATGCCCTGGCAGGTGGTGTGGCGGGTGGCACCGCTGCAGGGTGAGATGACGCAGTCGTTTCTGAGCCGGGTGGCTGCACGCTATGGCGTAAGGCTCAGGGATCTGCTGGCGGCAATCGCTGAGGTAGGCGGGCTGTCGAACATCACCGGTCAGACGCGGCTGGACAGTGAGGTGTATCTGAACCAGCAGGCTCGGGATCGGTGTCCCAGCTGTGCCGAGTTCCGGAGCGTCATCTGCGGTGGGCGCTGCCTGCCTGGGCACAGGAGGAGCCTCGAAAGCGGTTCGCCGCAGGTCCAGCAGCACAGTTTCATCACACTGCGGAGAAGGTTGTGCCCTGGGGCTTAAGGTGTCTTGAGTGCGCGGCGCGATCAGCCGGGCGCGCCGAGGGCGCGCGCTTGTACCCGAGCCGCAGCAGCGGGTATGCGCGTTGCACCGTCGGTGGCTGATGCAGGTGCCGGGCACGGCTTACCGGTGTGGTGAGGTTACTACCGGCGAGCAGTGGGTGCAGGCCCACCGTCGTCATAGCGAGGTTGCTGCGCCATTCCTCGGTGGCCGTGGAGGCGTTCGAGGTGGCTGCAGCGGTGACCGCCTCGTGGTGGTGGCAGGCGTGGCCGTTGGAACATGTGTGGCCCTCTCGGCTACGGAGCCTTGGCAGTGGACGGATCGATCCGGAGGTGTGGCGGGTCCTGGCGCGGAGCTGGTGACGTACCGGAGACGGTCGCGCTCGCCACGCTGCTGGCCGATGACGGGTTCCGGCAGCGGCTGATCGCCGACGCCCGGGGACATGCTCCGTACCGGCTGGCTGATCTGCCGGTGCTGCTCGGCGGTTGCGCGCTGCGTGGGGCGCCCCTGGTACAGGGAGCAGCTGGCGAGCGAGGTGTCGGGGCCTTTGTTCGCGTGGGCGTATCAGTGCGTGCGGCCGCCGCGTCGCACCGGGCACGGAGAGCAAGCGATGTGGGCGGTCGCTCCGGCACACCGTTTGCGCCCGCTGGTTGACGAGCTCGCCGCGCGGATGTCCGTCAGGGCCGACGGGCAGAAGGCGGAGGGCAAAAGACGGCGGGGACTTAACCGCCAGTCGGATGAGTCCTTCACGGTCGGCCTGGCGCATGCGGGCCAGTACCTGCGCGAACACGGGAACCTTGCTGTTCAGAAGGACACCATGGTGGGGTCCTTCCGTTTTGGGGAATGGCTGCACAATGTGCAGACCAGGGCCTGGGCTCTGTCGCCGGATCGTGTCCGGGCGCTGATGGCCTTGGACCCTTGGTGGAACGTCCCCTGGTCGGTGCAGTGGCAGCGCTCGTACTACCGGGCGCGCGATCACGCCGCCGTGGACGGTCCGCCGGATGCGGCCGCAGGGTTTGCCGGGACCGCCGTGCTGAACGGTGAGTGGCTGTATCTGCAGTGCACCCACTACGACGCTCTCCACCCCGAGCAGCAGCGTCTGCTGGCGGACATCGGCATCACAGCCGAAGCAGCCCGTACCGCTCGGCCGCGGCGGGCCAGCATGCGGGCGCGTTTCGAGACAGGATTGGAGCACGGCCTATGCCACCGAGCATGGCCACCTGGCGGTCTCCGGCAAGGGCGGTGCACGAGGGTATCCGCTTGGGTGCTGGCTGGTGGCCCAGCGCAGTAAGGCGCACCGGGCTGCAAGGCCCACCGAGCGCTCCCGCGCGCTTGCTGCCGTGGACCCATGGTGGAACCCGCCCTGCCGCCGTCTGTCATGGCAGAGATCCTTGGCGCAGGTCCGTCGGCTGGTGCAGGACGGACACGCACTGGATGCGCAGCGTGGCTTTCCGGGCCTCGAAGCGGAGCTCGCACTGTGGTTGTCGCACCAGTGCGCCGTGTACGGGAGTCTGCAGCGTGATCAGCAGTGCCTGCTGGCCGGTATCGGCATCACGGCCGAAGAAGCCGGCAAAGTCCCCATGACGGCAGAGGAGGCCAAGGCCGCCAGCCAAGCCGCAGCACGGCTGGGTGGCTCGGCCGGCTTGGCCAGCGCCCGGTCCTTCGCCGCGGCACGCGGGCACCTGGCGCTGCCCTTCGACTATGTGCATGAGGATTATCCGCTGGGCCGCTGGCTGGTAGCACAGCGCAGCAAGGAACGCCGCCACCTGCGGGCGACGGGAACCGCGTGGCCGCCCGGGCTGCACCTGACTGAGCTGGACCCCTGGTGGAATCCGCCCTGGCACTTCCCGTGGCAGCGCCACTACCAGCAGGCCCGCACGCTATGGCAGGAGGGCAGGCTGCTCCTGCCCGGCCAGCACGCCCCGCCCGGCGACCGGGACGAGGATGAAGATCCGCTAATGGTGTGGTTGCGCCGGCAGTGCGCCCGGCACGATGTCCTGCACCCCGAACAGCAGAACCTCCTCGCCGACATCGGGATCACCGCCGCCACCGCCCGCACCGTCACCGCGTCCCTCATCACTCCCACCCCAGGGGAGGTCGGGCTGGCCCATGCCCGCAGCTACGCGGCCGAACACGGGAACCTGGCCGTGACCGACCGCACCCGCCACAACGGCCACCCCCTAGGAAGCTGGCTCCTGCGCCAGCGCCAACGCGCCGCCGACGGGCGCATCGAGCCCTCCCAGATCACCGCGCTCAACGCCCTTGACCCCCCACTGAACCCGCCCTGGCCCTCGCCTGGCAACGCGCCTACCACCGGGCCCGCACCGCCACCGACGGCAGCACCCTGACCAGCACCGAACGCCGCTGGATCAGGACACAAGCACAGCTATGGGACAGCCTCCACCCCGCCCAGCAGCAACTCCTCGCCCACCTCGGCACCACCGGGCCTGCCGCCATACCCACGCAGGCCCGCACAACTGCGCGCCGCTACCCGACGGGTGAGGGCTCGCCCCACGCCCGCGCCTACGCCACTTTGCACGGGCATCTCGCGGTATCCATCCACACCCACCAGGACGGTTTTCCCCTGGGACGCTGGCTCGTGCAGCAACGCCGCAAAGCCCGCTCAGGCCAGCTGTCCGCCCACACCCTGCAAGAACTGCCCATCCTCGACCCATGGTGGAACCCACCCTGGCCCTTCACCTGGCAACGCAAGTACCACCAGTGCCGCACCACCCACGCCGCCGGGCGACCCATCCCGCCCGAACTTCACCGCTGGGCCCGCAAACAGACCAGCCTGTGGGCACAGCTCCACCCCCACCAACAAGGGCTGCTGACAGCCATCGGCCTACACGCGCTCTCGTTCCACTTGGAGCGGCAAGACCCTCTCGGCTGATAGGTGTCTTGGACAGCTCGCTGGGCCGGACTGCTACTGATCGTTCTGGTGGTAGGCACGGGCAAGGAGCCCGGCAAACGCAGCAGCCCGCTCGACGCTGTATCGGCCGCCTCGGATCTGTTGAAGCAATGCACGGCCTACCTCTTCGGGAGTGAACCCGTTTCTTGCCAGCTCTTGAACGACCTCCTCAACAGGCGGCGGTGCGTGCCTATGGGCACGCTCACTCACAGCCCCTGGCGCTGTTCCGGCAAGGACAGGCCTTTGCTCAGCTGGTGCAGCAGCTTGCAATGGAGCTTCGAAGAGGAGTTGCTGTTCTCTCGGAGCATCCCCAGCAGGCCAGCTCCGCGGTTGTCTCACATCTCCTGGGAGCAGGTTCTCATCCAGCGGCCTGAGATCAGGCCTGGCGCGGACCAGGATGCTCTGGCCGAATGACAAGGTGCCCCACACGTATGTGGCCTGGTTGCTCGCCGTCGGCGTGTCCTTAGGTGTAAGGGGCCCTAGACCGGCTAGCGCCGGCCCCATCGGCGTGTGGCCTACAAGGTCGAGCGTGGCCTTGGGAGGGCTCCAGCGGAGCAGATCTGGGTAGGCGAACGTTGCGGCTTCACGCCCTTGGGAAATGTCCCACATGCGGCGCGCCCGAGTCGATGGCCTTGGCATCTTGCACGGTGCCAGGTGGCGGGCCCGCCGTGACGGCGCCTAGGAGTGCGCCAGCCATGGTGGCGATGGTGTCGGTGTCGGAGCCAAGAGTGTTAGCGGCGAGGAGCAGACCCGCTTCTGGTGAGTCGGCGTAGGCATGTGCGAGAACCGCGGCAAGCAAGGTGGTGACTGTGCCTGATCCGCGAGTCGCGTCGTTGAAGCCGCCCCACCGCTCCACCAGGGCCGCATAGGTCTCGGCGGTCAGGCGAGATTTGGGTTCGAAGACTTTCGCGCTGCGCGGCATTCGTTGGCGACGGTGATCGCGGCTGAGCGGAAGTCGATGCCTGCCGCATCACCCATGTGGGCAGCCACAGATACGCGAGTTCGTCGTCCTTCGCGATAACGTCCGGTACTTGCTCGAGCCAGTCGATTGCGGGGCGCCACTGCTTGGGACCAGGGAGTTCGTTGCTGTCGAGGGCGTGGGCCAGCAGGACGGCGTGCAGAACCGCGCCGAGGATGCCTCGGGGGTGACCGTGGGTGCTGACGGCGTTCCGTACGACGTCGCGGGTGATGTTGTCCCAGTTGGTGAGGTCCCGTGCGGACCAGACGTGAGGCTGGATGCGCATAGCGGCCCCGTTGCCGCCAATGTCGACGTAGCGGGCGGCTTTGGTGGCGAAAATGTTCTGGGACCACTTGGCTTCGACTCTCATCAAGCCGGTGGCTGCCGCTTGGTCCCCACGGCCGCCGAGGGCGTAAGCCTGCCAAGCAACGACTTCAATCTTCGCGAAGGCCTCGGC
Organism: Streptomyces sp. FXJ1.172; assembly: GCF_001636945.3. NCBI lineage: Bacteria > Bacillati > Actinomycetota > Actinomycetes > Kitasatosporales > Streptomycetaceae > Streptomyces > Streptomyces sp. FXJ1.172. The sequence continues at coordinate 556,843 of NZ_CP119134.1, read as the reverse complement.
GTCGAATTCCCCGTCTCCGCGGATGGCGCGTGAAGTTGCCAGGCGCAGCTGGGTGTCGTCGGAGTACGCGCCTGCGGGAAGCGGCATGTCGCGTCCGTAGCGTCCTCCCACGCGCCTTTCCAGGGACGGTGGTGGTGACGTCATCCCGTCCGATGCGGCGACGTACGCCATCGGCGTCGGTCAGTTCGGTGATGAAGCCGAGTGCGTCTCCGTACGCAGCCCACTGGGCCGAGGCGCGTACTGCCTCCCATTGCATGGCGCTCACCGTAGTCCTTACCTGCCGAACGTGACCGGGTCGACGATGATGTCGACCTCATCATGTTCGCTGACACTGACAATGGCCTCAGCCTTCGCTGCGTCCTCGTGCGTGAGGACGTAGATGCGCTGCAGGTGGCGGGTGGAAACGGCCTGCGGGTAGAGCACCTCTGCCTGGGGATTCGTCGGGAGGTGGGGCGCTCGGTTCCAGCGCGGCATCGTCTTGTTGAAGCCCTTGGGGACGCGGTCGGCGAAGAGGGCTTCGGCCCCGGGCAGCCCTTCGACGGGGGTGATGCCGTCGTATCCCATGTTGCCTGGGGCGAACAGGACGCCGGGGTGCGTCATGATCACTGGGTCGAAGCTGAGGACAGCCCAGAACAGGTCTTCGTCTGCCCACCAGTCGTCGCTGCTGATGCGAAGGAAGCGGTGGTTGGGCTCACTAATGCTGAGGTTCACGTAGGACCAGTACTGCGGCGCTTCTCTGCGGATCTTGGTGTTCTGGTGGTAAATGCTCTCCAGGTACTGGTCTTGGGCCAGGAGCGCCCGGGCCTTGCAAAGCCGCTGCACGAGGATGCCGAGGAGACCTCGGTTCGTGGTGAAGTGCACCACCTCGGTGATCTTCCGTTCCTGAATGAGCGCGCCGATCCCCTCAGCGGGTCTTTCGCCGTCCGATATGGACGGGCTGGGCTCCGTGGTGGTCATACGGCCTTCACCTCGTAGGTGTCCGGGTCCATGCAGGCGATGAGGTCGCTGGCCTCGGAGGGCTTGTAGGTGATGGTGAGCGTCTTGCGGGCGCGTCCGGCGGACATGGCCAGCAGGCGCAGATGGGCGTCTCGTTCGCTGTCGCCGGGCTCGGTGGCGTGCGGCATAACCTCGCTGTTGAGTCCGACGATGATCACGTGGTCGAACTCCAGCCCCTTGGCGGAGTGCATGGTAGACAGCGCGACATTCACCGGGCCGGTGGGCCATTCCCGTTGCGGGTGAGTTCGACCCAGGCCAGTCCGGCCGCGTTCAGGCGCGTCTTGACGTAGTCGAACCATCCGCCGCCCTTGGCGTGGAGGATGGCAACGGACTCGTCGTTTTCCGGGCTCGTTGAGGAACTGCACGAGGTGGTCCATCTGCTGGGTGAAGGTGCCCTGGACGAGCAGGGGCTTGTCGCCATCCTCCTCACACGAGGAGAGATCAGGGATCGCAGCGTCGTCCGTGGTTTCCACGTCGCGCAGCAGAGGGCGGCGAAGGCTGCGATCTGGCGGGTGTTACGGAAGTTCTTCGACAGCAGCTTGTTGTTGTGCGGGCCCACGCTCAGGCCGACTTCGGCCCAGGTGAAGCGCTGGGGGTAGATACGCTGGGCGGCATCGAGGACGAAGGTGAGAGTGTGCTCGTCGGTGACGTGGTTGAGGACGGCCCGGACCTGGTTGGCGGAGAAGTCCTGGCCTCGTCGACGACGACCACGTGGTAGGGGTCGTCGGCGCGCTTGGCAGCCATCGCGTTGGCCAGGTCGGACCAGTCCCAGGCCTGCTGCGGCTTCTTCCACTCCTGGAAAGGAAGGATCACCTCATCCAGCAGCATGGCGCAGCGAGGCTTAAGATGCGCGGGAGCGGCCGCGGCCCTGTCGCTCGCACTCGATGTACTCATGCAGGCTGTCCGACATGAAGCGGCCTAGGACATAGTCCACTTCGGAGCGTACGAAGTCGTCGGACAGGGCAGGGCCGCGGCCAGGGCGTCCAGCTTTCCGTTGCGCTCGTGCTCGCGGAGGATCCGCTCGTAGGGCACGCGGTCGGTGGCCCACTTGGCAAAGGTGGAGATCGTCAGCTCGACGTCGTTGCCTTTGATCTGCTCCTCGGTGAGTTCCTCGATGTATCCGCGCAGAGTCTTGTTGTAGGTGAGGACCAGGACGCGGACCGGGCCGTCGATGAAGCCGTCACGGCGGCGCCGCTGCCAGTACCGGACGGTGAACTTCAGCCGGTAGAGGGCAGTGGTGGTCTTGCCGCTTTACGCGGCACCCCGGACGACGAACACCCCGGCTTGTGATTGTTGATCACCGTGAGCTGCTCACTCGTCGGCTGCGTCGGCCTGAGAACCTTCATCCTCGCGGTCCCTCCCAAGACTCGCTCCCCCGAACCTGAGGCCATGTTAGGAGTGACTGGCACCAGCCGGGTTGAAGATCGGACAAGCAGTCCGTCGCAAGTTTGCAGATAGTGACACATCCATCACCCATTCGGGTGATGGATGATGAGGTGCCCCTCCCTCAGAGAAGGCAGGCACTTGGCTGTCCGGCGTGGAGCAGCAGGGTGTCAACGGGTGGAACGGGGCAGGCGTCGAGGCGGCGTTCGCCACCGCTACCGGACACATGACGCAGCTGCCGTGGGACCAGTCGGCGGCATCGGTACGGTTCGAGGACCTGGGGCCGGTGTCCGCGTTTCCGGTCGTGCCGGGCCGCCGGTGGGGGCCGGGCTGGTGGTGGTCGGCGACCACCGGACGGCACGTCGTTCACGGTTCAACAGCGATGCGTACCCAGTTGATGGTCCTGGACCGGGACCCGGATGTGACCGGCCTGTCCGCGCGTCCGGTACGGCTGCTGTGGCGGGATCCCGACGGGCGGGTGCGCTCGTGGGTGCCTCAGTTGTTCGCCCGGTACGCCGACGGCACCGGCCTGCTCGCCGACTGCCCTCCAGCCCGCCGCAGGGACAGGGCGCAGCGGGTGCGGATGGTCCTGGAGGCGGCGTGCGCCCGCGTGGGCTGGTCATATCGGCGCCTCGAGCCACCTCCAGCGGTGCTGGCGGCGAATCTGCGGTGGCTGGCAGGCTACCGCCACCCCCGTTATCAGGGCCCGCCCCGGCTCAGGGCCGCGCTGGCCGATGCGTTCGCCGCACCCCGGCCGCTAGCCGACGGGGCGGCATCGGTGGGTGATCCGCTGCAGGTATTGCAGGCCGTCTATCACGCGCTGTGGTCCGGGCGCCTTGCGACGCGGCTCGATGAGCCGCTGCACGAGCGGGCGCTGATCTGCGCTGACGCAGAACGTGGTGAGGGCGTCGAAAGGCGGCTGAGCAACGTCGGCGGCGATCCGGGAGAGGTTGAGCCCAGTGGGCGGCACACACGGTAAGAGTGGCGGCCGATGGTGGAGGTCGGCGCGCACGTCGTCTACCGGGGCAGACCTGGCAGGTCGCTGCGTTGCAGGGCCAGCGGGTCTACCTGTTGCAGGAAGACGGCACTGAAGAAGCCTTGCTGTTGGGGCGGTTGTTCGCCGATCCGGGCTTCGAAGTGGTGGGCGCGCAGGCGCCGGACACGGTACCGCAGTGGGGGCTGTTCGAGACCGTTCCGCTGGCGGCCCAGCAGCGGGCGCTGGCGTGGCTGCCCCACATCCGGGAGGTCGAGACCGGGTGGCCGCACCCTGAGGGCAGCCGCGAGGGACAGGCGATGCGGCCGAGTACGACCCGGAGCAGTGGACCCTGGCGCAGCGGGATGCAGCCAAGGCGAAGGAGCTGACCGCGCTCGGCTTCACCCGGGTGACCCGCACGACGGTCGAGCGGATGCGGCACGCCTACCGCAAGCAGGGCTTGGGGGCTGGTCGACAAGCGCACGGTGCCGACACGCGGCCGTCATCCGACGGGGTATGCCGACGAGCGGGTCGTGGCCGCGGTGCTGGAGGCGCTACGGCGTCAGCGAGGCCGGTCGAAGGGGACGGTAAAGGGACTGCAGGTGCTGGTCGGGCAGATCCTGGAGGACACGCACGGGCGCGGGGTGGTGGAGATGCCGTCGCGGTCGTCGTTCTACCGGCTGGTGAGTGTGCTGGCCGACCCGGCCGAGCGTCCGGGACGTCCGCGCGCACCGCCACCGCACCCGCCCGCGCCTCGTCGGCGCCAGTGGTGCTGCGGCCCGGGGAACAGGTGCAGATCGACACCACCCGCCTGGACATCATGGCCGTCTTGGAGGACGGCAGCCTGGGGCGGCCGGAGCTGACCATCGCCGTCGACGTCGCCACCCGCTCCATCCTGGCCGCCGTCCTGCGCCCGAACAGCACCAAAGCTGTCGACGCAGCCTTGCTGCTGGCGGAAATGGCCGTCCCCCATCCCGCCCGGCCCGCCTGGCCCAAGGCGCTGCAACTGTCGCGGGCCGAGGTGCCCTACGAGCGGATGCTGTCGCTGGACGAGCGGCTGGAGGGCGCGGCCGCCCGCCCGGTGGTCGTGCCCGAGACGATCGTCGTCGACCGCGGCAAGATCTACCTCTCGCAGGGCTTCGTCGCCGCCTGCGAGACGCTCGGGGTGAGCGTGCAGCCCGCCCCTCCGAGGCGACCGCAGGCCAAGGCTGTGGTGGAGCGGACCTTCGGCGCGATCAACGACCTGTTCTGCCAGCACGTCGCTACCACACCGGCTCCAACCCCCAGCGCCGCGGCTTGGCGACGGCGGCCGAGGCGCGGTGGACGATCCCGCAGCTGCAGGACTTCCTCGACGAATGGATCACCTGCGGCTGGCAGAACCGGCCCCACGACGGACTGCGCCACCCCGTCCTTCCCAAAACCGCCCTCACACCGAACCAGACGTGGGCCGCTCTGATCACCATCAGCGGCTACGTGCCCGTCCCGCTGACCGGGGCCGACTACCTCGAGCTGCTGCCGGTGCGCTGGCAGCCCATCACCGAACGCGGCATCCGCCTCGACTACCGCACCTACAACCACGAAGTCCTCGACCCACACCGCGGCCAGCGCTCCGGTGTCGCCAGCAAAGACGGCAAGTGGGAGGTCCACCACAACCCCCACGACGCGCGTCAGATCTGGGTCCGTCTCACCGACGGAAAGCTCCACGAGATCGGCTGGATCCACCGCGACCACGTCCACCAGCCCTTCAACGACGCCCTCTGGCGCCATATCCAGACCGAGGTCGAACAACGCGGGGACCGCGAGACGCACGAAGCCGACCTCGCCGACGCGCTCGACCAGCTCCTGCGCCGCACCCGCCACCCCGCCGGGACCGAGCACAACACCCGCCGCCGCAGAACCCCCCGCTCCGCAAGTACGGCAGCACAGCTGCCCGATCTGCCAGGCCAGCGGCGCTCCTCAACACGGAGACCGCACCGGCCCCGGCCCCGGAGTGGAGCGAGAGCCTTGACGACCTCATCACCGTTGATGCGGCGGCCGAGACGGACACGAGCGATCCGGAAGGCGCGGGCGTGCTGGCGGCCGAGGCAGGCGGATACGGGCTGTGGGACGCCGAAGCGGAGGCCGAGCAATGGTGAACACCTCACCGGGCACGGGCAAGGCGCCGGCGGGCAGGTCCCCGTCGGCAGTGGACCGGCCTCCCGGTGCCGCGGCAAGCACCGACGGCGACGCCGCTGAGGCGCAACAGCAGTCGGTGACCACCTGGGACGGTTTCCAAGCCTTCGCCACCACCCCCGTGGCAGCCCCTCCCCCGCCCGGCGCGCCGCCCCGCAGCCTCGCCGAACGCCTCGCCTACCACTCGCGGTTCGTCACCGTGCGCACCCCGGCCATCGACACCCTCGCCAAAAACGTGCGTACCCTGATGATCCTCGGCCGCCACCAGACGGTCACCGCACGGCCGTCCCTGATCGTCACCGGCCCCGCTGCGGGAAACCACCGCGCTGCTCCAGGTCGGACGCGCCTGCCACCTCGCCCACACCCGCCGCCACGGCCCCACGGCAGCAGCCGGGCAGGTGCCCGTCGCCTACGTCCTGGTCCCGCCCGCCGCCAGCGCCAAGACACTGGCCACCGAGTTCGCCCGCTACCTCGGCATCCCCGTCGCCGCAGCATGTCCCAGGCTCAGATCACCAACGCCGTCTGCCACACCTACACCGCCGCCCGGGTGCAACTGGTGATGATCGACGAGGTCCACCGGCTCAACCCCCGCACCACCACCGGCGCCCAGACCGCGGACCTGCTCAAAGACCTCACCGAACGCATCGGCGCCACCTTCGTCTACGCCGGCATCGACGTCACCGCCACACCCCTGTTCACCGGAGTACGCGGCGCGCAGCTCGCCGGACGCGCCTCCCTCATCGACTGCGCCGCCTTCCCCGCCCGCCTCGGCGACAGCGAGCCCTTCCGCGACCTCGTCAAAGCGATGGAGAGCGCACTCGACCTGCGCCACCACCGGCCCGGAACCTTCCCCCAGCAGGCCCCCTACCTCCATGAACGAACCGCCGGCCGCATCGGCAGCCTCGCCCGCCTCATCCGCCAGGCCGCCATCACCGCCCTCATCGACGGCACCGAACGCATCACCAAAACCACCCTCGAAGCAGTCCGCCTCGACCACCTCGCCGAACAGCACTACCGACCCCGAAACCGCAGTACCAGCACCCCATGACCCGGACAGACGTCACGGCCCGGGATACGGCCGCAGCCGTCCCCGCGCAGCGCAGTGTCGTCACCGCAGGGACATGGCTGCAGATCCCGTCAGCCGCGCCGGGCGTGCTCCACGTACGGCCGCTGACCGGCGAAGCGACCGCCTCATACGTGCAACGGCTTGCCAGCGCCTATCAGCTGACGCCTCCCCAGCTCCTCGACGGCGTCGGCGTCACCCTCCACGGTCACGGCGCCCTGCCGGCAGCCGAACTCCACCTCAATCACACCGCGGCCCGGCATCTCGCCGCCCTGGCCCGCATCCCGCTGCCCCACCTCAGGCGCGCCCTACCCCACCTCGCCCTGCTGGGCAACGCCCACGACACCCAGGCGGCCGCGACCTGGAAGCGGATGGAGGCCGGGCAGCAGCCCGTCCGCGCCTGCACTCTGTGCATCCGCCACCGCAGTCACGGCACCACCGACACCGCCTGGGTTCATCGGCCGCCGCACCGGCTGATGTGCCCACGCCACCACCAAGCCGCCTCCGACCCACGACTCACCACCACCGTCCACACCCAAGGCGTGCCCGAACTCGCCGCCGCGCACCACACCCACCAGCACCTGCTACGGCACCCCCGCGCCGCCACCGCCTGGACCACAGCACGCGCCATCACCACCCGCTGGTACGACCACCAGCAACACTTCACCCACCGCTGGCACCCCCGCCTCAACCAGCTCTGTGCGACCAACCCCCACCTGACCACCACAGGCAGCGCCTCCCCCGCACTCCTGACCCGCGACCTGGTGATCTATCCGGAAACCGTTGCCCTCGCCCGCGCACTCGCCACCCTGCCGAACCGGCCACATCGCGACGACGCCCTCAGCCTCATCGCCGCCTACCGGCCTCGCCCGCCTGACCCCAACGCGAACGACCCACTCCGCGTCTTCCTCACCCACACACGCCACTGACCAGCAGCATCACCGCCCAGGCAGCCGCGGGATTGACTCGCCTCGTACGGCCTCAGCTGCCGACGGTGCGGCCGGTCTGCGCCCACCGGCCATCCTGAGTGACACCGAAGCTGAGCCGCCAAGGCTTGTGCCCTTCGACTTCGCAGTCGGCCCACAGCCTGATCGTCGCGTTCTGGTACTGCCGCCGCCAGCGTTGCTCACCATCAGTGCCTTCGTACCAGGCCGGCTTTACGGAAGGGTCAAGTGCGAGCCGAGTACGGTCACCTGCTTCCAGCGGGAACGGCGTGACGGTCCGACCGAGTTGGTCGGCGCCGTCGACTCCGGGCCGGAACCGGTAGGGGCCCCAGACGACCTGTGCGATCTCGTCCGGCGTCGGACCGCCAGCGAGTCCGGGTACCCCAGTACGGTCGAAGTCGTCGCGAATGATGAGTCGTATGCTCAGTCGGCCCAGCTGGGCCGGACCATCGAAGCGGACGTAGAGCAGCCCATCTGACTGCTCAAGTTTCAGCCGAAGCTGTGGAGTCAGCGCGTTGTGCCAGCGGTCCCGTTCGATCTGAGCGACAGATGCCGCGGTGCCGTTCGCCTGACGTGAAGCCTTCCAAGCGCCGAATGCAGCGAGTCCGCTGAACGCGGCTGAAGCGGCCGCGATGGATGTGTCTGCAATGCCCATGCGGGACTGTAGCCCAGATGGCGCAGTTGCCATTGGACGCACCAGTACGCCTCCAGGAAAACCGAGATCATTCCCACCCAACTACAGGACCGCAGCCCAACCACCCGAACAAGCAAACCGAACACGCAACCAGGCCACGCCCATCACGCCCGAACGCAGCCGCTCCAACCGTCCCCAGTCCCACCCCCAAAGACGGGGCACCAGTCCCAAACGACCAAGCCCCTGAAAATCAGGGCTCCGTCACAGGCGCAAGGTCCTCCTGGACGCGCCGGAAGCCGGAATGGTCTGGGAGCCGGGCGAGGAAGCGAGCGTGGGAGGCCAAGCTCGCCGCGCTCCGGTCCTACCGGCGGGCGACCGGACACCTCGCGTCCCGTCAGGACGCGGTGTGGGGCGAGGGCAAGGCGATGGTGCCCATCGGGCAACACATGGCCAACCTCCGCCGCAAAGGCGCGAAGAACGGCCTGGGCAAGGACCCCGAGCGGGCCGCCATACGCGCGGCGCAGCTGACGGAGATCGACCCAGACTGGGACTGCCCCTGGCCACTAGACTGGCAACGCCACTACCGCGTCCTCGCCGACCTCGTCGACGCCGACGGCCACCTGCCCGACATCGCCCCCGGCGTACTCATGGACGGCGACGACATCGGCAAATGGCTCCAGCAGCAGAAGCAGCCCGGCACCTGGGCACGGCTCCAACCCGAACAGCAGCAGCGGCTGACCGTGCTGGGCATCAAGCCACTGGAGGAGCCCTCTCCCGCCCCGGCAGCCGGGTGTGCGGCGAAGGACCCGACCAAGGCGCAGCAGGCGTTCCAGCGCGGCCTGGCAGCCCTCGCGCAGTGGGTGGAGCGGGAAGGTCAGCGGCCGGTGCCACGCGGCCACAGCGAAGAAATCGCAGTCGACGGCGAGACGGAGCCGGTAGTCGTGAAACTGGGCGTATGGGTCTCGAACACCAAATCGCGGCGCGACAAACTCACCGAGGAGCAGCGGGCAGCGCTCGTTGAGCTAGGCGTCGCATGGGCGTAGAACCGGACGTTGAGGGGGCCAGCTGGCACTGCGCGTGGCTGGCCCCTTTGCCGGATCCTGCGCACTCCTGACGTCTCCGAGAGGGCGACCAGCCCCTCCATTGCGTCAAGTAGAGGTCTCCAGTTTCTCCCCAGTTGCGAATCCTGCTTGGCCAGCCAGCGTGGCCGCCTAGACTGCGGGCCATGTCCGATGCAGTCGCCGTGCAACTGCGCCCTGAGCGGTTCCGGCATGCTGCATCGTTCCGTATCAAAGCGACCACTGGGGTGCTGATCGGATCGAACGCCAGCGGCATGGCAGCCATGCTTGACGCGCTCGCGTTGGCGTGTGGCGTGGTCCGGGTTGAGCAGTACGTGCAGTCCGGCAAGACCACGTCAGCCGGCTCGGTCCTGCGCACCGTTCTCGCCGCCGATGACCATAGGCAGGTCCTGCACCAAGCTCAGGAACAGCAGGACTCCATCGAGTTCGCGCGATCTCTGCTCAGGTCGGCGGAGGAAGCAACTCAGCTTCCGTCAATCACAACGCAGGCTGTCGGCTCGACGCCCATTCGGGCGGCGGCAGACCTGCCGCCATTCGATGACCTGGACCGTGGTGCTAAGGCTGCTGAGCAGTTCTGGCTTCTCGCTCTTGACCTCCTGCACGCGCAGCTAGGGCTGGTTCACGGCGGCTTTCTGTCGCCAGCACCTACCTGTCAGTCATCTCCATGCGGCGTGATCCGGCTCGCGGCGCCGCGTGTCCCCCGAGCACCTGGAGGACCGGCCACGTTGCCGTTCTCCTCCAACTCCTGCGTGCTCGCCGCCTGACCCTTTCCCAAGAGGCGGCAGCCGCCGCTCTCGAAGGGAAAGTCAGTGGAAGGTCCCACCCTGTGGGTGCTCGCGGTGATCGGCTTCATCAGCGTCGTGTGCGTGATGGGCGCAAAGCTCGCCAGCGACTTTGAGACACTCGCCGAAGCCTGGATCGGCGTACTCCAAAGGCTGCGTGAACTCCTACGACGACCGCGATAGAAGATCCCAGGGCGGGTCCCGGCCAGCAAGAACGGTCCGGGAGACGAAATACGAGCGGCGTCCCCAGGCGAGGAAGCCCGGGGCCGTCGCTGTCCGTACTGGGCAGGTCAGGACGACCGCACGACGATACCGTTGGCGCGCGCGACGAACTCACCCTCGCTGATGCTTGCCGCCGCGTCGAGGCGCTTCCGGAACTCCTGGTAGCCCTCGACCGGTTCGCCGGCCACTTCGTACGCCCATTCATCGAGAGGGGCATCGGCGAGAGCGGCCTCAAGGCTTATGAGCAGCTTGCCTCCCACGGGGGTGGGGGAAGCGGACGGGTCGACCGGGTACTCAACTGCCCAGTGGGTGTGTGCCATGCGGTGGAGACTAGCCGGTGGCCGTGGTCCCGTGGCACCGGCCGACGGTTCAGGCGGACCGACGGTCCGATGCGATGGACACAGATCTCCGCTTACGGTTCTTCGATGAACCAGGATGAGATCCGTGACGAGCTGGTGAGTTCTGCACAACGATGGGCTCGGACAGCTATCGACGCCTACCTCGAAGAGCCTGCTGACCAGGACTTCGCAGTCCACCACATGGCTGTGGCTGTCGAGCACCTGGCCAAGGCGTGTCTGGCATCCGTCACTCTCACGTTGCTGGCTACCCCCAAGCCTTCTGTACAGGACCTGCTGGTACTGGGCGGCCAGGAGAACAAGGTGGAGACGGGGCGCGCCGGGCTGAGGACCATCGGCGGCGCGGAGGCCGTGACGAGACTCGCGCAGGTGGGCAAGGCGCAGGTGCCAGCGCAGCTCGCGGCGTTGAGGGATGCCCGCAACGGCATCACTCACATGGGGTGGGGACGGCCGTCTGACGAGTGCAGGGACCTGCTGGCAGCTGGTGTGGCGTACATCGATTCCCTGCTGCCCAATCTGGCGAAGGAGCCGGATTGGTTCTGGGAGAACCATTACGACGTGTGCAAGGACCTCGTAGAGAAGACGACGTCCGAGCTGAAATTGCGCTACGCGGCGAAGGTCCGGCGGGCGCAGGCGACCTTCGCGAAGAAGACAGAGAGGATGTCCGACAGCGAGAAGACGGCCCTGGTCGCCAGTCTGTCGGCAGCGCCTCTGCCCAGCCGATGGCTTCTCCACATTCCCGCGCAGTGTCCGGCATGCGAAAGTCCTGCCTTCATCAGCGGACGGGACAAGAGCGGCGACTACGGAGACATCTGGTTCTTCCCCCGCTACTTCGGATGTCGGGTCTGCGAGCTCGCGCTGACCGGACCGGAACTCGACCTCGCGAACATGAAAGCCCAGTCGCTACGCGATGACGAAGAGCTGGACCCGGACTGGGAACCCGACCCCGACTTCATGTGACGCACCCGTCGTCCCGCTGCACGGCCAGGGCTGCGGCCTTCTTCACCAGGACGACACGGCCCGGCCGGGCGGCTTGTCCGTCCGGCGGCACGCGTGGCCCCGCCGTCGCGCGAGGAGCACCAGCGGCGCCCCGATCCCCTCGCCCGCCGCCCGGGACCTGTCCCACCCACCCACTTCTCTTCTTCTTCCTGCTGTGGGGCGTGGATTCGGGGGCGTAGAGGGGATGTCGACCTCCCGACCACGACCGAATCAGCGTGGTGCCCGGCGGGTTCGCTGGCACGTGCGGCTTCACGGTGGTGATCCCGCCGGTGGCCCGGCTGACGTCACACCGGCTTCAGCAGCCTGCTGAAGAAGTCAGCGACCAGGGGACGCGCGCTCTCTCTGTCCTCCAGTTCGCTATGGCCGAAGCGGTAGACCTGGTAGCCCAGGAACTTCAGCTCACGATCCCCCGCCATAGTGGCGGCGTACTTGCTGGGACTGGGCACCTTGCCCTGGTTGTCTGTGTAGTGCTGGCTTCCGTCGACCTCAAGGACTACGCGTCTGAGGCCCGGCATGAGCAGCAGGAAGTCCATGCGGATGTGCTGCTGGGCGCGTTCACGGCGCTGGTTGATCGTCTGGTGGTCCCAGTGCAGCCATACCTCGGGCAGCAGGGCGGGCAGATCGTCGGGCTCGTGCTGGTAGATGTTGTAGTACAGCCAGTACAGGTTGTCCTGGCCGGTTGATTCCTTGGGCAAGCTGGCCCGCATGCGTTCGAATAGCGACGAGCGGGCCTGCGAGGTGTCCGTGATGCCGCGTTTTTCCTGCCACCAGTTCAGGAGGTCTCGCCAGCGGAGACCGTCGTTGCCGATGACGCGGTCGTAGACGAGGACCTGGTCGGCCCGCTCGACCTGTTCGATGACCTCTAGGTCGCCGTCCAACACGCTGCTGACCCTGATGTCAGGTTTGGTGAGGGTGGCGAAAATGACCTGCCGCGGTCGGCGCGAGGGTGGCTCACCGGCTCTGATCAGTTCGAAGAACGGATAGCCGTCCTCTTCACCGGCTTCTTGCAGTCGAGCGCCGACGCGCTGCAGGTGCACGTTGGCTACCTCGACAAACTGCCGTTGCGCAGGCTCGTCAGGGATTGTTGAGGGTGCTGCCAGCGCCTCCAGGAAGCGGGCGAAGCGCGGATGCGGTGCCTGGAAGCAACCCAGCTGCTCGAAGAGGGACACGGCGTCCCAGTCATCGTTGTTGATCACATACTGGGTGATCTGTGCGCGAAGGGTCTTGGCGCCACCGTTCCAAGCGGTCATCGGATCGTTGTCCAAGACCCACAGAGAGTCGAGCATCGTGAGAAACCGATCCGCGTGACGGACGTAGTGCTCGAGGGACAATGAGGCTGCGAGTTCACGTCTGGTCCTGCCGGGAACCTCTACGCAGTCACTGCCCTGCCACAGCGCGTCCTGCAGGGCATTGCGCTGATCCGCGGTGACGGGCTGGCTAGCCAGAACCGCACGCGCAATCACCGGCAGCTCTTCATCACGGCATGTGTCCAGGCTGGCAGCCAGGCGCTCGTGCTTGGAGATCTCGCGATGGGTGTGAGGGTCCACCTTGGGCGGAGGCGCGGGCATGCTGAGGCTCGCGCACAGGCCGGGAATGTCCTTGTGCCCGAAGACCTGATAGCGAGCGACGACCGTCTCGTCGATCAGTGCCCGAAGACTCGCCACGTCCATCTACTCTCCCATTCCACGATGATGGGCCGTCCGAACGCCAGCCGAGGGGCGTTGGCGTTGCGGAACGGGCTGTCCGGCACGGCTGGGTCCCGGGACCGGTCAGGTCTCGAAAAGCACCGCGGTTCAGTGCCGACGGGTATGGCGCCCTCCCGGCCGCCCCAGTCACGTCCAAGACGGCGGGACAACCCGTGCGTTGATCTCGGTGATGCGGAGTGCCACGGTGATGACGAACTGGCGGCAGAAGTCGAATTCTTCCTGGCTTGGGGCGTATCCGGGCTCTGCAGAGAAGCTGGGTGTCGTCGAATTGATGTAGCGGACCACCTCCGGGGTGAGTCGGGTGAAGCGCTGGTACTGGTGGAAGTCCACGCCCAACGCCAGAAGGCGCATGCCTTCCTGCAGAGCCCGGGTGACCTCGCGCGTCCTCGTGTACTCCCTGGCGAGCGATTCCGCGCCTCGCGCAGGCACACCTCTACGCGAGGCATGATCCGGCTGGTAGAGGGTCGCTCGGACCTGGTCTTCTCTGAGCGGATTGCTCGGCATCGGCTCGCCGAAGCTGTAAGCAGACCGTCCCCGGGGCGCGTTCCTGTCTTTGGTCTGGTCGTTCATGAGCTCTTGGAACGCCATCGCCAGGGTGCCCATGGCCTCCAGGAAGCTGCCCTCCGAGTTGAGCTGTGCGGCCGTCTTGAGGTGCGTGCGGGTCTGGTCGTGCTGGACGACTTCGGCCAGGTCGATGTCGTCGAAGGTGAAGCCGAAGGCGCGGGGGGTGTTCTCCAGGAAGAAGTGAGCGGTGTCGGCTTTCACGTCCGCGATGGCGTTCGGGCCCGGGAAGCCGGCCGTGTGCTTGAACCCGTTGCGGAGGTCGTTCAGGCGCTTGATCCCGTACTGCCCCTGCAGGTCCACCCCGCCGGGAAAGTTGCTCGGGTGCAGTCCCTCGAAGAACCGTTTGATGAACGGGTCTCGGTCCTTCAGCACGGCACCCAGGTGTTCGGCGGTGACGATGAGGAACAGTTCCACGGCGTCGTGGAAGGTCAGCACCGAGGTGAAGGAAAGCGGCTCGGGAAGGAGCGACTGCTCGATGCCCTGGCGGTGCAGCAACCTGATGAAGGCGAGGTTCTTCATGTTCTGAGGTGAGACCGGCTTGCTGATGTCGGCCCTCCTTGCTGGGAGCGGGCTGGCGTTCCAGAGGGATTGTGGTCCGCAGGGCGGCCTCGGCGCCTCCGGTTTCAGCCGGCGCGGACAAGAAGCCAGCAAGCCCGCTGTTCTTCCTGGCGGCCACGACTGGGCAATTGGTCTGCCCGGCTTCGCGCGCGGCTCCGCCGTCGCGCGCGAGGAGCACCAGCGGCGCCCCGTTCCCCTCGCCCGCCGTCCCGGGCCTGTCCCACCCACCCACTTCTCTTTTCTTCCTGTTGTGGGGCTCGGCACCGGAAGGACAGCACCGGGGCGCCGACGACTTCCGTCCCCGCTCCGCCGCCGGGCTGACGGCGGCGAGGCGCGGCGGCCCCGGCCGACGCGCAACCGGCTGAGCGCGCCCCGATCCCCGGCCGCGGCCGCGCCGCCCATCCCGCCCGTCCCTTCCTCCTTCACTCCAGCCAAGGGACATGGGCAGAGCAGCCGCAACGGGGATGTCAGCAGGCCGACCACGGCAAAACCGCATGGCGACCTGCGCGGACACGGGGACGGTCCTGCGGGCCGCGCAACACCTAGCGCAACCATTGGCGCAACATCCAGCGCAACAGATAGGCGCAACAGATAGGCGCAACCGCTGGCGCAACCTCGTGCTCCTGGTCGACCGGGGCGATGGGTCACGCGGCCCGGACGGCTCCGTGGGCGCGGGCGAGGTGGCGCAACTCGGAGCGTGCCGCCGGCACCGAGGGGACGGTCTCCCAGTAGGGGTGCCACCACAGCCGTACGGACAGGAGCAGCAGGCGGCGGCGCAGGGCGGTGGTGTCGCGGGGGCGGGGTGCGGCGAGCGCGTTGTAGGTGGCGTTCCAGGCGGCTTGCGTCTGCACCAGGTCGTCGGGGAAGTCGGTCACGTCCATACCGGCATTAGATCGCTTGTTCGAATTTCGTGTCACTTCGGACACGCCACTCGGACCGTGGTCGGGGGGCGCACCCGGCTGGTCGGCCTCATGGTCGGGGCGACCACGCGGGCTCAGCGGCGGCGGAGTTCCTCAGCCCAGTTCCGAAGCGGTCCTTCGAGGATCAGGTTGTCTCCGCGGGCCACGGTCTGGAGCAACTGGGCGCACACGGTCGCTTCGGCGGCGAGGCTGGCCGGGCTGCCCAGCACGGGGAAGGCGGCGCGGACGCGGGCGGCAGTGTCCGGCTGGAGCAGCGAGTAGGCGTAGAGAGTGGCGGCGTCGAACCCTTCCGGGGCCGTGCCCCATCCTTCCCAGTCCAGCAGGCGCAGCGGTTCGGTGAGGTTCGCCCAGTGCACATCTGCATGGGCTGTTGTCCAGCAGGAGCCGGCCGGGGCCGGGATGCCTACGAACTCGGGGATGGCCCGCTCCATGTACTGCTGCCGTACGGCGACGCGGCTGGTGTCGACGGCCGCCACTTTCTCCAGCGTCCCGGCGAGGTCGTTCCACCAGGAGTCCGGCAGCTGGGCCTCGTGCTGGAGGATCGGGTCGTCGGACAGGACTGGGTCGTCGACGCGCACCGACAGTTCCGCCCGGTAGGCGATGCCGTCGTCGACGGCATCGTGGACGGCCAGGAGGGCGGGCCGGTGGCCGTCGAGGTCGCCGAAGGCGTGCTGGGCCTCGAGGGCGCCGTCCCACAGCTTCCCCGACGCCTTGTCCGCCGGGGCCGACACCAGGCGCAGCCAGGCGGGCGCGCCCGTAGCGGTGCGGGCCGGGGCACCCAGGGTGCGCCCGGCCCAGCCCCAGAACTCCGCGCCCGGCTCCACCTGGACGTCCAGGGCCTTCGCGGTGTGCGTGTGGTGGGCGCGCATGCGCTGTTCGGTGTCCGGGTCAGGGGGAGGCGAGTACACCGGTGATCTCCCGCAACTTGGCGGTGGTCAGGGAGGGTTGGGCGACGGCGTCGGCCGCCTCCTTCCAGTGTGGCGCACCGGAGGCGGCGAGAAGGACGTTTGTCACTCCTGTGCATGACGCGACGGCGAGGACGCACGCCTGTGCGGGGGTCAGGCCCGGCCGGATGAGGTCGGCGAGCTCCTGGTCGACCATGCCGGGGAGCTCTCCGCCGTGCAGCGGGGCCGACGCCATCACCCGCAGGCCCGCGCCGGCGGCGGCCGGGAGCGGGCCCCGGCCGTGGAGGGCCTGCACGATCGGCGTCATCATCACCAGGCTGACCGGCAGCTGGATGGCGGCCAGGTGGTGCTGTTGTCCGCCGGCGGCTTCGGCGGCCAGGGCGAGCAGCTCCCCCACCGTGAACGCCTCCTCCTCCAGGCCCGCCCAGGTGGCGATGCCGTACCCCGCCACGTGCCCGGACGCCACGGCCTCCTCCAGGACGGCGAAGGCGTCCCGGATCGCGTAGTGCAGGGCGGGGCGGTCGCCGGGGTGGGCGCGCTCGGGGTTGTGCAGCAGGACCAGGTCCAGGCGGTCGCGCCCGAGCTGCTCGCGGTTGCGGCCGGTCTGCCAGCGCACGTAGTCGGGGGCGAGGCTGTGCCCGGCGGCGGCCTGGTCCTGATTGAGGACACCGTCGTTCACGGCGTCGGTGCCGGTGGCCGCGGTGAAGTACCCCGTCTTGGTGGAGACGTTCAGCAACGGGTGGGCGGCCAGGACCGGGGCCAGGAGGGCCTGCGCCTGGCCGGTGGCGTAGTTGGGGGCGGTGTCGACCCACTGCGCGCCGGAGGCGGCCGCGCGGACGGCCGCCTCCGGAATCGCCCGGCACCGGTAGGTACCCAGAGCGAGCTGTGCCGTCACAGAAGGCTCCCCCACCGTCGCGGCCTGCCCGGCAACGAGCTCCTGGACCAGGGCGGCGACGTCCTCCAGAGCGAGGCTGGCCGTCTCCGCGAGCGTGGCCAGGTCCACGGTCCGGCCGTCGACCAGCGGGCGCAGCACCGCCTCCGCCTCAGGCGCGAACTCGTACACGGTGCCGGCGGCGGACAGCGTCACCGCGTCCTCGCCGACGCCCAGCACCGCGCGGGCAGTCGTCAGCCGCACCCGCAGACCGCCGTCGACAGGGACGGTGTCACAACGCGCATGAGGCCGGCGCGGCGCTGTGCAGCAATCACGCTGCGGGAAGTGAGTGACGCCATCGCTCCCCGCAGGCGAGCGGTCGCCTCGAGCGGGTCGTTGGTGGTTCGTTTCTCCGGTGAACCCCCACCCGCCATCCGGGTGATGCCGCTGCTGGTACGCCCGCATCGGCGGGTTAGGGCCGCTACCTGTCTTGATCAGCTTCATTGCCGATCGAGAGAGATGAGCCCATGCATCCGTTCCACGCGAAGCTTGCCCTGGTCACCACGGCGGTCGCCGCGCTGCTCACCCCTGTCAGCTCCGCTCCCGCGGCTGCGGCCGCAGCCGCAGTGCCCGCCACCCACCACGGTGCCCCAGGCGTGCGCCGGGATCTTCCCGAGCCGCCGCCGGCCGACGTCGTCCGCAAGGAACTCGCTGAACTCACTGTCGCGGCCCCGCATCCGATGACCGGCTACTCGCGCTCGAAATTCCCCCACTGGATCACCCAGTACGGCACCTGCGACACCCGCGAGGTCGTCCTCGCCCGCGACGGCCAGGACGTCGTCCAGGACGAGCAGTGCCGGGCCGTCTCCGGCATCTGGTACAGCGCCTACGACGGGAAGGTCTCCACCAGGCCATCCACCGAGGTTGACATCGACCACGTCGTCCCGTTGGCCAACGGTTGGCGCTCCGGCGCAGATAAGTGGACCACGGCCAAGCGCCGCCAGTTCGCCAACGACCTCACCAACCCGCAACTGATCGCCGTGTCGGCGAGCTCGAACCGCCAGAAGGGCGACCAGTCGCCCGACCAGTGGGCACCACCGCTGCGCTCCTACTGGTGCACGTACGCGCGTGCCTGGACCCACGTGAAGTACGTCTACGAGTTGAACATCACCGAGCCGGAGAAGAACAAGCTGGACGAAATGTTGGACACCTGCGCCGCATGAACACCAGTCCGGACACCGACTCCTACACCAGCACCGTCACCGCCGGCCCGGGCGGAGCGATGACCGACGAGGCCGGCGTCATCACCGGCGACCTCACCGTCCGCACCACCCTCACCGAAGACGGACGCCGCGCGTGCGTCACCGTCCAGTACACCGACGCCGACGAGTGGTACACCCTCACCGGCAGCCCCGCGCCCATCACCGAGGGGGGTCTGGCGGCCTACCACCGGGATGTCCTCGGGCGTATCCGGCGGGGCCAAGGCGCGATGGCCACCTGACCTGACGCCATCGGCAGCTCCGGCCTGTGGGCAGGCTGGAGCTGCTCCTGGATTGCCCGGACATGGCGGTGGGTTCCGTGTAGGCATGAGCGGCGGGGGAAGGCAGCGCTGGGTCGGTTCGTCCAAGCGCGTACAGCTGACAAGCGGAAACCACGGCGGCCCGAAGGGGATGGCCGGCTCCGTCTGGCCAGTGGTGAGTCCCTGTGACGGGAATGTTGGGCCCTGGCTGGTTATCGAGTCCTGAAGCGGCGGTAAAGGTTGCGGGCCACGTATACGCCGGGTCCGCCGAAGCCGACGATGTCGGCGCGTCCGTCGCCGGTGATGTCGGCAAGGAAGCGGGGGTGGCGGTCGACGCGCCAGGCGCCGGCGTCGTCGTGGTAGCCGAAGCCTCGGCACACCAGCTGGGCCTGGTCGAACAGTCCGTCGCCGCGGTTGTGCGACACCCAGACGCCTTCGTCGCCGAAGCCGATGATGTCCGGGGTGCCGTCGCCGGTGACGTCGGCCAGGAGCCGCAGGTGCTTGTTGCCCGTCCAGCCCTGGGCAAGGCCGAAATCGTTCAGGACGAGTTTCGCGGGCTCGAAGGTGCCGTCGCCGCGTCCGCGGGCGAGGACGACACCCTGGGGGCCGAACCCGACGATGTCCACGGCTCCGCCGGCGGTGGTCGCGAGCAGAAACCGGGGGTGCTCCTCAGCCGTGGTCCATCCCTGGTCGACTCCGAAGTCGTCCAGGATGTACAAGGGTTCGGCGAAGGTGCCGTCCTCGTCCTGGAGGGAGACCCACAGGCCGGCGTCGTGGAAGCCGACGATGTCGAGCCGTCCGTTGCCGGTGGTGTCGACGAGATAGCGGGGGTGCTTGTCGGCGAGCCAGCCGCCCGCGTCCTGTGCGTGGCTGAACGCTGTGAGCGCGGGTTCGTCGCTCAGGGGTGCGAAGGTGCCGTCTTCGTCCTGGAGGGAGACCCGCAGGCCGGCGTCGTGGAAGCCGACGATGTCGAGCCGTCCGTTGCCGGTGGTGTCGACGAGATAGCGGGGGTGCTTGTCGGCGAGCCAGCCGCCGGCCTGGGGGCCGTGGCCGAAGGCCTGGATGGCCGGCGCGCCGCCCGCGGGCGGATATGTCCCGTCGTCGTCCTGGGGGAAGATGTGGAGGCCGTCGGCGGCGAGGATGACGATGCTGGGTTTGCCGTCGCCGGTCGTGTCCGCGAGGGTCCACAGGTCTGCGGGGCTTGCGGAGGGCGCTGGTGGGTGCAGGACGCGTTCGTCGTCGAAGGTGCCGTCGCCGCGGCCGGCAGCCGTCATTGCGCCCTTTGCGGGCTTGAGGCCGACGATGTCTGCGCCTCCTGCTCCGGTGGTGTCGGCGAGGAACCGCGCGCCGAGCCCGGCCCACCAGGCGGTTCGCCCGTCGGGCGGCCGGTTGGCTTTGTCGCTGTGCCACCCGCCGGCGTCCTGGTCGCTCCCGAACGCCTCGAGGACCAGCAGCAGGTCGCTGAAGCAGGGTGTGGCGCCGGGGGCCGGGCGCAGTGCGGGCGAGTGGGTCAGCCGCCAGGACTGGCGGCTGTTCCAGTGGCTCAGGGGTGCCCAGCGCAGCACGGGGTCGCTGGTGCGTTCGGGCTCGGCGGTGACGAAGCGCCAGCGCTGGCTCTTGGCGTTCTCGTCGTGCTCGCGCAGGACGACCGGGGTGCTGTCCGGGCCGGGGTCGGCGAGGTCCAGGACGGTGCCGTCGGTCACGGTCTCGATGAAGTAGCAGCCGGCTTCGCCGTCGACGGGGACGAGGTGCCACCGCTGGGCCTTCTTGTTGTTGGCGGCTTTCCACTGGCGCACGCTGCCGTCTGCGGCGGCGGGGTTGTCGAACACCTTGCCGTCGGCCGCGTTACGGATCACGTACGCCTGCTCGTCCTGCGCTGGTGTGCCTTGTGCGGCCTGCACGGGGGTGAGGTGCCACTGCTCCGGAGTGCCGTCGGGGGCGTCACGGACGACGAGTGTCCCGTCCGCGCCCGGCATGTCCTTGACGCCGAGGGTTTGTCCGGTGGCGGCGTTGACGATCTGGAGCTTCAGCTCTTGCGTGGGCACGGGCATCGTGCTGCCCCTTCCAGGCGGTGCGGGCGTGGGGTCGGGCTGCGGCGGTGGCCGGCGGTCACGTGAAGACGTGGTGGTAGGGGACGCTCCACTCGTTGGCCAGCCGCGGGTAGAAGGTGTTGATGACCGTGCCCGTGAAGTCGCCGCCCCAGTTGTAGGTGACGCGCACCTCGCTGTCGGCCGCGACCGCGTGGTCCTTGAACCCGAGGATCGTGTCGGGGTGGGTGATCGGCACGAACGTGATCCCGCCCCACGGCGTCACCGTGACCACCCACAGCTGGGTGTCCTCGGGTGCACCGTTCTTCCCGCGCCACGCGTCGTCGACCTTGTCGGGCAGGCCCACCTGGACGGTGTCGGCCGTGCTCTGGGGGGCGTCCTGGTGCACGGTGACGCGCCGGCGCAGCGGCTTGGGGATGCCGTCATCCCCGCGCCCGGGGTCGGCCTGGCTCGCGACGGGTACGGACGGCGCCTGTGCGGCCGGGGCGGGCGAGGCCTGGCCCGCGACGGCGGGCGTGGGGGTGGGTGTGGCCTGGCCGGCGGCGCTCTCCAGGAAGTACAGGGGGCGCTGGCCGAAGAAGCCGGCGGGGGTGATGTACCACAGGTGGCCCTTGGCCTCCTTGGTGGCATCGTCCAGTGAGGTGGCCAGCTCGATGCCCTTGTCGTGGACCGAATCCGAGAGCTCGGCCGGCCGCAGGTAGCCGCCGTTGAAGGCGTGGACGAGCATGACCGGCCGGTTCTCCACCAGCGCCGCCACGATCGCGTTGTCGTAGCTGTTCACTGCTACCGGGCCGCCGACCACCAGATTCGACATGGTGGTGCGTTCTTGGGTGTACATCGCGAAACCTCACCTGTTCTGGTTGTGGAACAACGGGTCGGGCAGTCAGCGGCTGGCCGATAAATCACCACGGTCACGGCCACGGGTTTACCGCACCATCAACACGTTCGACCAGAAAACTTCGAAGCACATACGCGGCCGGAAACGTCATCCGCTATTCACGGCCACACTCAATACCGGCAGCACAGGAAGAATTGTCCGAGGTGCCGGCTACGCGATCGACACTTCCCGAACTTAGCGCTATTGAAAGGCAGTTGAGGAGAGAAAAGGGTTCTTCGTCACTCGATTGAGGGTGTTGGACTGTGACGTCTTCCAGGGATTTGCAGGCCGTGCTAGCTTCGATTGCCGGAACGCGTGCACATTCCGTTCACATTTATCGAGCGATATTCGGCCGCATCAGTCGAGGATGGGCAATGTCTTCCACCGCGTACAACCTGGGACGGACCAAGCGCCAGCCGCTGACGTTGAAGAACCTGAAGGAACTCAACATCGACTGGCCCTCCCTCCTGAACCACCCCAGCCTGGTCTACGTGGACAACAACGGTGTGCGGCACAAGCCCATCGGGTTCTCCGTGAACAAGCAGCGCTACGGCACCTTTCCTGCTTCTCTGACCGCGTTCAAGCTGGGCTGGATCGCATACATGGACCTCGGGGCGCCGCTGATCGAGGAGCGCTGCGACATCGGCCCGCCCCCGCCCGACATGTGCTCCACCCGCACGTACGTCAACCGCAGCCAGACGTCGAAGATGACCTTCACCGACTCGGTCGATTTCACCGTGTCCAACGACATCAAGTGGTCGCTCCAGGCGGATGCAAAGCTCACCTTCGGCGGCAGCATCGGCGCACAGCTGCAGCTGCAATTGCAGAACCAGCTGCGGATGGACCTGCAGCAGCAGATGCAGGCCCAGTGCCAGAACGAGGTGGCGAACAAGAACGCGAACACGCAGACCAGCAAGAACAGCAAGGACAACGTCGGAGCGGACAACGCGAACACCACCGAGAACGCGGTACGGAACGCGGCGACGAACTCCATGTCGAACGCGGTGACGGAATCGGTGGGCTTCACCACCACGGGCAGCGCCACCGGCACCGCCGGGCTCAACGCCTCGCTGGCGCTGGGCATCCAGGGCTCCGTGAGCGGCTCGCTGCACACCAGCTGGGCGTCGAAGTCGCAGATCTCCGGCGAGGTTCCCCCGGACGGCCGCGTGGAGACCCTCGTCACCCAGCGGCGCTGCCACAAGCACTACTCCTACGAGATCCCGGTGACTTTCTCCGGGTTCATCGCGGTGCACTACGCCGCGCCCGTGGCGGTCCTCACTCCCCCGCAGCCCGGCACCTATCCCGGCCTCGCCCAGACGGTCGCCCGACCCATCAGCATCCTCGACCTGGTCGCCGGCGGCTTCCACCTGCACGGACTGGCCGAGGTCATCTCCGTCCTGGACGTCCTGCACACCATGTTCGACAGCCAGGGCCTGACCGACAGCGACCGAACGCAGTACAAACAGCCCTGACCCTGCGCCGGCACCACCATGACGACGAGCAGAGGTGACCACCATGGTGTTCAACAAGATCTTCGACTTCGCCGGCCACAGTGCGGGGCTCTTCTCCGTGACCAACGGCGCCCGGGCCCAGCCGGGCGCGGACCCCGACCAATTCGAAGAAGCCACGGAGGGGGCGTTCGACGACAAGAGCACCAGTCTGTCCGCCGATGCGATCCACGGAGCCACCTCCCGCGCGAAGACCGTGCAGGAGCAGTCGCCCGAAGCCCGCATCATCATGGGCTTCCTCAGCTCCTTCATCCAGCAAACCCAGACGGCAGCCAGCCCCCAGGGGTACGCCCAGGACCTCGGCTCGGTGTCCACGGCGGCGTCCGAAGGCATGACGCAGTCCAAGACGACGATCGCGGACGACCCCGGCCTGAAGAAGAACGAGGACCTGCAGAACAAGCCGGACAAGGGCAAGTACTCCGGCATGCCGAAGACGCCGGCGAAGCCCGAGGCACCGGCGGCCGGCAATGCTCCCAAGGCGACCGCGGACAAGCCGAACAAGCCGGACAATCCGTCTAACTCCCAGTAGCGACCCGCGCCATGTGAGGGGGTAGGGGCGAAGCCGCCCCTACCCCCTTCGCGCATCACACGGCAAGCAGCTGCCACTGCCGGCCCCGGTGGTCGCCCTCCGCCCCGTCCTGCCTGATCGCCGCACGGGCGTTGGTGTCGGCCTGCAGGAGCAGACCGCTGTGGCAGTTGGCGATCTCGTACACCCGAGGGCTGCCGTTCACCGAGCCCACCGGGATCAGCCTCCACTGCTGATGGCGCGCCTCATCACCCGCGTAGGCGCGCTGCGCGACCACCGCGCCCGCCCACTCCTGCCCGCCGACAACCTCCAGCACCCTGCCACTGCGCACGTTCTCGAGCCGGTAAAGGACCTCCCCGCCATCCTCACCCGTCACGACCAGCCGCCACCGCTGGCAGTCCCTCGCGGCGGCGAGGGCCTGGTGGATCTCGGCCCCGTCCTTGGTGGACTCACGCGCGACCGCCATGCGCAGCCTGCTGCGGACGTTGGCCCAGCAGACCACCGTGCCCGGGGTGGGCAGCCCGGCTACCGAGACGATCTTCCGGACCCTGTTGTTGACATAGTCGGCGATGTAGAGGGCGTCGACACAGTCCACTGCGAGCCCGAGCGGGTAGTTCAACTGCGCCGAAGTGGCCGGGCCGCCGTCACCGCCGAACCCCTCGGTGCCTGTGCCGGCGACCGTGTGGATCTTGCCGTCCGCCGTGACCTTCCGGACCCGGTGGTTGTTGTGGTCGGAGATGTAGAGGGCGCCGGCGCTGTCCACCACCACACCCAGTGGGAAGTCGAGCTGCGCCGAGGCAGCTGGCCCACCATCACCGCCGAAGCCCGCGGTGCCCGTGCCGGCGACCTTGCTGATCTCGCCATCGGGCGTGACCTTCAAGATCCGGTGGTTCTCGGAATCGGCGATGTAGACAGCGTCCGTGCTGTCCACCGCCACGCCATACGGGCCGTTCAGCTGAGCTGCATCGCCGTCCACCTTCGAGCCTACGACCCCAGTGCCCGCGACCGTGTGGATCTTCCCGTCGGTGGTGACCTTCCGGACCCGGTGGTTGTTGTTGTCGGAGAAGTAGAGGGTGCCGGCGCTGTCCACGGCGATCCCGTACGGGTAGCTCAACTCCGCGGCGGTGGCGAGGCCGCCGTCACCGCTGAACCCTTCGGTGCCCGTGCCGGCAACCGTGCTGATCTTTCCATCGGGGGTGACCTTTCTGATCCGGTGGTTGTCGGCATCAGCGATGTAGAGGGCGCCGGCGCTGTCCACGGCCACCCCGCGCGGGCCATTCAACTGCGCCGAGGTGGCGGAGACGTTCTCCCCGCTGAACCCCACGACCCCAGTCCCCGCGACCGTGCGGATTCTGCCGTCGGTGGTGACCTTCCGCACCCGGTGGTTGTCGCTGTCGGAGAAGTAGAGGGTTCCGGTGCTGTCCACCGCGATCCCGTACGGGCGGTTCAACTCAGCCGCAGCGACAGGCCCATTGTCCCCTTTGAACCCTTCAGCCCCGGTCCCCGCGACCGTGCGGATCGGAGGCTGAGAATCCTCACCACCCGTGGTTGCGGTCTGAGCAGTGCTCATTGTCATCCCTTCGCCGTTCAACTGCAGGTTCACTACTGAGGTGTTCAGACAACCCCAAGGGGCCACCAGGACGTGGAGGCCGGCTGATCCACTGCCGAGTCGTTCTCAGAGAGCGAGGCGGCAGAGCATCAAACCGCGGCTGGCAGTCGCTCCGCCCATGCCCGAACGTGAAACTGCCCGGCTCGGCGACATCCCGCGCCGGGGCGAAACACCTGGGAGTCTCCGGCGGCCAGCGGCCAACCCCGCCAATGCCACGCCCGGTCTCATCACCGTCTCCTGGCTGCTTCCTGGGCAGCGAGGACACGGCGGACGCAGGGCAGTGCTGCACGGCCAGGTTCCGGGTCGCACAGAGGCCGGCGGACCGTGGGCCGATGGTGCCTACTGGTCGATCGTGTACTGCAGGGTCATGGGGGTGCCGTTGCGCCTGATGCCCACCGGCACGGTGCTCCCGGCTCGCCTGTTTGCGAGGGCGACATTGAAGGCCCCTGACGAGGTGACGGACTGTCCGTCGACGGAGGTGATGATGTCGTTGACCATGAACCCTGCGGCCGCGGCATTCGAGGCCGGGTCAATCAACCGCACTCGGACACCCCCTCCCCCAGGGACGGTGCCGGTCACCCCGCCAAAGGCGCCCGGTGTGCCCGGGGTGATGTTGACGTCCAGGGGCACCGTCACGCCTTCCGCGGTGAGGCTCCCGCTGAACCGGCCGCCGGCCAGGGGCGCATCGGTGTTGGCGGCAACGTAGACCGTCCACGGCCAGATCCAGCTGTAGCCGCCCTGGATGTCGACAGTGGCGGACGAGCCGTCGGCGGCAATAGCCGCCGGGCAGGCGAGCCCCCTGCACCTCCAGTCCACCTGGGTGATGCGGGTGTACTGCGGAGCCCGGATCGTGACCTTCCCCGGGCCATGCCACTGCTGGTCCGGCGGAAAATCGACAGGCTTGGCCGGCCCAGGAGCATCAAGGTCGGGAACAGCCGACTGGGGAGTCACCACCCGGACCGCCATGGTCCGGGTAGGCGTCGCCCCGGTGGTGGCCTCAGCCGCCTTCCCCCCCAATAGCAGGCTCCCTCCGAGCGTAAGCACCGTGCATAACGTCATGTATCTGCGCATGACATCATCATCCCTTCACTGTTACCGACCGCCCGCTGCAGGCGGGTGTCGTAGATCTGCCAGCCCCCGCAGGTGCCGTATCGCCTGTACCGGTAAGGGCCTGCATCGTCTCGCTGGACAGAGAACCTTTCCGGCGTGCATGGACGAAGCGAACGTGCACGCCGGGGTGCCTGCTCCCATGCTGAATGCCGACAGATCCCCGTCCGCGCCTGCGGCGGCCAAACCCATCCATCAAGTGAACCGGTGGCACTGCCCACCAGGCATGCCAGCGACAACACCCCCTGGCACCCGACCGATGCCCAATGTGCGCCTGTGCCCCGGCGTACGCACCCCGGTGCAGCGCGGAGAGCAGCTTGTGAGCCCCTCCCCGCCCGTGGTCTTCCTACCTGGAACCAGAACTGCACAGCTCGGCCACGGCCGCGATATCGGGCGGGCCGGCGGGACTGCCCGGCGGCGAGGCGGCGGCGTCCGACGTCCTGGAGCCGCCGCCGCAGCTTGCGCAGCTCCCGCTTCTCCTCCGCCTTCGACTTCGGCTTCCGGGGCCGCTTCCAGACCGGCTCCCACGCCGGAGGCTCATCGAGGACGGCAAGGCCCCGCCCCATACAACGCCCAGCCTGGACCCCGGCCTCCTCCTGGGCCTAGCGAGTGGCGTGCGTGCCGGTCGACGGCCGTCGCTGGCGACAACGTGACGCTGGTGGTAGCGGTACATCTGCCCGGCAGTGATCAACGCGATATCCATCATGGAGAGCACGCCACACGACCCTGACGTGTGGAGCCCACCGGATGGAATCCACCGAGTGAGCGCACTCGATGTCGGGCATCGCCGCCGGATGCAGAACATCGCGGGTTCCACCCGGTGGACGATGCCCGGCATCGTCACCACAGCCAGGCGTTGGAGTGCCGCAGCCGCGACAGGGCGCGGGCATCGCGGCGCGCGGCCGCGTTACCGATCCGGTTCTGCCGGGAGCGGGGCCGGCGCGACTGCGAGGCGGCGAGGCGGCGCCGTCCGGCGTCCTGGAGTCGCCGCCGCTGCTTGCGCAGCTCCTGCTTCTTCGCCGCCTTCGACTTCGGTTTCCGGGGCCGCTTCCAGACCGGCTGCCACCCCAGGGGCTCATCGGGCTCGGGCTCCTGGTCCTCGTTGAGCGCGGCGGCCGCCATGGCGTAGCCGGGTCGCCGGTTCCCGGGCAAGCCTCTAGATGAATGAGTCCAAGGGCTTGTAGCCGTAGACCGTCGGCGAACGGTGGCACACGTCGCTGCCATTGCTGCCCCGCGAGTGCACGGCGTGCCGGTCGTCCTGGCGGTCAGCGGAAACCACGTGACGCGTGCTCGGCAACTCGGAGGCTGTCTCGGTCGGCGCCCCAGATGGGCAATAGCCTTGAGTCTCCAGTGACTGGAGACAGCAGAGTTGGGGACATGGACGTTACGACCCTCTACTCGATCGGGGAGCTGTCCCGGCGGACTGGCTTGTCTGTGAGGACGATCCGGTTCTACTCCGATTCGGGGGTGGTAGCGCCGACCACTCGAAGTCCCGCCGGTTACCGGCTCTACGACCTCAACGCACTGCTTCGTCTGGAACTCCTGCGCACACTGCGCGAGCTGGGCATGGACCTGGCCACGATTCAACGGGTACTGGACCGCGAGCTCTCAGTGGCGGAAGTCGCCTCGGCGCACGCCGACGCCATGGACGTCCAGATCCGGGTGCTGCAACTGCGTCGGAATGTCCTGCGAGTCGTGGCCGGACGCGGGTCCGATCCCGAGGAGATCAAGCTCATGCACAGGCTCACGCAGTTGTCCGGCGAGGAACGCCGACGTTTGATCGACGATTTCATGGACGGCACCTTCGGCACAGCGGATGCCGATCCGGCTGCGGTGGCCATGGTTCGCGCTGCCACTCCCGACCTTCCCGATGATCCGTCCAGCGAGCAGATCGCCGCGTGGGTGGAGCTCGCCGGGCTGGTCGGCGATGAAGACTTCCGGGCCCGGATGCGCCGCATGGCCATGTGGCAGGCCGCCGGGCGCCCGCTCGACATCGAGAGCGAAGCGGGCGAGGAACTGATGAAGTTCACCCGTCAGAAGGTGGCCGACGCCATGGAGTCGGGCATCGACCCGCTCAGCAACAGGGTCGTACCCGTCATCGACGACCTCGTGCACCGCTTCGCCGAGGTGTTCGCGCGCACCCCGGACACGGAATTCCGGGACTGGATGGCCCAGCAGTTCGAAGAAGCACACGATTCCAGGGTGGATCGGTACTGGCGGCTGGTGTGGATCGTCAACGGCTGGCAGGTAGTACCGAACCTGATTCCGGTGTACCCCTGGCTCATCCAGGCCCTGCGAAATGACCGCGCCGCATAGTCACCGCAGTGCAGACCGCTCTCGATCCCTGAATGGGTCCACGGGGTGGTCTGCGCACGTAGCGCGGGGGCGTCCAATGTCGGTGTGTGATGACAGACTTGGACACCCTCGCAACGGCACTGTATGTCAGGATCGACGACACGTTGAAGGCTTCGCCGCATCTGGCACCGTGGCGTCCGGCCGTCGGGATCCCGCCCACGCTCAGTGACGCCGAACTGGTCACTGTCGCGGTGATGTCGGCGCTGCTCGGCTACACCTCGGAGCGGCGGTGGCTGCGGCGCGCCGGCCGGGACTTCCGGCACCTCTTCCCGTACCTGCCTCAGCAGTCTGGCTACAACAAGCGGCTCCGCAACGCATCCGAGCTGGTCACGCATATGATCAGGATGCTGGCGCAGGACACCTGCTGTGGAGTGACGACGTGTGGGTGGTCGACTCCACCCCGGTCGGCTGCGGCTGTTCCCGGGAGACGGCCAAACGCTCGGACCTGGCCGGATGGGCCGAGTACGGCTACTGCGCGTCGCACTCCCGGTACTTCTGGGG
This sequence comes from Streptomyces sp. FXJ1.172, assembly GCF_001636945.3. Lineage (NCBI taxonomy): Bacteria > Bacillati > Actinomycetota > Actinomycetes > Kitasatosporales > Streptomycetaceae > Streptomyces > Streptomyces sp. FXJ1.172. The sequence goes on along the minus strand of NZ_CP119134.1, from coordinate 527,666 downwards.
CCTGCGGTTGCACCTGGTGTGCACGCTCGGCGGCCTGCCGGTGCTGTTCGCGCTCACCGGAGCCAAAGCCGACGAACGCGAGACGCTGCGCGACATGCTTGACACCGCGCCGGACGTGGTCGCCTGCCACCCGGGCCAGACGATCATCGGGGACAAGAACTACTACGGCCGCGAGTTCGAACACGACCTGACCGAGCGTCGCCTGGTACTGCTGCGACCAGCCCGCAAGGGCGAGCCTGGGCGGGTCGGAGCACACCTGTTCAAGTCGCTGCGGCAGGTCATCGAGTCGATCAACCAGACCTTCAAGGGCCAGCTCGACCTGGAACGACACGGCGGCAAGAGCCCGGCCGGTGTCGTTGCGCGGATCCTGTGCCGGATTTTCGCCCTCACAGCGGTGATCTGGCACAACGACCACACCGAACAGCCGGTCAAAAGGTCGCTGATCGCTTACGACCACTGATCGTGAGACACCCCTTGGACTCATTCATCTAGAGCAGGGAACTGACAGGCCGTGGCCTCACCTTGAGTTGGCCTGCGCGACATCCACCGCTGTAGACGCCCTGCTCACACCCCGGTGATCGTTTTCGGTCACGGCACTAGAGATCTTGGACGGCGCGTAGTGCCTGGTCCACCCGGGCTATGGCCGCAGCATCGACGGGGCCGAGGAGCTTGGCCCCCTCGAACCGGGTGGTCCGCAGTTGCGTGATGTTGACGGCGACCGCGGTGCACGGGATCGGATCGCCGATCACCACCGACATGGCCGTATCGGGGTACCGGCCGCTCTCGTGCAGCACGATCACGAGCACAGCGCCGTACGACTCTTCCAGCCCGGTCAGACTGATGATCAGGACGTTGCGGCCGTCGGGGAGGGCCCAGATCTCACCGCGCTTCACAGGGTGTCGCCCTCGCCCGCCAAGTCGTCGCCGAGACCGAGCGCGGCGAGCTGCTGCGCGGCGTCGAGGGTCGCGGAGCGGCGGGCGGCGCGCACGACGTACGCGTTGACACTCAGGCCGGCCTCGGCAGCGGCTGCCCTGATCGAGGGGGCGAGATCATCGGGGATGCGCAGGGTCATGGTGGTGACAGACATGACTGCAAGAGTAGCCACCGGTTCTCGGTGGCGTAAGTGACCGCTTCTGAACCCCAGGCCGCTGACCTGCCGGAATAGGTATGATTTAGACGTTTCAGGGGAAATATTTGTGTGTGGTGCTTTACGCATGCATGGGTGATCCCTGCCGCCGCCGAGAATGCGCATGCCCGGTGGCGGCAGGGGTGACGGCTGGCACGAGCGCCGGGTTCGCGCCTCGCGCGACCGGGGCCGCGCCCTTTGCCGTCTGTCTCGCGCGAGTGGACGCTGGACGATCATCCATCGGCCACCATGCGGGGTGATGACGTGCCTGTGGGAGTCGTGAAGTGGTTCGACCCTGAACGGGGTGTGGGCCGCATCGTGCAGGACGGCGCAGGGCCGGAGGCCGTGGCGTACCGGTCAGCGGTTCGGGGTCCTGGGGACGGGAGATTGCTCGCGGGCGAGCCGGTGGAGTTCGACCTCACCTTCGACGCCGCGGGCGTCCGCGCGGACAACATCTGCCACGGCAAGGGCGGCGCTGGGGTCAGGCCGGGGTTGCCGGCATAGCGTGGGCCAGTGGTGCGAGGTGTCCGTACAGGCCGCGTGCAGTGCGGCGGCCAGTTCGCGGACCCTGTGCTCGCAGCACCGGCGGGCCGCGGTGACACCGTGGTTGAAGGCCAGACCGGCCGGGCGGGCCTCCCTTGCGCGGATGCGGGAGAAGGCCGGGGACCGGGAGGGCGCCGAAACCCTGGCCCGCCAGGCCGCCGACGCCGGCCACGGCCAATGGCTGGCCAGCCTAGCGCGAATGCGGGAGGAAGCCGGGGACTCGGAGAGCGCCGAAACCCTCTACCGGCAGGCCGCCAACACCGGCCAACCTCACCCCTTCCTCAAGAACAGGTGGCCATACGGACTCGACCCGGACGGTTCACCCACTCCCCCCTGGCTCTGAACAGTCACCCTCCACGCTGAAGGTTGCTGACCAGTTCTGGCTTCTCGCTCTTGCCCTCCTGCACGCCCAGCTAGGGGTAGTTCACTGCGGATTCGGTTCGCCGGCCCCTGCTCGTGAGGCATCTCCATGCGGAGTGATCCGGCTTGCCGCACCGCTCATCCCTCGAGCACCTGGAGGACTGTCGGCGACGGCTGATTCACGCGTCGCCGACAGTTGCAGACCTCGGGTACGGGATCGAAGGCCGCTCGGGCGACAGCACCGGCAGTGCGGCGGGATCGGGCGCGTCTGCGATGTGCCGGCTTCGGTCCTCGAGGGGTGACTGGCGAGTCGCCAGCGAGCCGTGCGGGTGAAGTTCTCCCTCGCGTACGCGGGCGTGGATCTAAGCGCAAAAGTCCAACTTGTCTAACTTTAGTTGGCTCTTGACATGATTTCAGGCGAAGGCCAGGCAACAGGAGAGGGAGGCCGCTGCGGTGTGAGCGGGCCGCCATCCGTTGCGCAGCAGCTGTGCGGCCGTGCCGCCTGCCGGCCGTGCGGGAGTTCGCCTGCAGGCGGCCGGTGTCCCAGCGGGGTTGTCACTGTGGTGCGGCCTCACCGGAGGCGGCCGGCGCGGTTTCGTCGTCGGCGGCCGCGACATCGACGACGACCAGGCCCGGCTCGCTCACGTGCGTGTCGTGGATCGGGTCCATGCACGGCACTACGCCCCGGCGCCCAAAGGAAGTTCCGCCCGTACCGTGTCTTCACCCGACCGAGTGGAGGGCCATCAGGGGCTGTCGCCACCCCAGTCCCAGCAGGCCGGGTTACCCGGACGCGGGTCGTACAGCGCCCGCCCGCCGGGTCCGAACTACCCGACCTCGGTCTGGAGGGAGACGCCCGTGTTCGCGTCCGGCGTCCAGCCGGTGATGTCGAGCAGCAGCCCGTCCAGCGGCCCGCCGACCAGTTCGGCGTAGGCACGGCCGGGGCGCGGGCCCGAGTGAGGGTCGTCGGCATAGTGGCCGTGGACCCGGCCGCGCAGCAGCTGCTCATCGTCGCTGTCCATACGGTCAGCCTCGCAACCCGGGGTGTGGTTCTCCTGCCACGATCCGGACCGCTCGCCCTCGTGCGAGCTGTCGAGGACGCCCGCCGCCGCGGCAAGCTGTCCGGCCGCTGGACTGGATCCCCGAGGTCCACCACCCGCTCGGGAACGGCGAAGCCGTCATCCCCGACGCCCTCCTGTACTACCGGCGCGGTCCCGCCGACGGCGACAACGGGTCAATGCTGCGGGCATTCGTGGAAGTCGACCGGGCCACCATGGACCCCGAACGCCTCGCCGCCAAGCTCACCTCCTACGAGCGTGAAGTGACCGGTGACCGCCGCCCGCGGTGAGGCGGCGGTCACCGCCGGTCCTAACAGGGCCTGACGGACCACACGTAGTACCAGTCCCCGTTGGAGTCCGAGCTGTAGGCGCCCGGGGTGGTGTAGAGCAGGTCGCCGTACTTGCCGTACATACGTGCCTGGCGGCCCTGGGTCTGGTTGTTGATCCATGACCCGCCCCGCCCGAAGTTCATGGCGTAGCTCTGGCAGTAGTACATCTGCTGCTCGGAGCCCTGGTAGTCGGCCTGGCTGTAAGCGCAGAAGTACCCGTTGTAAAGGCTCCCTTGGAGGCAGGGGTCGTAGGCGGGGCGCATGCCAGCGCCGGAGGCGAAGTCCCGTGGGTGGGCTTCTCCGGGGATGGCGACAAGCACCTTCCCCTTGCCGCCCAGGTCGATTTCGTTGAGGGCGACCTGTCTTCCGCCGGTCGCCTTCAGATAACGGTCGACTTCCGACCTCAGCGACTTGGTCTGAGCCTGCGTCAGGTGTGCGGCTCTGGCCTGCTGCGTGAAGGCCTCACCGGTGGGAGCGGCGTGAGCCGTTCCCATGCCGGCCCCGAGCGTGAGCAGCCCGCCGGCCATGACCGCGGCCAGCCCGGCCTTCGCTTTGCTGAGCATCTGCTTTCTCAATGTTCCGCCTTGTGTGTCGTCCCGTTCCAGCGGAGGGTCCGCCGAACTGGTCCCGGGATGGTGTGGACCGCGCGGTCGCCGGGCACCCCCGGTGTCGTGTGCCCGGCGACCGATCCAACCGCGGCGGCCCTGGTCGGCGAGTGGCTGATCCAGCCCTGCCTCCCCGATCCGCCGCGGCGGATACTGATTGGTGCGCCTCACATCGTCCAAGCCGTCCGGGGGGACATGCGATGCATTCAGCTGTGGCTGAAGTCTGGGAACGGATACGGAGGAGCGCGTGCTGAGGGTGCGCTTCACGGCAGAAGACCTCTTACGCGTCCGTGTCGCCACGCATCCGGCACCGTTGATGGAGCTGTCACTGGCCCTGATGACGCTCAAGCGCCGCGATGCCGACGCCGTGTTCGGCCGATGGCGGCACCGTCTGCGGCAGACCCTTCCGGCGCAGGCCCGGCCGATGCTGCAACTGGTCTCCCCCACCGGCGTCGGCCCGCTCTTCCTGGACCCTGTCAGTACGGGCCTCGCCGACGGCCTGAACAAGGTCCGCTCCACCTCACCGGCCTTCGCACTGGCGGAGTTTCAGAGAGTCTGCGGGGCGGGCGTGGCGAGAACCGAATGGATCCGCCGACTCGCCGGCCACGACCAGCAGGCCTGGCAGAGCCTCGAAGAGTCGATCACCGCGGCCTACCACCATGTCCTCGCCGACGCCTGGCCCCGGATCCTAAGCGGCTTCCACGCCGAAGTTGCCTTGCGCACCCGCTTCATGGCCCAACACGGGCTGCTGGCCACCTTGACCAGCCTGTCCCCCGGCATCCGGTGGAACGGCATGACCCTTGAAATCCCCCACTCGCACAACCGCGAGATAGCGCTGGGCGGAGTCGGGGCGGTGCTACTGCCCTCACTGCTGTGGACCGCCCCTCCTCTGGTCGCCGTCCAACGCGACGGTCCGGCACTGCTGGTCTACCCGGCCGTCACCCCACTGCCGCTCCAGGACGCCCCTACCACCGCCGACCCGCTCACCGCACTGCTGGGAACCACCCGCGCCCTGATGCTCCGCCTGCTCACCCGGGAACACACAACCACCGGCCTGGCCCGGGCACTTGACATCACCGCACCTGCCGCCTCCATGCAGACCAGGACCCTGCGTGAAGCCAGACTGATCACCACCCATCGGGAGGGCAAAACGGTCTGGCACTGGTGCACCCCCCTCGGCCTCGACATACTCACCGCGACCCAGCCACCCCTCACGTGACGCGTTCGGCCAGGAGTGCGGGCCGGTGCCCGTTGAGATCGCCGAAGGCGTGCCGTGCGTCGAGGGCGCCGTCCCACAACTTCCCCGACGCCTTGTCCTCCGGCGCGGACACCAGCCGCAGCCACACGGGCGCCCCCGGCCGACCACGGGGCGGCCAGGCGCAGACCGAGGACACCACGCGCTCGGCTTCGCCGTCATGCTCCGGGCACCTCCCCTTCCGCCGTGTCGAGCTGATCAAGCAGCAGATGGACAGCGGTCGCCAGAATCCGGCACGTGACCGCATCGCGCTGTGGTTCGGTGCCGTACTCCTTGAGCCTCCGCCAACTTGAAGTGGCAGGTCAAAGGGCTGGCGTGACTGGTGCTTCGGGGGGTCTATCAAACGAACGGCCCTGTCGCACATTCGGTGGTGACGGAGAGTCGTGCGGGTCGTTGACGTTCCCGCACGCTCGCCGACCGGCCCGCGCCACGCCGGCCGCATACGGCACACCGCTCCCCCGCCCCAGGGCATCAGCACTTCAGCGGGCCATCGGTCGGCGACTCGGCCTTCAACAGGTGTCAGGGCTGCCTTGTGCTGAACCCGGTCATTTCGACGTCGCCGGGGGCGTTGTGTCCGTGGCGGTCGATGACCTCGATGATCCCCTCAGGCGACACCCGAGGATCGCGGGTGACGTGTCCAGCCGCGCACCGGACGATCGCGAGGCCGGCTGCGAGATCGGTGATCAGGCGGTGGCCGGCACGAGCCCGACAGCGCTGGCACTCCAGCGGGAGGCGGCTGAGTCAACCGTCGAAGCACAGCCAGACGGTGCCACCGACGCAGAGGCGCTCGCGATACCAGCTCGCGGTGCCGTCCAGGTCCTCGCGGGCGGCGGTGACCGCCAGGACGACGGCGTCGGTGTCCTCGGCCGGGGCGGGCATGCTGGTGGCGTAGGGGGTGTGGTGGGTGCCGTCTGCGTGGATGGTGCCGGCACGAGCCAGGGCGGCGCCCGAGGCCATGTCCACGGAGACGGCGAGCCACCAGGCCTCCGCGTCGTGCACGATACGAGCCTCATCCCCGTCCGGCGTGATACGGCACTGTCCCACCCGAGCAGCGACGACGCGCTCCGCGACGTCCTGCGCCGATGTCACCACGGCTCCACCGCGACTGCATCGAGGTCGTCGAGCAGTTGCTCGCGGCGGGCGGCCGCCATCGCGAACGCGCGGTCGCTGACGGACGGGTACGGACAGCCGTGGCCGGCGGCGTCCTGGACATGGTGCTCAACAACCGTCCGCGCAGCTGCCTGTACCGCGGACCACTGCGTAGTGCCGTACGCGGCGAGCAGCTGCTCTCGCTCCCCGCCGCCCAGTTCGTCGGCGGGACAGGCCTGAAGAGCAGACAGCGGGTGAGTGTCCAGCGTGGTGAGCAGGCTGTCCTGTCCGGCGGAAGCCGCCAGGGGCAGGGAGGCGATTTGCGCGCCGCCCACCCCGGCGTCGGCCGCGAGCGCGTGCACCGCGGCCGCCAGGAGCACCGCCGCCCACCCCGGCGTCGGCCGCGAGCGCGTGCACCGCGGCCGCCAGGAGCACCGCCGTCTCCTGGGCGGCCGGCTGCGGCTCCTGGTCGTCCTGCGGCAGGTGCCACCCGACCAGCTCTGCGGCGGCCGACAGGCAGTACTCCCAGGTCGTACGGGGCGGGCGCGGGCTCGTCATGGCGCGACCGTACCCCACACGGCCCAGACACGGTCACCCCGAACGCGGGCCGACAGGGCCCGGGATGGGCAGCCTCTCCAGGTCGGGGCGGGTGTACCCGATCGGCCGGTGGCCCCGAGAGCCGGGCTGCCGTGAAGGCCGTCTAGGATCCGGCCGTGACAGAGGTCCCCGATGAGTTGATCGAGTAGCCGAGGGGGATCTCACCCCTCGGCTCTCACGGAACCGTGCGTAAAAGTCTCCCGTTACACGGCTCTTGTCGTTCTGACCATCAGATCAAGCAGGCGACAGCGGTCAGGCGCCAATGCGCGAACATGCGTGGGTACCGCTGCGCGATCTCCCCGAGCTTCGCGAGCGCTTTGCGGTAGCCTGCGAGCCGTTTGTACTTCCGGCGGATCCAACGCACCAGGTAGGCGTTGATGCGCATCAGGAAGGCGATCAGCTCCCACGGGCGGAATCGTCCGTAGTAGTTGATCCAGCCCCCGACCACAGGGTTGATCCTGCGGGCGAGGTCTGTGAAGGAACTTCCGGTGTGGATGTGCAGTTGCCACGAACGCACTTCCCGACCGATCCGGGTCAGGGCCTGCCTGCTGATGGCCGGCTCGAACGACAGGAACTGCTTGCCGTGCCGATTCCGGTTCTTCCTGGGCCGGAACGTGTACCCGAGGAACGTGAACGACGTGTGCTCATAGGAGCCGCGCCGGTACGAGTCCTTGCAGTAGACGATCCGGGTCTTGTCCGGGTGCAGCTGCAACCCGACCTCGACCAACCTGTCCCTGAGCGAGGCCAGCACCTGCCGGGCCTGGCGCTCGGTGACGCAGTGCAGTACCGCGTCGTCCGCATAGCGCTCGAACCAGATGCCCGGGAACTCCCGTGCCATCCAGGCGTCGAACGCGTAGTGCAGGAACAGGTTCGCCAGGACGGGAGACACCGGGGCCCCTTGCGGGGTCCCGCGGTCCCGTTCCAGCAGGGAGCCGTCGGGCATGACGAGCGGGGCGGTGAGCCACCGGCGCACGTACAACTTCACCCATACGGCATCAGTGTGAGCCTCCACCGCCTTGACCAGCAGGTCCCAGGGCACGCTGTCGAAGAACTTGGCGATGTCGAACTCCACCACCCAGTCCCGCTTCCAGCAACGCTCCCGGCACCTTTCCACCGCATCCAAGGCAGACCGTCCAGGCCGGTATCCGTAGCTGTCCGGGTGGAAAACAGTCTCCACCCTTCTCACTAGATGCCGGGAAACCACGGTCTGAGCCACACGATCGGCGACAGTGGGAATGCCGAGCATTCTCGTGCCACCTCCATGCGGCTTGGGGATCTCCACCGCGCGCACCGGTGGCGGAAAGTATGAGCCCGACGACATGCGATTCCAGACCTTGTAGAGGTTGCTCCTCAGGTCCTTCTCGAATTCGTCGATGCTCTGCCCATCCACGCCGGATGCGCCCCTATTTGCCTTGACTTCCTCCCATGCCTCCTTGACTTCCCACTTCGAAATATCAAACGGCTTGACCTGAGACTTCAACTGGTCCATCGCACTCCTCCCGGGCTCTCGCCCGGTTGATGTGATCAACTCAGCCACGAACGACCCGGCCCCTTCGCTCCACCCCCATTACAGGGGCTTCATCACTACTACGGACCGGTCTGCCAGCAGGCGCCGCATCGGTACTCGACCCCTTACGGTGTCCGCCGCTTGGGGCACTCCCTCTCCCCCGACCTGCGTCAGGGCGTATCAGCGCCTGCCTTCTCCTGTTCCATGCGAGAGCCGCAGACCGGACTCACGTCGCCTCCATGCCGGACACCACCTGGCCAATAGACAGGCACCCGCCAGGCTCATCCCGGAACTCATGATCCGCCCCGGTTTTGATGTCGTCTGGTTCCATTTCGACACGTCAGCAGCGATTCACTTGCGTTCGTCTTTCCGGTCCCCACCTGACGCCTCCTACGGCGCCTTTTCCTCATCGCTCACCACGACAGTCTTCAGCTAACGCAGCATGAGGCAGTTTGAAGCCTCCCCCCGCAGGGCGGCTTCGAAGGGCCACAAAACCTTCATCTCTCACACAGCACCATTTCCGGAAACTGCTCCTACATCCAACTTCCTTCCATGTTCAGGACACACATCAAGCTGGAACGATCCGCCGAGGAAGAACGCGCGAAGCTCGCGGGCCTGGTCGGCCAGGAGTACAACCTGCAGTGGGCGCGCTGGCTCAAGGCGTCCGAGGCCGCGCAGGGGGCCGTCACCGCACACGCTGAGGCGTCCGGGGAGAACCGCTACGAGCTGGAGCAGGCCGTGAAACGGGCGGTCCGGCACGCCACGGAGGACCCCGCCGAATAAGAGGTGGCGCGGAAAGGGGTGCGGTCATGGTCGGCGGTTCGGGCGTTCGTCCCAGCGGTGAGTTATCCATGCTCGCCGGATCAGGCTGCGCACGGTGATGATCGTGTCGGTGAGGTCGAAGAATGCATTGACGACGGGGGCGCGCCGCTCGTAGCAGCGGGCGAGCCGGCGGAAGGCGTTCTGCCATGCATGGGTGCGTTCGACGTGCCAGCGCTGACTGGCCTGGATGGGCGCCTTCTCGCCTTTGTGCGCGATGCGGCCGCGCAGGCCGCGGTCGTCGAGCATCGTGCGGGTCTTGTTCGAGTCGTAGCCGGCGTCCAGGTGGACGGTGACCTCGTCGGGCAACGGACCCAGGTCGTTCAGGCGGTCCAGGGTCGGGGCGAGCAGCGGGGAGTCATGGCAGTTGGCGCCGGCCAGAACACGACCCAGTGGAATGCCGTATCCGTCCGTCATGCCCGAGCGTTTCAGGCCCTGTTTGCCGCGGTCGACCGGGGAACGCCCGGCCACCTCACCGCCTCCTGGAGCTTTGGTTATGGAGCCGTCTACGGCGATCTGGTCGAGGACGAGACCGACAATCCGGTCGTAGGCGTCGAGCGCGATCTGCTTGAGTCGGGCGAAGACGCCCAGTCGTATCCATTCGTCGCGGCGGCTGCGGATCGTGGTGGCCGAGCAGGTTGTGTCGGCGATCGCCTCGTAAGAACAGCCGAAGCGCAGCAGTTGCAGCATCTTGTCGAAGATGATCCGGTCGCTGATACGTCGGCGGTGGCAGCCAAGTGGATGGTCCGGGTGGTATTCCGGCCGCTCGGGCAGCAGGACCGCGAATTGGTCCCAGAGCGGCTCGGTCAGCCATGCCGGAAGCGCAGGCACGGGTCTCCTCGGTGATCACGGAGCGTCAGCAACTCCATGATCAACGGGACCTGTGCCCGCTCGGCTACCTACCCTTCCCAACCGCGCCTATCCGCGCGGCCGAACAGCGTTGTCAAGCTTACGGCTACTTGCGCCATCCACTCCCCTGCCCGCCGTTTCCGGCGCTTCAGCCGGTCGTGTTCCCGACAGGCCCGGCGAACCAGGGTGGTCGACCTGACCACTCGACAACGCGCCTGCCGGCAATGGCTGAGGAACTCTTCCCACGGAGCCTCTGCGCACGGATGGCGAGAGCTTGGGCACTCAGATGCTGTTGGCGATGCGCTCGTGGTCCCGTTCGCCCTCGCGGGTCTGGATACCAGCGGCGAGCAGCTTGTGGGCGAGCTCGGTGACCTCATCGCCGAACGCCGCGAACAGGCCCTCGTTCTCAACGGCATACGCCGCATGAGGGACCGGAGGCGCGACCGCGTCGACCGCAGCCTTCGTGATGGAGATCACCTCCGGCCGGAGGCCGGCGATCCGTCGGGCGAGGGTGTCGACGAAGGAATCGAGTTCTGCGGCGGGCAGGGCACGGTTGATCAGGCCATACCGTTCCGCGAGCTCCGCGCCCACGAGCTCGGCGCCGAGGATGAGCTCCAGCGCGCGGGCCCTTCCTGCCAGGCGCGTCATGTTCACCGTGCCGCCGCCTCCAGGGAGGATCCCCATCAAGGACTCCGGCTGCCCCTGCCCCGACTTGCCGATCGCCGCGAATCGCATGTCCAGGTACATGAAGAACTCGTTGCCCGCGCCGCGCGCGAAGCCCGCCAGCTTGCCGATGGTGACCTGCGGCAGCGAGCGGACCTCCTCGCTCATCGCCTGGAGGATGTTCAGGCCCTCGGGAATGGTCGAGTTCGGTGCGGCCGCGATCGCAGCGCGAGTGGCTGCAGGCAGCGCGTCAGGGTCGGTGAGGTAGGCCATGTCACCGTGCGCGACGAAGAACTCCGGGTCAGCGCTCTCGAAGACGATGACGCGGATGTCGGCGTCGTCCCGCACGCGCGCGACGAATGCCCGGAGTGACGGCAGGAGGACCCCGTCCATCAGATTGAGCGGCGGGTGATCGATTGTCACCGTCGCGACCCCGTCCGAGACGTCGATGGTCAGGGCGGGAAGGTCTTCGTAGCTCATGAGGTGGCTCCATGTCGCGGTAAGAGACGGCCCGTGACCGGGCCGCCGCCTGGGGGCAGTGTCGCGAAGCTCGGCATCGCGCCTGACACTGAGTATCAGACTAGAAACCTGTATCCGAAGAAGCAAACGAGTGTGTCGGAGTACACTCGTCCCCATGAGCGCAGCGCCAGTCGGTACCCGTGAGATCAGCCGCCACGCGGTGCGAGCAGAGCTGGCCCGCGTCGCGTTCAACCGGTTCTGCCTCACCGGCTTCAACCAGGTCACCTTCGCCGACCTCTCCGAAGCCGCCGGAGTGTCGCGGAGCACCTTCCTGCGCTACTTCGGCACCAAGGAAGACGTGGTCCTGTTCGTCTTCGACCCTGTCGGTGACGTCATCACAGACGCGCTCGATGCCGAGCGGGCCAACCAGGACGACTGGAGCAGGCTGCGCAACGCCCTGGAGTCAGCCGTGAGGTTCCTCGTGCGCGACGTCCAGGAACTCGTGACGATCCTCGGTCTCATCGAGCAGACCCCAGCCCTGTGCGCACGCCTCCGCGAGAAGCAGGCTGAATGGCGACCAGAGATCGTCGCCCGACTGCAGAAGACAACCTCCTCGACCGACGGGTCATCGGTCATCGCCAACGTACGCGTAGCGGCGGCGCTCGAAATCTTGTGGATCGTCCTCGGGCAATGGAGTGCGAGCGACGGCCAAGAGGACCTCGGCAACCTGCTGGACGCTGCGTTCGCCGCCTTCTCGACCCCGGCACGCCAGCAGACGGACGCTCCGTTGTAAAGGGCCGAGGCGGCGGCTTCCTCGGCGGTGCCGAAGCGGCCGAAAGGAGTGATCGCCCCGGCGGCGGTGATCGCGTCGTCGGAGTCCAGCCCCGGCCGCGAGTCCAGGAGTGGGGTGTCGATCCGGCCGAAGCGGACGGTGTCCACGCCCAGCCGTGCGGGGCCGCCGAGGCCCCCACAGCACCTATCTGCGCGACCTCTAAGCCAGGGCGGTGGGTCAGCGTGTCGACAGACGGTACTCGCCGGCCGGCGGCGCGATCTGGTGCAGGGCTGCCGTCATGGGCTCGACGGTCGTCACGATGGTGACCGTGCCGTCGAGGAGTTGCCACTCGAACTGCGTCAGCGGTCGCGACGGGACGGCGGGGCCCACTTCGAAGCAGCGCCGGTCGAGCTGCTTCCGTGCGCGGTCGCGGCTCGGGTACGGGCGGTGGGCCATGGCGTCGCCTCCTTGATCTCCGTCAGGATGGCAGACGCTCACGGTTCCTCGGGCCAGGTCGTCAACGCGCCGCCTGAAAGGGGCATGCCTACGCTGGGGGTGTGGGCGTGCGGATGTCGTGGGCGTGGGAGGTGGACGGGATGGCGGGCGCCGATTTCGCGACCGTCGACGATGCCGCCACGGCCATGGCCGAGAGCGTGGAACTGGCGGCCAGCCACTTCGGGACGGACCGGCAGCGAGAAGTGGTCCGGTCGTGCGTGCTCCCCATGGGTGCCCGTATGCGTACCGAGGGAGCCCGTACCCTCGCGGACGGCCACGGGTGGTTCTGTGAGTGTGAGGGCCTGTACGTGCGAATGAACCCCGAGGAAGGATGACGGGCCGCCTCGCCCTGAGCGGCAGGGTCAGTCCGCCTCTGGCCACTCTGCCAACGTCTCGCTGGTCTCCTCGTCGGTGAGGGTGACCTGTGGGTCCGGCATGCTGCTGTACTCCCGGGCCCACGTGTCGAAGTTCCGACGCCCGGTTTTCTCCTCATGCCACCAGCCGTGCTGTACCGGTCGGCCGCCGGTGGCGAGCAGGAGGTGGTAGCGGCCGGCGCGCGTCACCTGAGCCGGATCCCGCGCCAGCGGTGAGGGTTGCGGACGATGGCGCCCTTCGCTGCCAGCTCGGCCAGCTGGTAGTGCACGGATGCCCGGGAACGCATGCCGACCGCCTCGCCGATCTCCGCCATGGTTGGTGCTTCCCCGCGGTCGGCGATGGCTTGCCGGATGTGGCGGAGGATGCGCTCCTGGGTGTCGGTGAGGTGGTCTACGCGGTGCATACTGAGATTAGAGCGCATGTTCGATTTTCTGGGCAAGGCGAGACACGCCAGCGCAGTGCAGAGGAAAACCCAAGTGCACGACGATCACCCGCCGACCCGCCTCGACATGCTGCGGTTCGCCCGCCGCGTCGTCGAGCAGCAGACCGCGCGGCAGCTGGCCCTGATCGACCGGTGGATCGCCGACGAGGAACGGCGGGAGCGCGAGCGCCGGCAAGGCGAGCAGAGCCGGCCGCCGGAGCCGGAGTGGCTGATCCAGTACGGGCTCAACCGCAGCAACGTCGACGCCGTGCACACCGGCAGCTGCTGGACGGCGGCCACGAGCGGGCGGTGCCGGCCGGCGACCCGGCAGCAGGTACTCGACGCGCTACGGCGCGAGGTGCCGGCATGCCCCCACTGCCGGCCGGACACCGCACTCGGCATCCTGGACTAGCGTCGGAGCAGTCAGGCGCTGCGCGGGCGGCGGCCTGTCGACTTCTTGGCGGTCGTCTTCTTCGCCGTGGTCTTCTTGGCCGGCTGCTTTTTCGCGGGCGCCTTCTTCTTCGGCTTCGGCAGCTCGTGCACTTCGGCCGGACCGGTCTTCTCACCCCGGGACGCCTTGGCCTGCTGCACGGAGGCGTTCAGCGCGGCCATGAGGTCGAGGACCTGGGCCGGTTGCTCCGGTTCGGGCACCTTGGGGAGCGGCTGCTCCTCCCGCTTAGCCTCGATGATCTGGCCGAGCGCCTCGGTGTACCGGTCGGTGAACTCCTCGCCCTCAAGGGCGTCGACCGTCATGGTGTCCATCAGGGCGAGCGCGCCCTCGATCTCCTCCTCCGACACTTCCGTCGGCGCGGGGAGCAGCTCGGTGGGATCGCGAATTTCATCTGGCCACAGCAATTCCTGAAGAACCATGGCGTCGCCGCGTACGCGGAGCACGCCCAGCCTCTCCCGGCCGCTCCATGCATACTTCGCGATGGCCACCCGGCGAGAGCGGCGCAACGCTTCGACCAGGAGCTTGTACGGCTTGGCGGCGACCTGCCCGCCGGCGGCCAGGTAGTACCCGGCGCCCATGCGGATCGGGTCGATGTCCTCCAACGGCACGAAGGCGTCGATCTCGATGGCCTTCGCCGTCGGCAGCGGCAGGTTGCTCAGTTCCTCGTCCGTGATCGGGATGAGCCGGTCCCGGGTCAGTTCGTACCCCTTGCCGATCTCGGACTGGTCGACCTCGCGGTCCTCCAGCTCGCACACCTTCCGGTAGCGGACCCGGCCCATGTCCTCGAGGTGGTACTGGTGGAAACGGATCGAGTGGTCCTCGGTCGCGCTCACCACATTGATCGGCACGGTCACCAGGCCAAAGCTGATGGCTCCTGACCATATGGTTCGGGGCATCGGTAAACCTCCGTGATAGCCCCGAGCACCATCAGACTACGGACGGTGCTGGTGTCCCGCATGCGCGCTCCCGGCGCGCGTCGCACCCTGGCAGCATGACCGAGATCCCGCAGGTCGTCGTCTACCCGCCGGCCGACGACGGCGGCAGACGCGTCCGCGTCGGCAGCCGGTTCGTGGGCATGGCCTACACGCTGTACGACATCGTCGAGTTCCTGAACCGGACCGGCTCACAAGACCTCGATCCGGAGGACGTGGCGAGCGCGGACTGGGTGGAGTGGCGGGGCTCCGGGCCTGACGTGTGGGCGCCGCCGGGGTAATGGAGGGCAAGTTCACGAGATGGCAAGGACGTTCAGGCCAGACGCGGAGTTCCGGTGGGAGAAGCCCGGTGCCGTGGTGAAGCGCCGTAGTCAGGGTGTGTCGCCGAAGTAGTAGAAGCGGCAGCTGATACCCGGGCCCGGGGTGCGGGGCTCGCCGGAACGCGGGTCGTACAGGGCGCGGCCGCCGGGCCACCGTGACAGCTCGGTGGACAGGGCCACGCCGTCGTCGACTTCCTCCGGCCGCCACCCGGTGATGTCCAGCAGCAGCCCGTCCAGCGGACCGCCGACCAGTGCGGCGTACGTCCGGTGCGGACGCGGGCCCGGGTTGGGGTCGTCGTGCTCCGCGCCGTAGACCCGGCCGTTCAGCAGCTGCTCATCGCCGTTCATCCGACCAAGCGTTGCACCCGCCACCGACAACGCGGGCTTGCCCAGCATCGCCTGGGCTTGCCCGCGTGGTCGGTCGCCGCGGCTTGCCCGGGTCAGGTGCGGAAGCGGGAGAGCCAGCCGCCGGCCTTCTGCGCGGCGGCAGCCTGTTCCTCTGCCTCCTGGCGCAGGCGCTCCTGCTCCTGACGCTCGCGTTCGTCGGCTTCGGCCTGCGCCTCGGCTGCGACGGCCCGGCCCTGGCAGTCCTCGCATAGGTGCGGATGCGACTCGCGCTCGCCCCAGCCACGGGTGTAGCCGATCGCCTCCCATCGGGCATCGGTGAACTTCTGCCCGCAGTCCTTGCACACCGGCCGCCGCGCCTCCCGCTCCGCGGCCTCCCGCTCCTCACGGCGCCGCTGCTCTTCCCGAGCGGCCTGACGGCGGTGGGCGAGGTAGGTGTCCCGGCGGGCGTTGCCGATCGCGTCCAGCAGCGGCTGGCGGTGGTCCCGGCCGAAGCGCCAGAAGGCGGGCCCGACCGGGCCGTGTGCGCGCAGCTCCTGCAGCGTGGTCGCCACGATCGGGATGCAGCGGTCGTAGGAGTGGTAGCCGCCCTCGGGATGCCACCGCCCCTGCCAGTGGTGGCGGGTGAGGTCGGCGACCCGGGCCATCTGGCTCTTGGCGGAGCGCTGGCCGACCTGGTGGAAGACGAGCAGGACCGGCGGGTGCACCCGCTCGTACTCATCACAGGCGGGTGCGGACCAGCGGGTGCGCCACAGCGGCTTCTCGATGCCGTCGGTGTCCTTCTCCTGCCTCTGGAAGAACCGGGCGTACTTGTCGAACTTCTGGGCGATGAGGACGGCTTCCTCGGTGCAGTTGTCGGCCTCGATGAACAGCAGCGGCACCCCGGCCTCCGGGGCGGTCAGGACGACGTCGGCGCGGGCGCTGCCGATCGCGGGGTTCTTCCAGGTGCCCTTCACCGGGAGCGCGACCTCGGTGGCGTAGGAAGGGCTTGCCCGCCATCAGGCTCGCCCTCCCGTCGTCCGCGACCGGCCAGCGGCCGGGCGCCGGCCCCCGGCCGTGGAGGGGACCGGGCCCCCGAACCTGACGATCTCCCCCTGTGGAAGCCACCGTGCCCACTCATCCCCAGCGGCGGCCCCGCACGGAGCGCCACGGGTTCGGCCGGCCACCGGGGTACTGCCGTGAGCGGGAGCGGCGCCGGACGGGCGGCGGCTTCGGCGACGGGTACAGCGCCGCGCGCAGCCGGGCCGCGTCGGCGAGCTGCTCCAGGCGCTCGCGCTGCTCCGGCGAGAGGTGCGGCAAGGTCGGGTAGACCATCGGGGCCTCCGTGCTTGGGTGGGTTCGCTCCCCTGCACCTTCGCCGTCTCCGTCGCCCGCAGGGGCGCTCGCGCGGCCCGCGTCCCGACAGGCGCTCCAGCGACTTCGTCCGTCGTCCCGTGAGACGGGCACGAGGGCTCCGGGGCCCTCGAGGAAGCGAATGCGCTGGCGCCCACGGACATCTGGTCCGTGGGCGCCAGCGGGGTCAGCGGTCGGCGGTCAGCTCGCCATCATGGCCTGGAGGTCGCTGAGCGACAGCTCGTTCGTGCCACGGTCCGCCGCCTTGCTCTGCGTCCACGCGAGGATCGCCGGGTGGGCGTCCTCGTACTGGGCGCCGACGGTCGTGTGCTGCCCGTCGGTGGTGGCGACCTGGGTGAGGTAGGCGGCCAGGGCGTGCGGGCCGCCGCCGTTGTACCCGATCTCGTAGCCCAGGCCGTTCCTCTGCGGAAGGAGCGAGAGCACGCCCTTGTCCGTCCGGGCCCAGAACAGACCGCGGCCGGTGTAGAAGCGGCTGAAGACGTCGTCCGGTCGCAGTTCGAGCGGGGCGTACGTCGTGTAGCTCCACTGGTCCGTGCCGCCTTCGCGTCGTTGTTTGAAGTGCTGGCCGACGACGGGCAGCCCGTACTCGGGGTCGTAGAAGGTCCGGCGGCACATGCAGCCCGAGCCGTTGCTTGCCAACGGGCTGTTGGGGTCCTCCGTGACGCACGGGTGGAACAGGCCCGGGATCTCCTTCGACCCCACGAGGGTGCAGTGCAGCGCGTTCGGCTCGCACCGCGCCAGCCTGCCCAGCCACTCCTGGAAGTGTGGTGTCACGGCCTGCTGCGCCTCGATGTCCAGCACTGCGTTCAGCGACGACGTGACGGCGCCGCGCTGGGGCTCGGTGTAGAGGACGAAGTTCAGGTAGCCCTTCGTCGGATCGGTCAGGTTCAGATCGCGGGCCTCGTAGGGCAACGTGGCGCTCCAATGCGGGTGCCTGGCGGCCGGGGCGCGGCCGCGGGAACGGGGTGCCAACGCCCCGATTCTCATTCCGGCTCCCGCAGGCTCGCGGGTGAAGTCGCAGATCGGCCATGCTCTGGCCGGTTGCATCCCTCACCGCTCACGGCCCGCTCCCCTGCCGTGGTCAGGCCGGTTCGTGTGGTGCTGCTGCTGGTCGGCGGGCTTGACCACGTCGGCCGGCTGCTCGGGCTTCGGCCGGGCCTCGAAGGCGCGACGGCGGGCATTGGCCGTGCGGGTGAAGGCGGCGAGCCGTTCCAGGTTCTCCGGTGTGCGCAGCCACGTCGCCGGGTCGGTCGTACGGCCCTCGAGGTGCTCCTCGGGCATCGCGCCCTGCTGGTGGGCCTGAACGGCGGCGGCCCGCTGCGCTGGGGTGAGCACGGCATCCCGGCCTGGCTGGTCGACGGCGTGCGGCGGGTCTGACGCCTGATCGTGGTGGTCTTCCGTGTGCCCGGCGGCCGGGGCGTCGTCCCGTGCGGCGGCGGGCGGGGTACGGGCGGCGCGGATCGCGTTCTGCACGGCGAGGCTGGCGACCCGGGCCCGCTCGTACCGGCTCGACTCGCGGGGCGGATTGCCGTCGGCGCCGGCGATCCACCAGCGATCGGGCTCGGTGAAGTCGGCGGTATAGAAGAGCTGGTCGGTGGCCGGGGCCCGGCGGCCGGGCTGGGGAGCGGTGGTCTGGCGGGAGTGGTCGGACAGGGCGCGGCCTGCGATGTAGTCGTCCAGGCCGCGCGTGAACTCCTGGCCGCGCAGGGTCTCCAGCAGGTGCCGGCGGGCTTCGGCCAGGACGTGGCGGCGGGCGAATTTGCTGCGCACGGTGGAGACGACCGCGGCGACGTCGACGGCGGCGAGTACGGCATCGACGTGCGGGTCGACCCGGGCCCGGATCGCCGCCCCCGCCGCGCGGCAGCGTCGAAGAAGCCCGCCGATCATCTGCTTGCCGAACTTCAGGAGCGCGGACGCCCGCCACCATGCGAGCAGCTGCTTCAACGGGCGCGGGGTCTTCTTCTCGGGGCGGGTGTCCTGCGCCGCCTGCCACCCGAGGCCGTGGCGGGCTTTCTCGCCGGGCAGCCGCCCGTGTTCCTGCGCGTACTTGTAGGTGAGGCCCTCCAGGACGTCCTCGATCCGCTGGCGGCGGGTGGAGGACCAGTCGATGAGCTCCGAGTCGACACCGGCTATCTCCATGACGGGGCGCAGGCCCGGCGTCACCTCCCGGGGCACCGTCGCCAGTCCCAGCTCCTCACACGCCTCGGTCGTCATCGCGAGGGTGTAGAGCGTCCCGGCCGCCACCACATGCCGGTAGAGCCGGGTCGTGTCCAGCGCGCCCCACACCGGCTCGCCGTTGTCGTCCAGCGCTGCACGCGGTTGAGGATCAGGCAGTGGTCGTGCAGGAGCGGGAAGCCGTCCCGGTTGTCGAAGTGCCGGAACGCCGCGACCACGAGGGCCGGCGTCTTCGCGCGGCCGCGGCCCGAGGACCACCGGGTCTCCGCGACCTCATCCTCCAGCCAGCGCAGCACCTTGGCGATGGCCCGGTCGTGCGCCCGCTCGATGATCCGGCGCGTCCTGTCGTCTCCCAGCGCCCACAGCACGATCAGGGACGCCTGCGGCCGGAAGGTGAAGTCGAGGGCGAGCAGCGGGGTCTGCTTGCGGGCCTCGATCTCTTCGATCGGCTGCCCGAGCACGGTGGCCAGCCGTGCCGTGGCCGGGTCGACGCCGTCGTCCAGGAGGTGCCGCTCGATGCGGTCGGCGTCCGGGTGCCGGCCCTGTCCGAACAGCAGCTCCATCTGCCGCTCGGACACTTCCGCGCCCTCGATGAGCCCGAGCGCGTCCAGGCCGCGCCCCACCCACCTCCCCGGCGGGAGGCCGGCCATCTCCTGGGCGTCCTTCAGCGACTGGCCGACCGGACGGCGGCCGTCCCCGAACGCGACTCCCCGCACGTAGTACCGCCACGCGTTACGCCTCTGAACCTTCGCGACACTGATCATCCCCACAGGGGACACCAGCTCTGACCTGCGAAAAAGCGCGATCCCGTGGGGCGGGAGAGTTCACCGGAACTTCACGGCCGATCCCGCACGGCGGGCGTCGGCGGCAAGGCCGTGCCCGCCCGGCGGGCACCATCGGGGCCATGCAAATGCTGCGCGGCGACCAGCCACACAAACCTACGCCGCCACTTCTACGAGGTCGTCTTCGAGACGGCCGTGCCACTTGAGTCGGACACGACCCGCATCTGTCAAGTCGGAAGGAGAACTCAGGCCCAGCCAGGGGCAGTTGTGCTAGCTTCGGGGCAATCTCAGACCGAGCTCAGCGCCCGGTCTGTCCGCGCCCTGGGCGGCCCGGCTCCGTGCTGGGGTGCCAGGAAGGTTTCCACAGAACCGTGCCCGCCTCCGACACGGGCGGCCGGGGAGTGGATTCGAACACGCAGGCATGTGGGCCTGCATGCACCACCCTGTAAGAAGCCCCCGGGAGCTGATCCCGGTCTGAGTTCTTGGTGTCGGCGGGAAGTCAGTTCTGCCCACGCACAGCGTGGTCGAACTGAGCCTGCCTCCTACCGGTTCGACCACCATCAAGAAAGGTCGGCCGGTGAGCAACTCAGCAGTACTCACGCTCCTTGCAGGCGCAGGTGTCATCTCCGTTCTCCTGTTCGCTGTCCGAGGCATCCTGGAGCAGTTGCCTGATGTCCTCCGGTCATGGCAACGGGTCCGTAAGGCCTGGCGCGACACGGCGTCCAATGATGACCAGCCCGCTCCGTGACGCACGGCGGCACCGCAGAAGCGCGGTGACAACCACCACCCCTGGCATCCGCCGGTGGCTTCATGCTTCCTGGAGCTGTCGCCGTGCCCACGCACAACTCTTGCCCCACTTCACCGCCAGCCTGGCCCGCTCCCCCCGAACAGAGTCACCAGTCCCTGGCCGGGAGGTCCCACAGGAAGCTGAGCGGCCCACTCCCTGACGAGTGAGCCGCTCAGCTTCCGCGAGTAGGCGCTGCATGGAGGATGTCCCGCCTCCTCTGCTGTGAGGAAAGCGAGTGCCACTGCAGCTTGTCAGCTGGCTTCGGCCGCGAGCTGCTCGATCGACCGCACCATCTCGGCGTACCGGACGGGGTCCCGTCGGATCGCCTTCTCGTTCAGGAACCGAACCAGATCGAAGAAGTGGTCGTTGTTTTGCACCTTCGCGTCCAAGAGCATCGCCAAGGGCCCGGGCTCGTCATACGGAACTTTCCGGAGCGCCCGCTCTTCGCTAGCGCTTCCGTCCGGGACGGCCTGGGCCGACGGGTCCGTCCTCGGCTCAGGGATCGTGTCCGAGTCAGGCATGACGGGGCTCGGCCCCGTCATGCCGGTGTCCGGGGTGATAACTGAGTTATCACCAGCCAGATCCATGGCTTCTTCCGTCGGCTCGGTGCCGGGGGTGATAACTGAGTTATCACCCTTCGGAGCGGCCTTCGCCGCCTTCTTCGCGGCAGCACGCTGTTGCTTCTTCTCTGCGTCGACCCGCGCCCGCCGGTCTGCTTCTTCCCGCTGCTGCTCGTGTGGGAGCGTCGAGAGGTTCCGCACGTGGGAGACGAGCCGTTGCCCTGTAGCCAGGTCGGCCTGGAGTTCTGGGCTGAGTTCCAGGAGGGACAACTTCTGGCTGATCAGGGGCTGGCTCATCGTCAGGCGCTTGGCTGCCTTGTGCTGGGAGCCGTAGTGATCGACGAGGCGCTTCAGCGCCTGAGCTTCCTCAAGCTCTGTCAGGCCCTTGCGCTGGGCGTTGGCGATGAAGGCGGCCTCAAGGAGGGACTCATCCGTAGAGGCGAACTCGTTGCCAAGGATCACCTTTATCTCTGGCAGTCCGGCCTCACGCGCTGCTTTCAGGCGGCAGTTGCCGTCGACGACGACGTACTTGGCGCCTTCCTCCAGATCGTCGCGCCGTTCGGGCCGGTCAGCCAGGTAGGCGTCGACCGTGGCGACGGTGATGGCCACGATCTGCCCGACCTCGGTCATGCTGTCGCGGAGCTCCGACACATCCCCGATCTCATCGCGCGGGTTGTCCGGGTTGTAGCTGATCTCTGAAGTGGGGACCTTGGGCGTCTCCGGGGGCAGGGGATCGCCCATCACATCCGAGATCATCTGGCCCCGACGACTTCGCCCGCCAAAGGACGGTGCACCGACGCGGTCGGCCGCAGTCTGGCGGTTACTCACACGAACTCCCGAACGATCCGACGGATGACCTTGGCCTGCTGGCTGTTGGGGGCGTAGGAGAGCAAGGCCTTCTTGTTACGCACGGCTTCCCTCTGGTCCTTCAGCCGTGCGATCACGCCGATGACGCGTGGCTCTCCAACAGCCCTCCACGCGTTGAGTGATGAGGTGACGACGTAGCCGTCGCGGGCGTCGTACAGGTTGACGACGAGGCCGAGGTGGTCGACCTCGATGTTCCAGTCCGCCTGCCCGTCGTCGATCTGCTCGATGAGGAGTTCGAAAGCGTCGGCGGAGGAGTCTTCCGCCTGCACGGGGACGAGTACGCCGGAGTTGTTGGGTTCTTCGTCCGGCCGCCGGCGTCCGTAATAGATGGCGGCGTCCATCCCGACTCCGAGGCTGGGTGGGCAGTCGATGACGATGGCGTCGTACTCGGCTTCGAGGGGCTTCAGTACCCGCTCAAGGGTGGCCTGCCGGTTGCGGTCTGTGGAGATCATGATGTCGAGCAGGAAGGCATCGGCACATGAGGGCAGCACGTCCAGTCGGCCACCGAAGCGGTCGTCAGCCACAGTGACGATGAGGTCCTTGGCGGACCCCTGCTGGACAGTGCCTGCCATGTACTTGGCCAGACTGGGCTGTTTCGCTGGGATCTGCGGGATTCCAAGTTGGCTGGTCAGGTGTCCCTGAGGGTCGTAGTCCACAAGCAGGACGCGCAGTCCGAGACCGGGGTGGACCTCGTCCAGGTCTTGGATCTGGACGTCATCGAGATCGACGTCTGCTGCTTCCAGATCCTCGAGCAGGGTCATCTTCTGAGAGGCAACGAGCACCTTCAGGTCGCTGCCTTCAGCGCAGGCCGCCGCGACGCCGGCGGCGACCGCGGTCTTCCCGACGCCGCCCTTCTGGTTGCAGACGATGATGCGGCGGGTGTAGCGGCGAGCAGGCGGAGTGGCGTTCTCGGCCAGCCAGAGCGACACGGACTGTGCAAGGCCTTGGACCTGCGGGATCTTCCGCTGCGAACAGGTCTCCTTCAGTTCTGCCCACTGCCCCGCGGGGAGCCAGGTTGACCAGGCCCGGCCGGTGGCCGTGTCGACGGAATCGAGGTCCTCTCAGTTATCACCCCCGAGAACACGGCAAGCGCCTCAAGGCGCGCGGGTGTGGCTGATTGTCCCGTCTCACTCAATCGAGTCGTTTTCTCAACGAACCGAGTCGTTCGGGCGTCTGTCTCAGCGAACCTAGTCGCCCGGCTGAGTGCGCTGAGGGTGCTGGATGGCCGTACCGGCTCGGGTGGATCTGGAGGGGCCGTTCCTAGCTGGGGCCTCAGTCGCAATGGGCGACCGAGTCGGGAGCGGCGTCGAGCGCATCGAGCACTGCGTCGCCGTTCGCCCTCGCCCACTCGGTCAGCATGTGGATCGGATCGATCAGCGTCGCCCCGAGCGGGGTGAGCTCGTACTCGACGCGGGGCGGCACCTCGGCGTAGGCGTGGCGGCGGATGAGTCCGTGCGCCTGGAGCCGTCGGAGCGTCTGGGTGAGCATCTTGCGGGAGATGCCGCCGATCAGCTCGATCAGCTCGCCATGGCGTACCGGGCCCTCGCTGAGACCGTAGAGCACGACCACCGTCCACTTGTCGGCGATCAGTTCGACCGCCAGACGCGCCGGACAGTCGGCGAGAAAGGGATCACCGGGACCGAAACCGCTCATGGCGCCCAAGGTACCTGCGCCACAGGTACGTGCTGGTTCCTATCGGAAACCTAGCCTGGGCTCTCTTCTCCCCTCCAAAGCCAGGAGAGTCATGCGAGTCATCACCCAGCAGACGCTCGGCGGTCCCGAGGTGCTCACCATCGTGGACGCGCCCGAGCCCCAACCCCTTCCGACCGAGGTTCTCGTCCGCGTCAAGGCGATCGGGCTGAACCCGCTGGAGGCGCGCCTGCGTGCCGGCGAGTTCCCGCTGCTCGGCCGGCCGCCGTTCATCCTCGGCTGGGACATCAGCGGCGTGGTCGAGGAGGCGCCGCAGACGTGGCGGTTCAGGCCCGGCGACGAGGTGTTCGGGATGCCGCTGTTCCCGCGGGCGGCGAGCGCGTACGCCGAGGTAGTGTCGGCGCCGGCGGTGCACCTGGCACGCAAGCCGGCGTCGCTCTCGCACGTCGAGGCGGCGGCGCTGCCGATCGTCGGGCTGACGGCGTGGCAGGGCCTCGTCGACCTCGGCGGCGTGAGCGAGGGCGACCGCGTCCTGGTCCACGGCGGTGGTGGCGGGGTCGGGCACGTCGCCGTCCAGATCGCAAAGGCGCTCGGCGCGCACGTGATCGCGACCGCGGGCGGGAGCAAGCGGAAGTTCGTCGAGGGGTTCGGCGCCGACGAGGTGATCGACTACACGGCGGTCGACTTCACCGCAGCGGTGCGCGATATCGACGTCGTGCTCGACACGATCGGGGGCGACACCGTCGAGCGGTCGCTCGTAGTGCTCCGGCCGGGCGGTCACCTGGTGACGGCGGTCGCCGAGGAGGATTCGGAGCTCATCGCCAAGTACGAGGCGGCCGGCATGCGCTTCAGTGGCATCGCGGTCGACCAGGATCCGGTCGCCCTGCGAGGGCTCGTCGAACTCGTCGAACAGGGCAGGCTCCGGGTCCACGTGCAGGAGACGTTCCCGTTCGAGCGCGTCGCCGACGCGCACCGGCTGCTCGACGGCGGTCACCTCCAGGGCAAGCTCGTCCTCACCGTCTGATCCCGTCGTGAGGCCTCGCGTGAGCGAGGCCCCCCACTGAGATGTCCTCCGAATCCTCACGGGTTGGCTCCGGCCTTTCGCCTCAACCAACCGCGTCGGCCTGTCTCATCCAACTCAGTCCACGCAGGTCACCGTCATGCGGACGACTAACTTCGTTGAGACAGGACACTGATGTCCTGTCCAGGTGATGTGTAGGCAGTCCCGGACTTCCGTGGGCATATGCGGCGACGTCCCGGTCATCTGTAGGCAAGCTCTGAGGTGCGGTCAGATCATGACGCGCGGCGCATCCGCGTCGCACGAATGTCCCGGCCGGTGCCACCGTAGGCGCACGCAGCCGCGGTTGCGTTCCACCTGCTGAGACCGGCGACGAGCTTGCAGGTGATCGAGAACAAGACAGCCACGGAGCGGACCCCTGTTCGGCCGGGCTCCTTCAGTCGATCAAGAACCTTCCCTGGCATCACACGTACCGCATCAGAACGGTCGTCAGCAGGGGGCGAGTGGTCGACACACTGAACCCCAGTCACCCACAGAGACGCACCCTTCAACCCGATCATGGCTGTCTGTATTGGATCTAGTGCGTATAGTGATGGTCTCTTTATGGTCAAAGCGCCGCCAACGTCGTATCCCTGGAGGATTCGTGGCACGCTTCCGCACTCGTCTGGCCCTGCTCGGCTCGGCCGCAGCTCTCGCCGCAGGCACTCTTGTCCCCGCGCAGTTCGCCGGGGCTCAACCTGCCGCCGCGGCGGACCGCCAGTGGGTCGCCCTGGGTGACTCCTACACCGCCGGGGTCATCCCGGCCGCCGGCGAGGTCTTCGAATACCCCCGCGATGGCTGCGAGCGCACCGACCAGTCCTACCCCCAGGTCATCGACCGCGACCTCGGCTCGCTCTTCGACCTGCACAACGTCAGCTGCGGCGCCGCCACCATCGAGAACGTCACCGACGAAGCCCAGGAGCCGATCGGACGTCACCTGCCGCCCATCTCCGAGGACCCGGACTACCCCTTCCCCGCAGTGCCGCCTCAGTCCGCGGCGGTGAGCGCCAACACCGACGTGATCACCGTCGGCGTGGGCGGAAACACCCTCGGCTTCGCCGGCATCCTCCTCAAGTGCCAGGAGCTGGGCCAGGGAAGCGGCGGCGTGGGCACCCCGTGCAAGGACGCCCTGGCCGCCGGCATCCCGGCCCGGCTGAACAAGGTGAGCAAGGAATACGACCGGATGCTCACCGTGCTCCACGAACGCGCCCCGCACGCGAAGATCCTGACCGTCGGCTACCCCACCATCGTCCCCAAGGACACATCCAAGTGCCGCTACAACGACCTGACGCAGTTCGGCTCGGTCACTAAGGGCGACCTGGACTGGCTGCGCCAGGACGTCCTAGAACCCCTCAACAAGACCATCGAGAAGTCGACCGGCACGCAGGAAGCCGCCAGCTTCGTCGACCTCTACGACTCCTCCCAGGACCACAGTGTCTGCGACGCCGGCAAGTGGGTGGAGGGCATCATCACACCCCCTGACCAGCTGTCCTTCGTACACCCCAACGCCCGCGGTCACCGCAACGCCGCCGACCACATCGAAGAAGCGATGTTGAACGCCATCAGCTGAGCCGACCCGGCACCCGGCCGACGACCCCACAGTGAACTGGCCTCCGGCATCATCGGAGGCCAGTTCTGTTCTGTGTGACTCTCCGACGCGTGCCACACGCCGAACTGCCTACACATGAGGCGGACGTCCAAGGCCAGCCAGTCCCAGTCAAGACGAAGCGCTCCAGGCCACGACCTGACGCCGCCTACTCCTAGTTGGGACAGGACAGCTGATGTCCTGTCTCACTGAACCTTGACCGATCTCACCGAACTCTGACCGGTCCCGCTACTGGTCAGCAGGCTGTAGACGCTCGGGGGCGGTCAAGGTTC
Organism: Streptomyces sp. FXJ1.172; assembly: GCF_001636945.3. Classification (NCBI taxonomy): domain Bacteria; kingdom Bacillati; phylum Actinomycetota; class Actinomycetes; order Kitasatosporales; family Streptomycetaceae; genus Streptomyces; species Streptomyces sp. FXJ1.172. The sequence goes on along the minus strand of NZ_CP119134.1, from coordinate 501,190 downwards.
GTTGAGACGCCGGTCAAAACGAGACGGGCCATCTACCCAGAGGCCTCTGCGGCAGGCTGTTCTGCCCGAGGCGCAGCCGGATCAGTTTCGGGACAGGGCCTGCCGAACCAAGTTTGCGAAGGTGGAGTAGGTCGTGTCGTCCTCAAGCTCACCCAGGAGTTCGGTCACCGCAGCGGCCTGGATCGCAGGCGCCCACCGAGCCTTCATGTTCATCATCGCCGGTGTGCTCTCGGCGTAGACCACGTCCCAGAAGCCGGAGTTACAGATCACCACCATGTACTCAGGGACAGAGTCCAGACCTTCTTTGCGGCGGTAGATCTCCAACCACAGGGGTGTGAAGTCCTTCTTCGACAGCCTGCCCCACTCGTAGTACCCGGCCGCCTCGACGGCCTCATCGTGGTCCAAGTCGAACCGGGCTAGCGGATCGGCTTCCAGCTCAACCCAGTGATCCGCTGTGGTGAGCATGAAGGCACCCTTCTTCGTCATGCCGCCACGGTGCCGCATCAGCAGGCCATGCACCGCCGCTTTGGTCACCATTTTCCGCCCGCGCGACGGCAGTCTGGGTCCCCTCTCGCTGCACCTTGACCAGCATCTCAAGGACCTTGCCCCCACAGCCTCAACAGCCTGCTGACCAGTAGGGACCGGTCAGAGTTCGGTGAGATCGGTCAAGGTTCAGTGAGACAGGACACCTGAAGATCCTGCATGAGAAGCAGCCGGAAGCGTTGTCCCGTCTCGAAGGATCTGGCCTCCGTCTCAAGTGACCTGGTCTGATGGGTCGTTGATCTCAGTTGATCTGGTTCGTCCTCCTGATCACTGCATTACTCTGTCGAGCCATGAACGCGGACCGCTGGTTGGCAGACACCCGGACCTCCTACGACACGGTCGCGGCCAGCTATGCCGACCAACTACGCGAGGCTCTGGCCGGGGCGCCGTATCTTCGGGCGGCTCTGGCGCTGTTCGCCGACCTGGTGCACGCCGCTGGCGGTGGGCCGGTGGCGGACGTGGGCTGCGGACCTGGACACGTCACCGCTCACCTGCACGAGCTGGGTGTGGACGCTTTCGGCATCGACCTTTCTTCCGTGATGATCGACGTGGCTCAGCGCGACCACCCCCGCCTGCGGTTCGAGGTGGGCTCGATGACCGACCTCGACCTCGCCGATGCTTCAGTCGCCGGCCTGCTCGCATTTTGGTCGTTGATTCACGTCCCGGACGAAGCCGTGCCCACGGTCTTCGGCCACTTCCGGCGCGTGTTGCGTCCCGGCGGACCACTGCTGCTCGGCTTTCACGTCGGCGACGGGTCGAGGCTGAAGACGCAGGGCTACGGCGGTCACCCGATGAACGTCCACGTTCACCGCCGCCAGCCTGACCAAGTGGCGGCCTGGCTACGCGATGCCGGGTTCACCGTCGAGGCCCAAATGCTGATCGACCCCGACGAGACCGTTCCAGGTGCGGTCCTCTTCGCACGCCGTCAGTCCTAGCCACGCCAGCGGTCCGGTTGCAGCCGACGGCACAGCGAAGTCGGACCACATCAACTGAGACAACCTCTGGCATCCGCTCGCCCGGTGTCGGCGTACACACGATCGTCCCCGGTCGCGTACGAGTGAAAAGGGACGCTTGATGGTGCGGTGAATCGTGGTGCCCGGCACCCTGCTGTTCGTCCGGTGAAGGGTGGCGGAGGGCGGTGACGCGGTGGTTTTGGACCCGCAGCGCTGGCTGGAGCTGCGGCGGTTCCGTGCTCTGGTTGAGTCAGGAGCGGTCAGTCTGACCGAGGTGGCCAAGGAGACCGGGCTGGACCGCAAGACGGTCCGCAAGTATCTGTCGAGCACGGCGGCGTCAGTGCCGCCGAGGCGGACGTCGAACGGCCGGCCCCGGAAGAAGGTGGTCGACGAGGTCGCCCCGTTGATCGACGCGATGCTGCGGGCAGAGATCCTCATCAAGGGCGCCGTGGTGCACGAGCGTCTGGTGAAGGAGTACGGCTCGACGATCAACTATCAGCGGGTCAAGCTCTATCTGCAGGAGGCCCGGCCGCGGATCGCGGGTGAACTGGGCATCGAACCGCGGGAGTTGGCGGGTATGCATCGCCGCTTCGAGGTGGTCCCCGGGGCCCAGGCTCAGGTCGACTGGGGCGATGAAGGCAAGATCCTCGCCCACCTGGGCATCCCGAAGGTCTACTCGTTCCATATGGTTTTGTCGTACTCGCGCGACCCGTTCTGCTGCTTCACCACGAGCCAGGACCTGCAGACCTTCTTCGACTGCCACCGGCGGGCATTTGCGCACTTCGGCGGGGTGCCGATGTCGATCGTCTACGACCGGACCAAGACCGTCGTGCGCCGGCACGTCGCCCCGGGCGAGGCGGTGCCGCTGCATCCGGAAGCGGTCGGCTTCGCCGGCCACTACGACTTCGACATCGACGTGCTGGCCGCCTACCGGCCCACCGGGAAGGGCCGGGTCGAACGCCAGGTGTTGATCGTGCGTGATCACGTGCTGGCCGGGCGGGCGTTCTCCTCGCTCGAGGAGCTGGATGCCGCCTTCATGGCGTGGGTGCCGCAGCGACGCGCCCGCACCCACGCCACCCACCACGAGGTCATCGGACACCGGGCCGCCCGGGATCACGCCGCCCTCAAGCCGTTGCCACCCTCGCCCTATCTGGTGGCCGAGCGGCATCTGCGGCCGGTCGGCAAGGACTGCCTGGTCGCGTTCGGCGGAAACCTCTACTCGGTGCCCGCCCGCAAGGTTCGCCCGCGTCAGCTGGTGGAGATCAGAGCGACGAAGTCCCAGGTCATGGTGCACACGACCGTCCCCGATGCCGGCGGCGAGACCCTGCTGTCCAGCCATCCGCGGGCGGTCGGCCGTGGCGTGGTTGTCAGGCAGGACGAGCACTGGGACGGCCTGCCGACCGGCAGGAACCGCCGCACCACGACGGGCGACGAGCCGCCACCACCGCGGAGCGAGTCCTCCGCGTCCGGTCGCATCGGGCCGTTGCAGGCCCTGCTGAGCCGGTCCGCCGCAACCCAGATCGAGGTAGGGAGGCGACCGCTATCGGTCTACGACGAACTGACCGGCACCCGGCCCTTCACCACCAACTTCCCGACGAAGGAGTCGTCTTGAGCGAGCTGACCGGCAACCGCATCCGCACCACGGCCGGCAAGCTCGGCCTGCCCCACCTGGCAGAGACCATCAACGAGTACACCCGCCGGGCCGACGAGGCGAAGATGGGCTACCTCGACTTCCTCGACCTGGTCCTGTCCGAGGAACTGGCCGTCCGCGACGACCGCCGATTCCGCCAGGGCCTGCGGCTGTCGAAGCTGCCGCACCACAAGACGCTGGACGAGTACGACTTCTCCTTCCAGCCCGAGCTCGACCCGCGCAAGGTCAAAGACCTCGCCAGCCTCTCCTTCGTCGACGGCAAAGCGAACGCAGCGCTGCTGGGGCCGCCCGGAGTGGGCAAGACGCATATCGCCGTCGCTCTCGCTGTCGCGGCCTGCCGGGCCGGCTACTCGATCTACTTCACCAGCCTCGACGACATGGTCCGCAACCTGAAGGCCGCCGAGTCGGCCGGACGGCTGGTCAACAAACTCGGCACCTACCTGCGGCCGAGCTTCCTTGTGGTCGATGAGGTGGGCTACCAGCCCCTCGAACGAGCCGAGGCGAACCTGGTCTTCCAGGTCATCTCCAAGCGTTACGAGAAGGGCTCCACCATCCTGACCTCAAACAAGACCTTCAGCGAGTGGGGACAGGTCTTCGGTGACGAGGTCCTCGCCACCGCGATCCTCGACCGCCTCCTCCACCACTGCGAAGTGATCGCCATCAATGGCCCGAGCTACCGGCTCAAGAACCGCCTACAGGCCATCGAGCGAGAGACCGACGTGGCCTGACAACTGGGGACGTTCAAACGTACCGGCCCGGCCCGAAGGGAGAGTACGCCGACACCCGGGACCACATCACTTGAGATTCCTGGCTTTCCCACGTCTCAACTGAACTGGTCGCCGCAGGTCAGCGACCCGACTCGGAACTAGATCATTTGAGACCGGACAAGTACAGGGCGCTGCTCCAGGAGCTGGCCGAGCAGGAGCAGCAACCAGTCTGAGTCTCCAAACTGGGCTGGAACGCAAAAAGGCCCGTGCGCCCCGCGAATCCATCGCGGGGCGCACGGGCCTTCGCCGTGTGGTCATGTGCGTCAGACTGACCGTGTCGCAGGTGCGTGGTCAGCCACGGTCATCCCCAGCGCTCGCGGGATGGGTGTAGCGGATGGGCTTGCCAAGACTGCGGGCGTAGTCGATCTCGTTGCGGGTGCTGTCGCCGATGTAGCCGTCGGGGTTGACGACCAGGATCTCGTCCGCCATGTCGATCTTCCGCAGGTGCAGGGTGCCCAGCACCTGCTTGAGCCGGTGGGCCTGCTGCGGATCGGCCCAAAGGGGGTGGGGGACCTTCATGTTGCAGCCAGGGGCGAGGACGATGCGGCCGGCCACAGTCTCGTACAGGGCCGCTTCGGCGAGTTCGTCCCAGTAGGTGGTGGAGCCGCACAGGACGACAACGGTGGGCCGCTCGGGGGCGTGGGGCTGTTGCACAGGTTTCCTTTCAGGTGGGTGCGTGTTTCTCAACTCCGGCTAATCGCATACCTTCCGTGGGTCGCGTCAACGAGTACGTCAGCACTTGCCGAGCAGCGCGGTCAGCCTCAACGATGACGCGGTGGCAGACAACACATGGACTTCGCTCATCACTGCAGGCGGCGCCCTCTTGGGCGTTGGCCTTGGCGGATGGCTCACGACTTGGCGGGATCGAAAGACGTGGGCCAACGAGGACCGTCCAGCACGCCGGCGCTGGTGCGGCTTGCTGCGCAGCTGCCCCGCGTCGGTCAATCGCATACGCGCCCGTAAGCAGTTGAACCCGGATAGAGTCCCCTCTGCACTTGCTCGATCTGAAAAGGGGGGGTCCCTTTGCGTGCTCGTCTTGCTGTCTCGGCCACGGCTGTCGCCCTGGCCGGCATCTTCTTCAGCGCACCAGCCGCTTCTGCGGCGACGCTGCCGTCCACCAACACCGCCCACCACTGCACCCGCCACACCACCGGCCTGTGCGGCTGGACGCACCACCAAAAGCCCAAGGACAAGTACGAGACGGCGAAATGCGTCGACGCTTCCCTGTCCTACTCGCAGCACTCGCAGGGCACCTGCTCCCACCACCACGGCGTGAAGTACTGGTTCAAGTAGACCGACCCAGCACAGGTCGCCTGCGCATCGAGCGCAGGCGGCCTGCTGCGTTTCGCCGTAAGCCGGCAGACGTCCCGACAGCTGAGGGTCAGCCGATTCCGGTGACCTGCAGGGCCGTGGTCCAGTTGTTCTTGATAGCGCTGCGGGCGGAGGACAGGGTGATGGTGCCGGCGCAGACGGCGTTCTTCAGCTTCGTTTCCACTCCGTCTTTGGAGTGCGCGGTCTGGGAGCCGGCGTAGGGCTCGGGCCACAGGTTGCCGGCATCGCGCGGTGCGCCGCCCAGTTCGAGGGGGACGAGGTGGTCTTCCTCGTAGTCGGCCATGTTGGTGTCGGAGTAGCCGTAGTCGATGATGCCCTGGGCCTTGAGCGGGTTGGTGTAGGAGGTCGGGGGGCGGACGGTGGCGGTCCAGCCGGACACGCAGATGGTGCTGTTGATGTTCGACTGGGTGACGTCAGGGTTGTAGGCCCCGGGTGTGCACGAGGAATCGGGCAGCGGCAGGAAGGCGTGGGAGCAGGTCGAAGCCTGGGCGGTGCCTGCCGAGGCGGTAATCAGGCCCGCGGCTCCCAGAGCCAGGACGCTGATGGTGGCGGTGAAGCGGCGCATGTGGGGTTCTCCCGCAGAGTCGGCCCGGACAAGGAGGGGCGGGCGGCTGACGGCATGACACCATCACCCGCTCTATGCGGGTAGAACCCGTGGAGTGAACACGAAGTGACCTGTGCAGTTGCTTCGAAGTACCCGCTGTTTTCCCGGGGTTGAGCGCCATTCAGGACAGTGGGGCACGGGCCGGCCGGTCTCCCCGCTCTCAGCCGGGTTCATTGACAGCCTGGACAGCGTGCTGTCCAAGGCCGCGGTGCGCCCCGCTGTAATGATGGAGGAGCGGGGCGCGCTGCAGTCTGCTGGATCCCCGGCGCCGCGTGCGGCATTGGGCCGTCGCGGGGGCGTCAGTCGCAGGTGTTGAGCATCTCGACGAGTTTGTTCTTCTCAGGGGCTGTGATGCTCAGCCCGTACCCGTACTTCACGTCGGTCCAGGCCCGTGAGTACGTGCACCAGTAGTCCTTGTTCGGCGGCGCCCACTGATCCGGGCTCTGGTCGCCCTTGGAACGGTTCGAGCCGGCGGAGACGGCGATGAGCTGCGAGTGGTCGAGGTCGTTCGCGAACTTCTTGCGCTTGTCGGTACTCCAGGTGTCGGCACCGGAACGCCAGGCGTTCGCCAATGGGACCATATGGTCGATGTCGATCTTGGAGGCGGCATCGAGTGTCTTGTCGTCATACGGGCTGTACCAGGTTCCGGCGACGGCCCGGCACATGGAGTCCTGCGTGACGCCCTTCCCGTCGCGGGCGAGGACGACTTCGCGGGTGTCGCATTCCCCGTACTGCTTGATCCAGTGGGGGAACTTGGCGCGGCTGTAGCCGGTCATCGAGTGGGGGGCCTCGATGACGAGTTCGTCGAGTTCCTTGCGGGCGACGTCGGAGCTGGGCGGCTCGGGAAGGTCACGCCGGACGACCTGGGCGGCCGCCGTGGTTGCGGCAGTGGCGGCGGCAGCGGGGACGGCGCTGACCGTGACCAGGAGGGACAGACACGCCACGGCGAGGCAGGCGGCGCGGCGCCGCACGGTTGAGGTGATCACGGAGGAATCAACTGGGCACGGGCCGCCGCGGTGCTGCTTCGTCCCCCGATCGCGGCGTGCCACTGCGGCGAGTTGACGCGGTGCGCGCCGCCCTGCTGCCCGTCCGTGTCCCGCGACCGGGTGACGTGGCGTGGATATGCCCGGGCTGGTCAGCCTCGGGTGGCTAGGCTGCCCGGCGAATATCCAGGTCGGTGAGAGGGACTGGACAGGCGATGAGGCGTCGGCAGCAGTGGTGGGCCAGCCAGATCACTGCGACGGTACTGGTCACGGCAGCCGGGTGCACCAGTTCTCATCCCGGCGGGACACCGACATCGGCCGGCCGCGGTGCCGGCAGCGCTCACGCACAACAGCCAACGACCCTGCCCGGCCTGCCCACCGCCGAGGTCGCGCGCAAGGAACTGACCGGCCTGACGGTCGCCGCCCAAAAGACCCTGACAGGCTACAGCCGCGCCGACTTCCCGCACTGGGCCGAGCAGGACGCCTACTGCTACACCCGGGAAAGAGTGCTCGAGCGCGACGGCACCGGCGTGCGGCGCGATGCCGAGTGCCAAGCAAGCTCGGGCCGGTGGACCAGCCCTACGAGGGCAAGGTCCTCACCTCTGCCACCCAGACCGACATCGACCACACCGTGCTGCTGGCCAACGCCTGGCGCTCCGGCGCCAGCACATGGACACAGGAGCAGCACACGAAGTTCGCCAACGACCTCACCCAGCCGCAGCTGCTCGCCGTCTCCACCGCTTCCAGCCGGTCCAAAGGCGACCAGTCACCCGACCAGTGGGCGCCACCCGCGCACTCCTACTGGTGCGCCTACGTCCGTTCCTGGGTGTCGGTGAAGGCCACCTACCAGCTGACCGTGACCGCGGAAGAGAAGAACAAACTCACCGGGATGCTGGACACCTGCACCGCATGACCACCCGTCAACACGCCCGTACAGGCTGCCTCGACGAGCCGGACACCGGCCCGGTCGACACCGACGCCGACTACCACTGGCGCGACATCCCCGACCCGCCGATCCTCCACGCCCAGGATCGGGGCTTGCGGGACGCCAGGCGGCCCGCAAACCGACCACCGCTCCCACCGCCCCTCGACGGCACCGGCAGCTCTCGGCTGGGCGAGCAGGGTGGAGAGAGGTGCGGAGGGGGGAGCCAGGATGAAGGAAATCCATGCGCCCACACCCACCACCCTCAGCAGCGCAAGACGCACCGTAGGAAAGCCGGGCCGGGAGGCGATGAACATCAGCGGGGCAGCAGGCACTGACCGGCACGTCGACGCGGTCATGGCCGGGCCGGGAGGGGTGATGACCGACCAGGTCGGCGTCATCACCGGTGACCTGACTGTCCGCACCGTCCTCGGCGCTGACAGGCACACCGCGCACGTCACCGTCCAGTACACCGGCGCCGAGGAGTGGTACACCCTCACCGGCAGCCCCGCCCCCGTCCCGGACGGGAACCTCACCGCCTACCACCAGAACCTGCTCGACCGCATCCGCAACGGCGGAGCCACCGAGGCCACCTGACAGCCGCCGGGGGGCTGTTCCGGCCCCTGCGTTGCGGCACAGCCACCCCCGCAGTGCGCAGACGCCGACCAGCCTCACACCACCAAGGAAATGATCTCCATCCGAGTCGACTCGCTCCTCGAAGTCATCCTCAGGGCCCTCGCCGCCGAACCCGACCCGGCCCCAACACCGGGCCACGCGCCAAGCCTCCTTCGACGCTTCATCGACGCCCTCGCCTGCCGCCCGCCAAGCCCCTGACACCCAGCGCAAGCCCCTCCACATGAAGGGCACCCCGGCAGCCTGCTGCCGCGGGCCTGCGCACCGTCGGCACTACCTCGTGGCGACCGCTCCCCGCCGCTCACACCAACACGGCCCGGCAGGCAGGCCGGGCCGTCAGGCGGCCGCCAGGCCGAGCCTGCTCAGTGCGGTGGTCCAGTCCGTGGCGATGGCCTGCTGTGCGGCCTTGAGCGTGACCTTGCCGGAGCAGACCGCGGTGTGCAGCTTCGTCTCCACCGGGTCCTTCTTGTTGTTGATCCCGCCGCCCGGCCTGTGGCCCGGGTCGGCCGGCTCCACCCACAGGTTGCGGGCATCGTTCGGGTCACCGCCGAGCTGAAGGCTGATGTCGTGGTCGTACTCGGCATCCCCAAGACTGCCGGTGTAACCGTAGGAGGCGGCGTTCAGCTTCTTCTCCTTGCCGGTGACCGCCACCGGCGGCCGGATGTCCTTGGTGTAACCGCCCTTGCGGCAGATCGTCTGTGCCAGATTCGCCTGCGTCACCGCCGGCGACGTCGCACCCGGCGTGCACTTGAGATCCGGCAGCGGCTCACCCTTCTCATGCCGGTAATGACAGCTGCCCGCGGGCGGCTGCTGCTGCACCGTGTACGTCGACTGCGGCCCCGCACCCACCGGGATCTCCCCCACCGAACCCGCGGCCGGCGCCGAACCCGACGGCCCCGCAGCCGACGCGCCGTTCTTCCCTCCAGCACCCCCACCCGCATGCGAACCGGACGACGAACACCCCGCCAGCACAAGACACGACAGCACCACCAGCGGGACGGCGCGACAACGCAACGAACTCATGACGACCCCTCACGGACGAGCAACAGCTGAGCGAATGCTCCCCCACCCCCGCACCCGGCTACTACCCGGGGGCACAGGCGCACAGGCGCACGGTCGGAGAGCCCGGACGCCGGTGAGGCCGACATCGGTAGCCTCCTCGCGTGGATCGAAACGCACGGGCGGTTGGCACGGTCATCGGCGCGGCAGTCGGCGACGCATTGGGAGCGCCCTTCGAGTTCGGCCCGCCGGGGGAGTTCTCCGCTCGGTTTCCGGCACCCGGCGCCGGCGGTGAGATGTGCGGAGGCGGGGGCTGGGACCCAGGGGAGGCGACGGACGACACGCAGATGGCAGTCCTCGTCGCCGAATCCCTGATCGAGCGGCAGGGGCTGGACCTGCCGGACATCTTCAGCCGCTTCCAGCGGTGGGCCGCATCCGAGCCGAAGGACATAGGCCTGCAGACCGAGGACGTGCTCACCAACGGCATGCCCTGGGACCGGGCTGCCGCCGTTCACTTCCAGACCAATCTGCGGGCTGCCGGCAACGGCTCGCTGATGCGAGCCTCCACATCAGCGGTCCATTTCGCCGACCAGGGACAACAGGCCACCATGAATGCGGCACGCCGTATCGCCGCCCTCACTCATGGCGACCGCGCGGCATGGGAGGGCACGGCCATTTTCCATGAACTCGTGCGCCGCATGCTTCACGACGCTGACCCTGTAGCCGCGCTCCCGGACATCCTGGGTTCAGTGCATCCCGACCACCGGGACCGATACGCCACCGTTCTGGCCCTCGACTGGACACCTGACCAGGCGACCGAGTTCAACGGAGCCGTTTGGCCCTGTCTGGGCTCCGCCGTCTGGGCGCTGCGCACCACCAGCAGTTACGAAGAGGCAGTGCGAGCCTCGATCGACCTCGGCGGCGACACCGACACTGTCGCGGCGGTCACCGGTGGTCTCGCGGGCGCCTACTACGGGCTGGACTCGATTCCGGCCCGCTGGACCGAGCCTCTCCACGTCCCGATGCCGAGCTCCGGCAACCGGGTACTACAACTGCCCGAGCTTCTCGATCTCGCACTCCGACTTGAAGCCTGAGTCACGGCCACGAGGCCCGCCCCACCGCATTGACTGCCTCCGCCAGACGCAGTCGATTGGTGACTGTCGGCGATATAACCGTGACAGCCAACCTGGGGAATGCGTCGCGCTGTCGCGGCTACGGATACGAGGCGGTCGATGGTCGCCTTCGTGACATCGGTGACCGTGGTGTTGTCGTACACCGAGTACCAGGAACCGGAGGCCGGCTGGCAGCTGCCCGGCTTGTCCTGCACGTTCTTCCCGTCCCGGGCCAGCACCTCCTGCCGGGTCGTGCACCCGTCGGGCTGAGAGGCCCAGATGCCGAACTTGTCCCGGGCGTAGCCGTTCACCGAATGCGGAGTAGCAACGGTCAGCGCAGCCAGCTCGCTGCGGGCGGATGCCGTTCTCGTACCGACCATGGTGGCCGGTGGTTCGAGCGTGCGGTGTCTCGAGCGGGTGATTTCCGGCTCGAGCCGGTGTGCGGCGGCCTCGCCAGGGGCTCTTGCGGCTGTCCGGTCGGGGCCACCCGCTGCCGAGGGGACCTCGGCCACGTCAGGGGGGCGAGCTACCGGGTGCGCGAACAGCCTGGCGGACAGCGTTGCGAAGCCAGTGGTGGGCTCCGTCAGCGGCATGGCGGGGGTGCCAGGCCATGCCGATAGCCAGGGGCGGCAGTGGCACGGGGACGACGAGGAGATGCAGGCCGAGGGCGGTGGCGGCGTCGGTGAGGGGCGAGGGGGCGGAGCCGGGAAACGCGGCGGGGACGAGGCAGACGACATCGCTGCGGGCGGCGAGGGTCATCGCGGCCAGGTGGCTGGGAAGGACGGCACTCACCCGCCGGCTGAGGTCGTGCTCGGCCAAGGCGGTGTCGAGGGGGCCGGTGAACCGGCCGCGGCGGCTGACCGCGACATGTTCGGCCGCGGCGAACCGGGCCAGGGTCAGGGTTCCTTCGGTGAGGGGGTGGCCGGGCCGGACAGCAGCCACCATCCGGAGGGTGAGCAGTTCCTCGACCTGTGTTTCGGGGTCGACGTGGTCGATGGATCCGACTTCCAGGTCGATGCGGCCGTCGCGGAGTGCCGGTCCGGCCTCCAACTCCTCGGCCCGGAACCGCAAGGAAACCCCCGGCGCCTCCTGCCGGGCCAGTTGCAGCAGTCCGGGGGCCAGCGCCGCGCCGACCAGGTCGGCGGTCTGGAGGGTGAAGGTGGTGTGCAGGGCGGCGGGGTCGACGCCGGTGCCGGGGGTGAGCAGTGCTCCGAGACGCCGCACCACAGTGGCGGCTTCGTCGCGCAGGGCCTGGGCGCGCGGGGTGGGGACCATGGTCTGTCCGGCCCGCACCAGGAGGGGGTCCTGGAGGACGCGGCGCAGGCGGGCGAGGGTGCGGCTCATGGCGGCTGGAGAGGTGTGCAGGCGGGCGGCGGCGCGGGTGACGCTCTGCTCGGACAGCAAAGCGTCCAACGCGACTGCGAGTTGGGCATCGATAGCCGGGTCTGGGTTGTTCACCAGCGTAATTCCGTTTCGGGCAATGATTCAGTGCTGAAGTTCCCATTGTGGCAACACCGTTGGCCTCCGCAGGATGAGGGGGTACCGATCCGTACGACCCACGAGGTTTTCATGATCGTCATCACTGGCCCCACCGGGAACATCGGCCGCCACCTGCTGCCGCTGCTCCTTGAGTCCGCCCCCGCCGCCGGCGAGGAACTGCGCGTGGTCGTGCGTGACCCTGCCCGGCTCCCCGACGCGGTTCGTGAACACGTCGAGGTGGTCATCGGCTCGCACGGCGACGCCGGGACCGTGGACCGGGCCTTCGAGGGCGCGAATGCCGTCTTCTGGCTCGTCCCCCCGGACGCCTCCCTGAGCCCGGAGGATGCGTACTGCGGTTTCACCCGCCCCGCCGCCAAGGCACTCGCCGCCCACGGCGTCGGCCACGTGGTCGGCGTCTCCGCGCTCGGCCGCGGCACCCCGGTCGCCGACCGCGCCGGGCTCGTCACCGCCTCCCTCGCCATGGACGACCTGATCGCAGGCACCGGCGTCGCCTACCGGGCCCTGGCCAACCCCTCCTTCTTCGAGAACCTCCTGGAGGAGGCAGACTCCATCCGCGAGAAGGGGGTCTTCACCGACACCGTCGACGCCGACCGCAAGACCCCCCTCGTGGCCGTCGCCGACATCGCCGCCGTGGCCGCCGGCCTGCTGCTGGACCGCTCCTGGAGCGGCACCGACGGCGTCCCGGTCCTCGGGCCGCAGGACCTCTCCCCCAACGACCTGGCCCGCGTCATGACCAAGCAGTTCGGCCGCCCTGTGCGCTACGAACGCCAGACGCTCGACGATCTACACACCACCCTCGTCGGTTACGGCCTCAACGAGACCTTCGTCCGGGGCATCGTCGACATGAAGCGGGCCAAGGACGACGGCCTGGACACCGGCGTCGCCCGCACCCCGGACACCGCCTCCCCCTCCACCTTCGAGCAGTGGTGCGCCCGGACCCTCAGACCCGCCGTCCTCTCCTGAAGGCCCAACAGCCATCACTGCAACCCATGGTTCCCACCACACCGAGACCCCCTGCCACCCCGGAGGCACTCATCATGTCCACTGAGGAAACGGAACCGCCGGTCACCGCGTTCATGCTCGTCAAGACCACACCCGAGTGGCTCGCCCTGACCGTCCAGGAACGCGTGGACGCCTTCACCAACCAAATCATCCCCGCGATCAAGGCCAAGACCAGCGGCGTCCGGTCACGCTTCTACGACACAGAGTTCTACTCCGCACGCGTCACCGACGTCTGGTTTTGGGAAGCAGACGACCACCACGCCTACCAGCTCCTCGTCGACGCCCTTCGCGAGACCCCGTTCTGGGACCGCTACTTCGAGGTCGTCGACCTGCTCGTCGGCACCGAGAACGGCTACGCCCGCGCCTACGGCCTCGACCCCGTCGCCACCCTCACCACCTGACACCCGCCCGTCCGGCCTACGGCACACTCACCCGCGCGCGCTGATCGCGAAAAGGCGTGGCACATTTCAGCCCCCGAACGCGGGGTGGCCACCCCTTCACGACGTAAGCCCGTCGGCGGCGGCTGAACTCGGCTGACGCTGAGACCGGCGTCGGGCCTCCGACCGATCTCCGCCACGATTCGAGGTTCGTGCCGGACCTGAGTGGGATGCAGGGCGCGGGCCCTCCGCTCCATGTGCCCCTGGGTGGAGCCAGGTGAAGTTGGTCATCTGTGATTGCCATCTGTCGTAGCCCAGCGTGGCGTGGCCCGGCGATCGGATGCGCATCGCGGCCGACGAGAGCGCCGGGCCCCTGCCGTATCCATCCAGGCGACCTGCCTCGGCCCGGTCGGCGGCCGCGACGTCCCGTTGGCCACATCGCTCGCCGAGCAGGGGGGATCGCTAAGGTCTGCCCTCCGGCCCAGCACAAGGTGACCGCAGAGGCAGCTGCTCGTTGGACCGGGCGCTGCCATGTGCACCGCGGGCCGGGGCGAACCGTCTCCCGGCCCGGCCCGCGCCACAGTGGCCCTTCCCCCGCCTGTCGGGGGCGCGGGCGGGCAGCCTGCGCCAGACCCGCCCCGGGGCGAGTGGGTCTGCTCAGTTGGTGCAGGTGTCGAGCATTGACGACAGTGCCGACTTCTCCGCCGCGGTCGTGGTCAGCTTCCATACCGACTTCACGTGCGTGTAGTCCTCCGCATACGTGCACCAGAACCCGTGGTTGGCGGGCTTCCAGCCGTCCGGACCGCTGTCACCCTTCGAGGAGTTCGATGACTCCGACGCGATCAGAAGCTGGGGGTCTTTCAGGTCGTTCCCGAAAGCTTTGCGCTGGTCAGCGGTCCAGGTATCGGCGCCGGAGATCCAGGCCATGGCGAGGGGGACCATGTGGTCGATGGTCGCCTTCGTGACATCGGTGACCGTGGTGTTGTCGTACACCGAGTACCAGGAACCGGAGGCCGGCTGGCAGCTGCCCGGCTTGTCCTGCACGTTCTTCCCGTCCCGGGCCAGCACCTCCTGCCGGGTCGTGCACCCGTCGGGCTGAGAGGCCCAGATGCCGAACTTGTCCCGGGCGTAGCCGTTCATCGAATGCGGAGTAGCAACGGTCAGCGCAGCCAGCTCGCTGCGGGCGGTCGACACCGGCGGCGGCGCGGGAGGATCCGCGAGAGCAGGCCCGGCAAAGACGACGGCCAGGAGCAGGCCGGCGGCGGGCAGACCGAAGTAGGCACGGCGCATGAACTCTCCAATGATTGTGGGGGGTTGGAGATGGCTGTATGAGGAAACCGCAACTGCCGGACGGTGCGCTACGCGCGTTGAGCGGATACGAACAGCTCCCCCACCACTCGTTCACCACCCGGTCACCGTCACCCGGACAACCAGGGCGGACCGTTCGGCCGAGGAGGGAGCCCCAACGGTCGCCTCTCCCGGCAGTCGTGACGGCTGCGCTCGCGCCGGTGCAGCGGGCCGCGGCCCTCCAGGCGGGCATGCGCAGGCGAAGAGGCGGGCCACCCCCGCACCAGAGGTGGCCCGCCCGTACAACGCTGCTTCACCGGCCGGCGTCACCTACCCGCCGGCCTCCGCGTCAGCGGCGGTGGCCCCGGTCACGGCCCCAGGAGACCGCGTCGTCGATACGGCCGCGGTCGGTGCGCAGGGTCGCAGTGTCACCGTTGTTGTTCCACACGTAGTTCCGCCGGTCCTGGTAGAGGTCCGAGCGGGTGTCCCGGCCGATACCGGTGTGGACACGGACCGTTGTGCGCGGGGCGAGGCTGACGTGGCGGAAGGTGTAGGTGTGCCCGGCGTCGTCCCGCAGCGTCCAGCGGTCCAGGTTCACGGCCCTGCGGGTGCTGTTGGTGACATCCACCCACTCGGCGTTCAGCGAGCGGTTCGACCGGTCGTCCCGCCCCGGGGAGTCGTACTGGACCCTGCTGATGTACACCGCGGCGTGGGCCGCGCGGGCCGGCTGCTGGGCAGCCGCGGCCGGCAGCGCGACCGCACCGACAACGGCAGCGGCGATCGCGCCGGCAGCGGTCATACGACGGACTGAAGAAGAAACGGACACAAGGTCCCCCTTCAAAGGTGCCCACACCCCGGACCGGACACAGCAATACAAAGCCGCAGGCCAGGCGGGGTGCGTTGTGCGGATGGCGGCCGGTCGGCCGCACAACCCACACCCTCCACCCGACACCTCCACACCGTGAGGGAAACGCGAAGAGTATTACTGATCAAACAAATTCCTGTTACTCACAACTGCAATGACCATCTATGCGTTGAATGCACCAGATTGACGACCCGTCGGGCTGTCAACGACGGAAATACGGGCCCCAGGCAACCATCCGCCAGCACCCGCCACCCCGTTACGACGAACGCGTTCACCCGAAAGTGAGTAACAAGCCCTGACTTATGTCCAAGCGTGGCGTGCCGGACAGCAGGGAAACACCCGTTCTCGATGCCGACCACGGGCAGTCAGCCCGGCACTACTGGATGCCTTACTGGCACCGCGGCCTGAATGCCCGAGCAGGAACCCAGGCACGAGCCCCTCCACGCCATGGAAAGACAGGCAGGACGGTGATCGGATACGCCCCTACAGTGGGGCCATGGCAGCAGGCCAGCACCCGGATATCGTCGTCAGCAGCGGCATCGAGATGCCCGTCCCCGCCGACGGCGAGCTGTGGGCGGTGGGCGCGGTGATCCTCAACCAGCAGGGCCGTGCCTTCGCCCTGAAACGCAGCCCCGACCGGCGGCTCTTCCCCGACTGCTGGGACATCGTGGGGGGCCACGTTGAGTCCGGCGAGACCCTGCTGGACACGATCGTGCGGGAGGTCCGGGAAGAGACGGGGTGGCGTCTGCGCCGGGTCCGGCGCCTGCTCAGCGTTACTACCTGGACCGGCGACGACGGCGACGGGCTGCGGCACGAGGCCGACTACCTCGTCGAGGTCGACGGCGATCTGGACCACCCCGCCCTGGAATGGTCCAAGCACACCGCCTACGACTGGTTCGGCCCCGAAGACCTGCCCCGGCTCAAGGAGAACCGCGCACCTGGGGAGTTCCTCATCCACGAGCTGGTCGCTGCGGCGCTACAAGATCGCCCGGACACGCCCTAATCACAGCGTGGGCACCAGGGGTGCACACGCCGCCGAGCGCGGTGAGCGTCTGCGCGTTGCTCGTCCATGCCCGTCCGCTCGGACAGTGCGTCATTCGGATCTGGTCATTCTCGCCTGCGTAGACCCCTCCAAGATCGCAGTCCTCTTATGTTGCCGGGGACCACATCTTCAGGGGGTATCTGTGAAATCTGCCAGATGGGCTGTTCCTGTCGTCGTGAGCACGCTTGCCGTGCTGTTATCGCCCGCGACGGCGGCAGGTGCCAGCGGTCCGGATCCGTCCCGCATCACGTACACGGCAACCTACACGCCGCTGGACGATGCGGGTTCTGTCTCGGCCGGCAGCCCGGACGAGGCTGCGGGCGCTCGCGCCGGCGGGGGACGGCCGCCGGGCACCGACTTCAACTACCACGACGTCACGTATGCCGAGTGTGTCAAGCACGGCAACAGTGCCGGCAAGCCGCAGTGGGTCAAGAACCACTTCGCCCTGTGCCGTCGGGGCACCGTCCAGGTCGTCGGCAGGGACCGTGACACCGGTACGCCGGTCGGGACGCTCACCTACGTCGAGACGATCATCGGGTACGCCTTCCAGAACGAGCGGTCCGTCGCCTTCGACCAGTACATCGAGAACATCCAGGCCACGGGCAGCGTCAAAGAATCGACCACGTTCCTCGTCAACCGGTGGAACGAGGGAAGCGGGAACGGAGCCATCCTGCACAAGGGGGAAAAGCACGGCGGCGTCACGCAGGTCTCGGGCGGTTTCAGGGGCGAGATCGGCTCGGCCAACGAGGACCCCAGCATCAAGAGCTGGAAGAAGGACAGCATGGAGGTGCTGATCTTCGACGAGGACCAGGCCTCCGGCACCGGCAAGGACAAGGTCCACACGTACGACTTCGTACCCGCCACCTTCTTCATCTCCGACGGCAGCCACAACGAACAACTCCCCGAACCCAAGATCACCGTCCGGTTCGACAGCGCACCCTACGAGAAGTTCAAGAAGGGCAGCATCTTCCCTGGCATCCGCGCCACCATGAACTACAACCGCGCCGATCCTGACGTCAACGAGACCGCCCAGCACATATGGGACGCCCAGAACCACCCGGAGAAAACCGTTCCCCAAAAGGCAGGCAAGAAGATACCGGGAGCCCCGTCATCCACCCCGCTGCACCGGGTCTTCTACGACGAGCGATTGCGGGACCAGAACCGCAAGACCGCACGTGCCGCCTGCCAGGCACAGTGGCCGAACTACTCCAGCCAGGGCAAGGACTGCGACGAATACCCCTTCAGCACCACGAAGGAAGGCGCCTACAAGGCAGGCGGGAACTACTCTGCGCGGGCGCTGACAAGCACTGACCTCGATCCTTCAGCTGCCTTCGTGGGGTGATCGACTCGGCGGTTCGCCCGTAATGTCCCCATGGTCATCAGGGCGGGCCGTCGCGTGACGCTGCGGGGGCGCCGGCTTCCACGGGGCCGGTGTCCTGCCGTTCCACTCCTTCCTGGTCCTCGTCGAGGCGGTGGCCGGAGCGTTAGGTGACGTCCGGGAGGTCGGTTAGCCGTTGCCAGGCCAGGGTGAACGCGTGGGCCCAGGACCAGGTGCGTTCGATCCGCAGCCACCGGCGGCGGGCATGGCGGGCCAGGCGGGCGGGCAGGTGGTAGATCCGGTACCGCATCGTGTCGGGCTCGGCTCGCACCAGATCGTCCTGGTCGTGCAGGGCCAGGAGACGGACCCAGCAGTCCAGGTCATGGCCGATGTTCGCGGCGAGCACCCAGCCCTGGTTGACCTGCCACTTCTTGGACGGCAGGTTGCGCAGGCCCATCGCCTTGTCGCCGCGCACGCGGTCCTCGACCGTGGCGTGGGAGCGGCTGAGGGCATCGAGCCACTGCGGCTGGTGGGAGCCGGCGATGCCCCACATGTGGCGGATGTTCGTGGCGACGACCGAGTACTTCCAGCCGGTCTTCTTCTCGAACGCGGTCAGCTTCTTGACCTGCCGCCCGGACGGTTTGACCCGACGGACCAACAGCCGCATCCCGTCCGGCCAGCCCGACCGCTGGTTCAGCCCGGTCAACTCCGCCACCCCGTAGCTTTCGTGGGGTGTGCCGTCCTGTTCGAGCAGCGCGTCCCACGCCCGCTCGGGCAGGTGGGCGATGGCCTGCTCGTCGTCGGCGGTGATGGTCCAGCCGGTCAGGTAGCGCACAGTGCGCCGGGCGGTGTTCAGTTTCTCCAGATGCTCCAACAGTTCGTGGGTGGCGCCCGCGCCGTCGACGCGGACCAGGATCTTTGCCCGGGAGCTGTCGGGGATCTGCCCAAGCGCGTCCGCGAGCACGGCAAGGTGGTCGGCGACCGTGTTCGATCCGGCGTTGCCCGGCCTGAGCAGCATGGCCAGCGATTCCTGGGTGTTGGCGCACCACGCCGCCAAGGGGTGGAAGCCGAACGTCTTCTTGAAGGTGGCCGCGGCGCCCTCCTTCTTGAGGAGGCCAGGATGACCGTGGCGTCGATGTCGATCACGATCCAGCCGGTCAGCACCCTACCACCGCCAGCCAGGGGAAACCTCCCGGTCGCAGTGCGAGCAGGCTCCAGAGGTGCCGCCGGACCCGGGCTCTCGCCCTGGCGATCCGCCCCAGTTCCCGCTCGTCCATCCCCGCCAGCAGCCGGTGCGCGGTCGAGTCAGACCCGGCCGGGCCGAGGATCGCCTGATGGTGGGCCTGGAGCTGCTCGGCCTCGGACAGGTTCGTCGCCCCGAGCACGATCGCCGAGGCCAGGCCGAGGAGCACATGCGCACGGTTCCGCCAGGTTGCGCTCCCGCCCGCCAGCCACAGTCGCTGGAGCGCGACGGTCAGCCCGACCCGGTCCGCGACCCGGTGCAGCAGCACCGCCCCAGCATGCCCAACCAACCCCCTCCCGTCGGCCGTCACAGACAGCTGCCGGCCCCACCCGGTACGCTCCACCACCAGAAAGGTGCACCTGCTCTCTGCGCGGACACGACTTCGACACTCGTATCCTCGCAGGCCACGAGGCACCTTTCGCTAACTCTGAGTCAGACCAACTCGCCCGGCTCAATACCCGAGGCCAGTTCCTGCGCCGTCTGGACGTCGCCGGGATCATCGATGGGCTGTGTCCGATGCGGACCGAGGTCACCCACATCACCCACAGACAAGTCATCGAGGCGTTGATCGCCAACCGGCTCTCCTCGCCGATGCCGATGTTCAAGGTGAACAAGTGGGCTGAGCAGTGGGCGGTGGACGAGGTCTTCGGCATCACCCCGGACTTCCTCAACGACGACCGGATCGGCCGTGCTCTGCACGCGATCGCCCCGCACCTGGCCCAGATCAACGGCTCGGTGGGCGCCAGGGCGAAAGCCGAGTTCGGGATCGACACCACGCGCTGGCACTGGGACATGACCAGCATCTCCCTGCACGGCGCCTACGACTCCATGGCCGCGGTCGTGGGACATTCACAAGCACCACTGGGCGTGGATGTCCGGGAAGTGCCTGCTTGCCGCAGGGTACGGCCGCCCGGGGTCGGGCAGACCCCGGGCGGCTGGGAATGTGCTGAGCGGCATTGCGTCCAGTGTCGGCCGGTTCATACGCCGCCGACGTCTCGCCCGTGACTACGGGACGCTGTAGCCGCCGTCGACGGGCAGTGCGATGCCGGTGACGAAGCTGGACTTGTCGGAGGCGAGCCAGACGACGGCGTCGGCGATCTCCTCCGGGCGGGCGATCCGGCCCAGGGGGTGGGCAGCGCCGAACGCCTTCCGGTCCTCCGCTGGCATGTCCGCGATCATCGGGGTTTCCACCAGGCCGGGGCACACGGCGTTGATGCGGATGCCCTGGGGTGCGACCTCGAGGGCGGAGCTCTTGGTCATGGCGACTTCGGCGGCCTTGGTAGCCGTGTAACCGGAGAACCCGGGGACACCCACCAGTGCCGCGCCGGAAGACATGTTGACGATCGCGCCGGAGCCCTGCGCCACCATGTACTGGAGCTCGTACTTCATCGACAGGAACACGCCGCGCACGTTGAGGGCGAGCATGTGGTCGAGCATGTCCGTGGAGTAGTCCTTGGTGAGCTGGTACTCGCCGTCGTAGCCCGCGTTGTTCAGGGCAATGTCCAGGCGGCCGGTGTCCGCGGTCGCGGCCTTGACGGCACGCTCGATCTGAGCCTCGTCGGTCATGTCCGCCACCACATGGCGGGCCGAGCCGCCGGCGGCCTCGATCAGGCGCACCGTCTCCTTCAGGGTCTCCGCGGTGCGGCCCGCGACCGTCACCAGCGCCCCTTCGGCGGCAAGGGCCAGGGCGGACGCCCGACCGATACCGGATCCGCCGCCGGTGACCAGTGCGGTCTTGCCTGCGAACTGCTGGGTCATCTGCGTCTCTTTCATTCGTCGTGTCGCGTCGTATGCGTCGCGTGCGGGTGGCGACAAGTGGTCAGTAGCGGGTGGCACTGGCCTGAAGCAGGGGCGAGACGATGGTTTCCTGGCCGTCGACCGTCGCGCCGGCGAACGCGAGCATGGCGGCGAGCGTCCTGTTGTTCTCGGCGGGGAAGTTCAAGGTGGGGGCGGAGACCTCGTCGAGGGTCGCGCGCTGGGCGTCGGTGAGGGTGACGGCGAACGCGTCGAGGTTGGTCTCCAGCTGTGCCAGCCGGCGGGCCCCCACCAGGGTCGAGGTGATGCCGGGGCGGTTGTTCACCCAGTTCAGGGCGACAGCGGCCGGGCTGGCACCGACCTCGGCGGCGATCTCGTTGAGCGCGTCGATGACGACGTAGTCGCTCTGGCTCGGGGTGCCCACCAGGGCCGAGCGCGCGGTGTCGACCGGTCCGGTACGGGCGCTGGAGTACTTGCCGGACAGGAAGCCGCTCTTCAGCGGACTCCACGGCAGCACGCCCATGCCCTTGGCCTGGGCCAGCGGAATCAGCTCCCCTCCGAGGAGCGCTCGAGCAGGGAGTACTCCAACTGAAGCGCGACGATAGGAGCCCAGCCCCGGAACTGTGCGAGGGTGGCAGCCTCGGCGGTCCGCCACGCCGGCACGTCGGAGAATCCGATGTAGCGGACCTTGCCGCTCGCCACGAGATCGTCCAAGGTCCGCATGGTCTCCTCGACCGGCGTCACGGGATCGAAGTTGTGCAGCCAGTAGATGTCGACGTAGTCCGTCTGCAGGCGCCGCAGCGAGTTCTCGAGCTGCTGCACGATTCCCTTGCGGTAGCCCCGCCACCATTGGGGTCCTTCGCGTAGAGGTTCCCGAAGAATTTGGTGCCGATCACGACACGGTCGCGCAGCGACCCCTTCCCGGCGATGTAGTCGCCGATGATCTTCTCGGAGTGCCCGTTGGTGTAGATGTTGGCTGTGTCGATGGAATTGCCACCGCGTCCCAGATAGGCCGCGAGAATGTCCTTCGACTCCGCCGGGCTGGTGCCCCAGCCATGGTCCTCACCGAAGGTCATGGTACCGAGGGTGAACGGACTGATTCTCAGCCCCGAGCGGCCGAGCGTGACGTACGAGTCCAGCGCCATGGTGCAACTCCCAATGTGTCGGATAACGGGAACCGGCGGAGCGGATCGGCCCCGCCGCCAGTACCTCCATCCGACCACCGACCTCGTCCCAGCCCTAGGCCAATACGCTCAGAGCAATGCACGATCCGCTCAGCTTCGCCGGGATCGTTTGCCGTCCCGGTGTGGGCGCGTGGTGGAATGGGACGGTGGACAAGCTCGACGAACTCTGCGCACAGATCACCCGGCTCGCGACGCGCAACGCCCCGCCGACACGGCTCGACGGAGTGCAGGTCTTCGCCACCGACCGGGTGACGGAACCACTCGGCACAGTCACCGAGCCGTGCCTGGCCATGGTTGCCCAGGGGGCGAAACGCTCCGTCCTCGGAGAGCGGATCTTCGACTACCGTGCCGGCCAGTACCTGGTGGTCACCCTCGACCTCCCCCTGACCTCACAGATCACGCGCGCCGACGCGGCCGAGCCCGCCCTCTTCTTCGGGCTTCGGCTCAAGCCCGCGGTCATCGCACAGCTCCTGCTCGACGCCGGGGCCGCTCCCGGCACGGGAAGGGGAGACACGGGCGCAGCCATTGGCACGAGCGACGCCGACGACGATCTGATCGACGCAGCAGTCCGACGCCTCCGGCTCGTCGGCAACCCCGTCGACCAACGCGTCCTCGCGCCGGCGATCGAGCGTGAGATCCACTGGCGCCTCCTGACCGGCCCCCAAGCGGCCATCGTGAGGCAGATCGGACTCGCGGACAGCAGGCATTCCCTCGTGGCACGCGCCATCCGCTGGCTCCAGGCACACTATGCCGAAGTCATCCGCATCGACGACCTCGCCGCCGATGTCGGGCTGAGCATTTCCTCACTCAACCGGCACTTTCGCGCTGTCACAGCCATGAGCCCGCTGCAATACCAAAAGCAACTGCGTCTCCAAAAGGCTCGCATCCAACTCATCGCCGACCCCCACGACATCGCCGCGATCGGGCACGCCGTCGGCTACGACAGTCCGTCCCAATTCAGCCGCGAATACAAGCGCATGTTCGGCGCACCGCCCGCCCAGGACGCGGCCAGACTTCAGGGGGTGTGCGTCTCGATTTGATTTGAAGAGCATCATCGAACTGATGTGGCATCAGAAGCAATTTCCCAACCGAGGGATACAGCTGCTGCTCGAGCTTCCGCGCGCATCAGCCTCGTTCGGGTGATCGCTCCGCAGCCAGCGCATAGGAGAAGGGCCTCCTGCACAGTTCGGTGATATCGACCTCGATTCGTCTGAGCTTCTGATCGGCTGACGGTTTGTCGATTCGCCCCTTTCGTCTCGCACGGTTGTGGGCAGGGCAGGGCCTTCGCGTGTCGCTGCGGCTGCGCCCGGGCTCCACGGCACCGGGGTTGTGTGTGTTCGCTCCTTCCTGCTCTCGCCGGGGTGCTGGCGGTGAGTCAGCTGGGGGCGGGCAGTGGTCGAGCAGGTCGTGGGTGGCGCCGGCGCCGTCGATCCGGATGAGGATCTTGGCGGCCGAGGAGTCGGGGATCTGCCGCAGGACGTCAGCCAGGAGGCGCAGATGGTCGGCCACGGTGTTCGCTCCCGCGTTGCCCTCGCGCAGCAGCATGGCCAGGCATTCTTGGGTGTTGGCACACCATGCCGCGAGTGGGTGGAAGCCGAACGTCCGCTTGAAGGTGGCCGCGGCCCCGGCCTTCTTGGACGCGGAGGCGATGATCGTGGCGTCGATGTCGATGATGATCCAACCGGTCAGGCGCTTGCCGACCACGCTCAGCCAGGGGAATCCGCCCGGCCGCAGTGCGACCTGACTCCAGACATCGCGGCGGACCCTCGCCCGGGCCTTGGCAATCTTCGCCAGGACTTTCTCGTCGATCGCCGCGAGCGCCCGGCGCATCGTGGAGTCCGAGGCCGGCACCCCGAACAGCGCGGCCTGGTGCGCGAGCAGGACCTCGGCGTCCAGCAGGCTCCTCGTGCCGAGCACGATGGCGACCGCCAGCATCACCACCAGCTGGCCCCGCTCGCGCCAGCCGGCTCCCGACCCGCGTGGAAGCACCTGCCCCAGCACGCCCGTCAGCCCGGTGCGGTCCGCGCAGCGGCGCAGCAGTGCCGCACCCGCGTGCCCGACCATGCCCTTGCCGTTGACCTTGTCCGACAGCCGCTCGTCCCAGCCGATAGCCTTCACCCAGAAGGTGACCTTGCTCCTGCGCTGGATATGACCTAAACACTCACATCCTTGCAGGTCACGGGGCACCTTCTACCGACTCAGCCTCAGCTCACCTCAGCCACTGAATACCCAAGGCTGACAACCAGAAGGCGGGCTCCCAGCTCGGCGCCTGGTACAACGACGACCGCATCCTCGACGGTGACGCCTTCTATGTGAGCGTGAAGTGACCTGCGGCGGTGGGGCGGTCAACGTGCTCCCGCCTCACCGCCGACTCTCACGTCCACAGCTGGATCACGAAGTTCTCGAAGAAACGGTACGGCTCCAGATCCTCCTCCGGGTTCTCCTCCCGTGGGCTCACCCACACACGCACCCGGAAAGGACCAGCACCGGGGAGCTCATGCTCCTCTGACTGCGGCTCCTCCATCAGACTGACCAGCTGGATCTGCTCGGACTCGAAGAAGACGCTGCCCGGATCCCCCAAGCTCGTGAACACCCCACCGGAGGGCGCCTGTGGGGGCGAGTCCCACACCTCCACCCGCACCCGGGCCCTCTGGTCCTCCAGATCCGACGCAACCACCACGCAGCCGTCATGGGCCAAGAACCTCATATTGGCCGGGATCCGCGAGAACGTCTCCCTGCCCGGATCAATGTCGACCAGCGCGAACAAGTGCCGTTCCACTCGCACGACCGCCGAAAACGACTCCACAAGCCCCACGTGACCCTCCCAGCACCGAACGCTTCGCCAGTATCCCAAGCCCCACAGCGAGCGGGACCCCAATCGCCCCCAACTGGTGCCCGTCTCCGTATCCAGCAACCGGACCAAGGGCTACCAGCGCCCCAACCAGTGGACCCCGCCCCCGCACTCCTGCTGGTGGCACCCACGCGCGCGCCCGGACCCACGTGAAGTACGTGTACACCCAAGGAGCTACCGGAAGGCCTGACGGCCTGTGGACGGCTCGGAACGAAAGCTGCGGCGCTGGCGCTCGTCTTTGAGGGACAGCCGTCACCTGTCGTGCGGCCGCCACCGGTGGAAGAAGGGCAGTGAGGCTGATCCTTTGGAGTGGACGCCCTCACAATGGATCTTGGTCCAGGGAGGGATGTCCAGGTGGGACGCAAGTCTCCGTACCCGGAGGAGTTCCGGAAGACGCCGTCGCGCTTTACCGCGCCGCTGCGGGCAAGCGCACGTACGCGGCGGTGGCCGCAGACCTCGGCATCGCCGCGGGGTCGCTGCGGACGTGGGTCCGCAAGGGCGAGGCCCAGGCCGTGCCCGGACGCCGTGACGCGGGCGGGAGCGAGGCGGAGGAGCCGGCCCGGCCCGAGCGCGAGTACGAAGTACACCCAGACGCGTGAGGGGAGACTTCGCAGTCGTCGCTCGCGAGCCCCGGTCTCGTCCAGCACCGCATCCACCAGCTCGAGTGGGATGACCTGCGTCAACTCACCGATATGACCGGGCGCGAACACGTCGGTTCCGCCCGTGACAGACTGAGCCACAGGGCCTCTGCTTCCTCAGGTAGATCTTGGTCGATCCCCTGAATAGCAGAGGTCTCCTCTTTCTCACCTCGCCCTTGACAGCGCCAACTCGCCCTTAACTACGTGGCATTGGTCCAGCATCGCCCGGTGGCCGTACCCTTCCGGCTGCCCGCCCCGGCCGCGCAGCCAGGCCGGCACCGGCAGCAGCGGCCGGGTGGCCGCCCACTCCGCGTCCGTCATATCCGATGGATACCGCCGCACCCTGCCCGGACCCTCAGCCACGTTCCCGAACCGATGCGCGAGACAATCGCACACCGGTGGTACCGACTGGAACTGCGTGCACGAAACCGCATACAACTGTGACAACAGGGCCTCCCGACACACGGGTTGGCTTCGACAACCCTCGTGCTGCACCGGAGGCCCTGTCCTCATGCGCCCACCCTGTCAAGATCACCCGACCAGGCGCCCTGTTCGATCGAAGCCGTCCTCACGGTCGATACGGATACGGCTTCTGATGGAAGGCCGGCCTGGCCGTCCCGCTGGCTGACGGGGCGGCCAGGCCATCGATGGTCAGTTGTCGATCTGCTTCTGGATGTCGCTCGCGTAGGTGGCGACACGGACGAGGACCCCGGGCAGTTCCACCGGTGTGCAGGGCTCACGGCCGAACGACACTATTCCGGCCAGTTTCCCGTCGACGACCAGTGGCCCGCCACTGTCACCCTTGCACTGCCGGGTGGTGTCCGACCCAGCACACACCATCATCTCCGGGTCGAAGTCGGGGTATTCGACATCACAGAAGCTGTCCTTGGACACCGCCACAGCACCCTTCTGCAAATGTGTGATGCGGGGGACGTTGTCGCCGGTCAGGCCCCAGCCCAGGATGGTTCCGGGAGCGCCGGGCCGGTACAGGTCGTCGTCCGGCGTGCCGAGGGGCAGGGGCGGGGCGTCGGCCGCCTCGGTGAGGGTGAGGACGGCGACGTCATTGCCGTTCCAGACGTCATAGAACTTGGGGTGGATCCATACGGAACCGACGTCCAGGACCTTGCCGCTGGTGTGGTCTTTCAGATCGGTACGGCCGGTGACCACCTTCAACTCGGCTGCCTTCATGCCTTTGGCGCAGTGCGCGGCGGTGACTACTTTGCGCGGGGCGACCAGCGTGCCGCCGCAGAACATCCCAGAATACTGGTTGTTGGCCGAGGGCGCGTAGGAGACCGCCACCATCCAGGGGAATTCCTCGGTGCTCGCCTCCGAGCCGCCGATGACCGACGGCTGGGCGGCGGGGGGCCCAGTCTTGGCGGCCGCGGGCGCGGTGATGGCCAGGGCCAGCCCGAGTGCCACCAGGGCAGCCCACATCCCGGTACGGAATCTCATGCCTCGCCTCCAAAGCGATGGGGAGCGTGGAAGTTCTCTCCGGATCAGTGGCTGCCACCGCGTCAACGGTAGTGAGTGTCCGCCTAGCGAGGAAGCGCGGGAATTCTCGGTTTTAGGCTTGCGAGGCCGGTCATTGACAACGTGGTGGCGGAAGGGTTGGTTACCAACCATGGCGCCAACCCCATTACTGCCAGGGCCTGGTGAGCCAATGCCCTTCGCGGACGCACTACGGGCCGCGGTCAGCGCATGCGGGCTGGCACTGGACCGTATCCAGCACCGGCTGCGGCAGCGTGGCACACCCGTCAGCGTTGCCACCCTCAGTTCCTGGCAGTCAGGCCGCACCCGGCCGGAACGGCCTGGATCGCTGGCCGCGCTGCCGCACCTTGAGGACATCCTCGGCATTCCATCCGGCGGCCTGAGCGGACTGCTGGGAAAGCCCAGACCCCGAGGCCGGGGCCGCCGGGAGGCACGGATGCTGCCGATCGGTGCGCTCAAACCCCACGCGGACCGGGTAGCCGCCCTGTTGTCCGGGCTGGACGTCGACTCAGATCCGTACCTGATCCGGATCAGTCAGTACGACCGCTACGAGTACGGGCCCGACCGCACTCAACTCCGCGCGTGGAACCGGCAGATCCTGCGCGCGGACCGGGACGGCCCCGACCGATGGGTAACCCTGTTCTACGAGGACGAACCCGGCTCCGGCATTCCCCGGCTCCGCGCGCTGCGCAACTGCCGCTTGGGCCGCACGGTGAAGGACGAGACGGCCGGGATGCTCGCCGCCGAATTGCTCTTCGACCGTCCACTGCACTGCGGTGAAACATTGATCATGGAGTATGAGCTGGTCAACCTGGTGCCACAGCAGCCCGCGACCCAAGGCAGTTGCGGCCGCACCCTGCGGATGCTCACCCGCGAGTACCTCTTGGAGGCGGCCTTTCACCCCACTGCGCTGCCAGCCCTCTGCGAGGAGTTCAACGAACCCGCGGACGGCGGCCCGGCCACCAGCCGCCGGATTCCCCTGGACAGCACCGGGTGCGCCCACGCCCTTGCCCTGAACACCGGCCCGGCCCAGTTCGGCATCCGCTGGACCTGGAACGACTGAACTCTGTCCTTCATGGCCAGGGCGAACTGGGCGTCGCGGTCCGGATGGCTGGCGCCCTCGGTGGTCTTGACGGTGCCCTGCAGGCTATAGCCCAGGCCGTGCAGCAGGCGCCCGACGGTTGCGGCACTGACCGGATGGCCCTGCGACGTCAGAGTCGAGGCCAGGGCCCGCAGCGACAAGGTGGTCCATCGCAACGGGGAGACGGGATCACCCCGGGTGTGCGGCTCGATCAGCGCCTCCAGAGCCGCCAGCAGGCCGGGGTCGGTGACGGTCAACGGCTTGCGGCCAGCTCCCGCAGCCCTCACCCTCCGCGTCGGCACCGGGTCCCCGGCCAGCTCGGTGACGCCACGCGCGATGGTGGCGGAACTGGTCCCGGAGGCAGCAGCAACCAGAGTGATCCCGCCGTGGCCGATGGCCGCGGCCTCGCTAGCCAGGTAGAGCCGACGGCGGCGCTCGTCGAGATGCGGCAGGATCCGATCGAACTTGGCCCGTAAGGCGGTGACGGGTGGACGCACGGTCATGGTCCACCGTCCCACCAACTTCGCCTGAAGAAGCACTAATTGAAATACAAGCCCCGGCGGTGCCGGAGTACTGGCGCTGCACGCCGGCCGAGGTAGTGCCTTTCTTGAGGAAGCCGGTGTCGTCGAGGATGAGAGTCCCGTCGGGCTCTCCGAGCCGTTCGGCCACGTAGTGCTGCAGGTCGTCGCGGAGTTCATCGGCGTCCCAGCGGGCGCCGTTGAGGAGCCGCTGGAGGCGGTCGGGTGTGCGGTGTCCGGCGTATTCGGCCAGCTGCCAGCCGTTCTGCGGCCGACCGGGCCCAGCAGTCCACGGATGTAGTCACGCATCCTGCGACGCGGCTCGACACGCCTGAAGCGGTGGCCGGTACGCAGGAAGAGTTCCTCGAGCTCGTCGTTCCAGATCTCAACTGCACGCTCGTCGATCACGCCGGGAGGCTGCCCGCGCCGCTGCCACTATCAGCGGCGCCTGCACACGATCGAGGGGCGGCCCGGGAAAGAGAACACAGGCCGCCAACCAGCCCACTACACTCACCCAAACCGCCCCTGAACAGGGAAAACGTCAAAGTGCTGCTGGAGTACTAATACTCCAGTCGCCTTTCTCCATTTGTGCTGGTCAGCGCGTCGGTTTCGAGTCTATTTGACTGACGCCCCATCAGGGGGGCGGTGGTTCGTGACTCACCCGATCGAAGTGCGTGCGGCGCCGGTAGTGGCAGTGCCGAGCGACGGCTTGGTGTCGTCGGCGCCAGTGCGACCAGTGGAGCCGGCGCCGGGGTGGTTGCGGTCTGCCTGTCGGGACATGGGCAAGATCCAGGAGCCGTCGCACTTCTGCCACGGTGAGGGGAACGAGGCTGCCTGGACCGTTTCTGCGACCCCCCTTTCGAAGGCGTGGGCGGCCATCGCCGCCAGGAAGCAGTGCGCAAGCATGGCCAGCGTGATGTGCCGATACCAGCCGACGTAGCGGCGGACCTCGTACTCATCCAGGCCGCACTCGTTCTTTGCGGCCTGGAAGCACTCCTCGATGGCCCAGCGTGAGCCGGCCACGCGGACCAACTCGGCGACGGTCGTCCCGTGTGGTGCGAAGGCGAGGTAGTAGGCGATCTCCGCGGGGCGAGCCAGGCTGCGGCGTGCCAGCACCCAGCGGTGGTGCGTGGGTGCCTCACCGTTCTCGTCGTCGGCAGCGGGGAGCCTGGCTGCGGCCCAGTCGTAGACCCGTGGCCCCTTCGCTCCGTCCCCGCACGAGATCCGCGCCCAGGCATCGTCTGGTGCGCCGGTCAGGACATGGTCGATGCGCCAGCTTCCCGCAGGTGACTTGACCTGCTGCGACTTGGGAACGGCCAGCACATAGCCCACGCCGGCATCCTCCAGCACCCGCCGAAAGCCCCGTTCCTGTCCGTAGGCCGCATCAGCGGTCACCCAGGCGATCGGCAGCGCGGAGCCGAGCGCACGCAGCACCATCGCGCGCGCCAGTTCGGGCTTTGTCGCGAAGGGCCTGTCCTCGGGGATTCTCGCTGCCCGACACCGTTCCCGGTCGTCGGTCCAGGACTTGGGCAGATACAGCTCCCGGTCCACCAGGGCCCGCCCCTTGGCTGAGGCGTAGGCGGCGAACACGCCGATCTGGCAGTTCTCGGTGCGGCCGGCGGTCCCCGAATATTGGCGCTGCACCCCTGCCGAAACGGAGCCCTTCTTGATGAAGCCGGTGTCGTCGACGATCAGCACGCCGTCCGGCTGTCCGAGCCGCTCGGCCACGTAGTTGTGCAGGTCGTCGCGGATCTCGTCCGGATCCCACTGGCACCACGACAGCAGTCGCTGCAGTCCGTACGGAGTGGCATGGCCCGCGTGCTCGGCGAGCTGCCAGCTGTTCTTCCGGCCGACCGGGCCGAGCAGGCCGCGCACGTAATCCCGCATGCGTTGCCGCGGCTCTACCCGCCCGAATCGCTTGCCCACCCGCAGCAGCAGGGACTCCAACTCACTGGCCCACAGACCCGCTTCGACATCCGACTCCATGACCGGCTCAACGCACTTCGATCGGGTGAGTCACGAACCACCGCCCCCCTGATGGGGCGTCAGTCAAATAGACTCGAAACCGACGCGCTGACCAGCACAAATGGAGAAACGCGACTGGAGTACTAAGTAGCGTGCGAGGTCATGCCCGCATGTTGCAGACGATCGGCGTCCGCTCAGCTCCACGTCCAGTTCTGTGGTGCGTCGTAGCCGATGTAGTCCCAGACGAGCACGGGGTCACCGTCGTCGGCAGGGGTCCACCCGCCGAAGTTCTTGGCGTCTAGGTAGTCGCAGCCGCATCCGGCTTTGGCGCCGTTGCCTGCCTGGAGCACTGAGTCACCGGCGTAGCCATACCCCTGGTACCACAGCTGGTTGTCCCACCCGTTGCACGTCCACAGTTGCACTCGGTGCCCGTAGTAGTCGTAACCCGTGCCACCGACCGAACCACCGCTGATGTCCATGTCCAGGCACAGGCCACTGCGCTGGTTCGTGATGGTGAAGATCGGGAGACCGTTCGGTTGGTAGCCCTGGATGTGGAAGATCCAGCCCTGCTGGGCCTGCTGGTTGCAGTGCCACATCTGGACTGTGTCGCCGTTTCGCCACGGATTCTGGACCGGGTCGTTGGCCACGTACGCGGCGTCCAGGCACATGTTGCTCGCGTACGCCGTGTCCAGGTTCCAGTTCCCCGGGCTCGCCTGCGCA
This sequence comes from Streptomyces sp. FXJ1.172, assembly GCF_001636945.3. Lineage (NCBI taxonomy): Bacteria > Bacillati > Actinomycetota > Actinomycetes > Kitasatosporales > Streptomycetaceae > Streptomyces > Streptomyces sp. FXJ1.172. Next base: position 469,857 of record NZ_CP119134.1, on the reverse strand, counting down.
GTCCCCCCGCTCAGGCTCACCAGTGCCAGCGAGGCCAGCGCAGCGACGCCCGCTCCGAGCTTCCGAGCCACCTTCATGACATCCCCCTACGGCTCCGTGTCTCGACCGAGACGACAACAGTCTTGGGAGTGTGTCGATTTGAGTCAATGCGGCGGCGGCAAGTGACATGCCAACGTCCGGTCAACGCCGTCCGCGACCCGCGGGTGGTGGCGGTGCCGCCGAAGGGAGTCCTGGATGATCCCGAGCGGCGGGGCGTAGCCGTCGAGGTGCGCGGACAGCACGTCAGCCCGACTGTCACTCAGACGAGTGGCAGTCGGGCTGAAATCCGTACACCGCAAGCGCTTGGTGGTTCAATCGCGTCTACCGGGCTGACGGTCGACCTCGGCGACGGCCGCTGGTTCAACCTCCGCCCCTTCACGGGTGAACTCGTCGGCCTCCTCGCCCCGGCCGCGCCTCAGCCCTACGGCACCATGCACCCAGCCATCCAGGCGCCCGACGATCGGCCGGTCCGAGTGCGCGATCCGGCGCGCGATGAGCATCCTTAGCCGACCGGTGAACTCGTGCGGGCGCCGCGATCCCGCCGGGTTGCCAGCCGGCAGCAGCCTGATCCATGCCCTCACCGCGTGGTGCAGATCCGGCACCTCCCGCGCCAGCGAGGCGTCTTGTGCCGCTGCGACCGTCGCGTCGACGTAGGTACAAAAGCTGCTGGTGGCGTGCCGGTACGTGCGGCACGATCCCTCCCGGAAGCCCGCCGACGCCGCCAGCTCGACCCACATCCGCTTCCACGCCCGCCAGCGGACGCGGTCCCAGCCCGAGCCCGCGAGCATCCGGCCGCCCTGGCCGATGAACAACGCCACTGGGTCCAGGCCGCCGCCCGTCTCCAGCACGGTGAGCCGACGGCTCGTGGTCCATTTCAGGAAGTAGCGGATCAGGTAGCGTCGCTCTGTCCGGTGCACGCGCGCGCAGGTGGGCTGACCACTCCGGCCCGGCCCGCGCCACCTACCGGGCCGAATCCGCGTAGACCATGGCCGCCCAGGGCCGCCTGCCGCGCCCCGCTCGACATCGTCACCAGCAGCGGTGCACTGAGGTGTCAGACATCGGTCCGGCTGTCAGGTGCGGCCGTACCGGCGGCTTGACGGATCTGCCTGTCGAAAGCCCGGCCGACGCAGGCTCGGGGCAGGGACGGACGGAGTGTGCAGGTCAGGTGGCTTGCGGCCAGGAGCGCAGCTGGGCAGCGATCCTCTCGGTGGTACAGGCGGGATCCCGTAGCAGGTCACGCAAGGCAATGGCATCATCGCGGGTGGGTTTCACCGGGATGCCAGAGGCCTCCAGATACATGACGCCGGTCGCGGCGGCGACGGCCATGTTGGAGCGCTCCAGCCAGCGGCAGCGGCCGAGGATGTGCACCAGAGCGGCGGCACGGGCATAGGGGCCGTCGTACACGGGCTGCTCAAGCAGCTCAGCCCGGTGGCAGGCGACCGCGGCCACCGGCACCCCGTAATCGTCGGGGGCCGGGTCCCCGGCCCCCGCCAGCTCGGCGACCTGCAAGATCCAGGGGACGTCGATGTACAGATCCATTACGCGGCGTGCGCTCCCGGGGCGTGACGGTCGGCGTCTTCCGCTTCGTCGAAGACCCCCTGGTGCTCCGCGAGGAAGCGCTCCGCAGCGTCCAGTCCTCGCTGTCGTAGCCCACCGGTGTCCTCCTGCACGAGGACGGCAATGTAGTCGCCGAGACTCAGGCCGCGGTCAGCGGCACGAGCCTCGGCGAGTTGCTTGATCTCCGCGTCGACGCGCGCGCCCAGCTGTGTCTTCGCCATACGCCGATGGTAACACTTGTTACCACTTCGCGGGGCGCACCAATACGGCTCTGTGACAACCAGGCGGCGGGGGCGACTCGGATTGGCGCTGGCCGACCGGGCCGGGGCCCGCCTTGGCGGCCGCGGCCGGTATCACCGTGGGCAGGGACACACTGCTGCGGATGGTCCGGGCCCTGTCCGAGCCGGAAATCGGCGAGGTTGAGGTGCTTGGTGTCGACGACTTTGCCTTCCGCAAGGGCCGCCACTACGGCACGGTGCTGATCGACATGGCCACCCACCGGCCGCTGCATCTGTACGACGGCCGCGAAGGCGAGGACCTGGCCGCCTGACTCCAAGGCCATCCCGAGGTGAAGGTCATTACGGTTTGATGCTCCCTCTGGTCGGACGCCTGGGCCGAGTTCGTGCCCTTCCTCTCCTTCGACGTCGGGATACGCAAGGTCATCTGCAGTACAAATGCAATCGCGAGCGTCAACGCCCGCATTCGCAGGGCCGTCCGCGCCCGCGGACACTTCCCCAACGAGGCCGCCGCCTTGAAGTGCATCTACATGACGCTGATGAGCCTGGACCCGACTGGCAGGGGCCGCAAGAGGTGGACCCTGCGCTGGAAGGCACCGCTCAACGCGTTCCAGATCGCCTTCGAGAACCGCCTAGCCCCGAGCAACAACTGACCACTCAACAACCAAGATCAGCCGTTAAATTGACACATCATCAGGCACCGAGGTACGGGCCGATCGTGGCTGCTGTGGCGGCAGATCGAAGATAGTTTCTGGCCTGGTGGAAATCGAAGGGTGCGATGGCTGCCGTGTGATCGAGAGCTATGCCCTTGAAGTGGGGACTCAACTGCGGGGGCACGGACACGGGATCGCCGGGGTCAGCGATGTTCACCCAGCGCCCCGCACTCGGTGGGCGCCGGCCGAAGACGTTGGGTGGTTCACCCTGCGGGGTGGGGTGCAGCCGGTGGAACACTACCTGGGGAAGGGCGAGCGGTGAGCCGAGTGTGAGGAAAAGGTCCGGCCTCAGTTCCGGATGGGCGTGCAGGGCTTCGTATGCGACGACAGAACCGAGTGAGTGCGCAATCACGACGTTTGGCCGCTTTCGCGCGATACGCTCGGCGACCTCTTCGCGTGCCGCGCGTCGTGCCAGTGAGTTCGGTTCTCTGAGGTAAGCGGCCACCTCACGGAACAGCACACGGATGAAGGCGCTGAGCGGACCCTCGGCCAGATTGAATCGGGCGGCCACCCACCTCGTGATCTGACGCAACGGAACGGTCAGATGCCCCTGAGCTATCTCCATGGGCACTCCGAGCTGGGCGGACCACGCCGTCAGCATCTCCTGTTCCAGCGGATCGCCGATGCCATCCGGGGAACCGGCGCCCTGCTCCGCGACCCAGGGGAGCAACCGGTCGGCGTAGTAGGCGAAGTCGAGATCGATGCGTTCGGCGGTGATGCCCAGTCCCTCCGCCAGGTGGCCCGCCCACGCTGCGGCCCTGACCTCGCGCAGTTCTTCCTTCCGCTCGGGCATCACGTCTGCCCCGAAACTGTTCCCGACCCCGTGGACCGCGACGACGGTAAGGTCGCCCGCGGTCCCGCTGGGCATGGACGATCGGTCCTCCACAGCCCTGACCTGTTCGTGCTCTACACCGGCATCCCCTGGCGCTACCTCCCGCAGGAACTCGGCTACGGCTCCGGGATGACCTGCTGGAGGCGACTGCGGGAATGGAACGAGGCCGGGGTCTGGCAGCGCCTGCGCGAGATGCTGCTGGCTGAACTGCGGGCGGCCGGCGTACTGGATCTGTCCCGGGCGTCGGTCGACTCGAGCCATCTGCGGGCGATGAAAGGTGGTGCGGCCACCGGCCCGTCTCCGGTGGACCGAGGCAGGACCGGCAGCAAGCACCACGTGATCGTCGAGGCCCACGGCATTCCGCTGGCCGCCACGCTGACCGGCGGCAACCGCAACGACGTGACCCAGCTGATCCCACTGATCCAAGCCGTCCCGCCGATCCGAGGCAAACGCGGCCAACCACTGCATCGCCCCAAGCACCTCTACGCCGACGGCGGCTACGACCACGAGAGCTACCGCGATCAGGTCCGACGGTTCGAAATCACCCCGTACATCGCCCGACGCGGCACCGAACACGGCTCCGGACTCGGCGTCCACCGCTGGGTCGTGGAAGGCGCCATCGCACTACTGCACTGGTTCCGCCGCCTACGCATCCGCTGGGAGATCCGCGACGACATCCACCGGGCCTTCATCACCCTCGGTTGTGCCGTCATCTGCTGGCGACGACGAGGACCCTCTCTGATTCCAGGCCCAAGTAAGGTGGCATCCCATGTCGCGAACTCGCGCCGAGCCCAAGGAGGCGCAATTGCTCGCCAACCCGTCGGCGCTGGCGGCAGGAAGGCGTCATTCGGTCGGACGGCGCTGGGACGGAACCGTTCTCGCCGTGGGCAATACCGCAGCCGCAGAATGTCGTGTCGAGCATTGGGAAGACGTCGTCGTGGTGGCAGCCGGCAACGTCCATACCGCGACGAACACAGGCAGGTCTCATACGGTGGGACTCCGGTCGGACGGCACGGTGCTGGCAACGGGCTGGAATGGCGATGGGCAATGTGATGTCGCCGGATGGCGAGGCGTCACGGCCGTGGCCGCAGGCTGGCGCCGCACGCTCGGGCTACTCGCAAACGGCCGTGTGCTGGCGCTCGGCCGGAGTTCGGAAGGACAGTGCGACGTGCAGTCCTGGCGCGAGATGGTCGTCCTCTCGTGTGGTGACTGGCACTCGGTCGGCGTCCGGTCGGACGGTTCTGCACTGGCCGCGGGGAACAACCGACGAGGGCAGTGCGCCGTTGAAGGGTGGCGTGACCTAGCTGCCATTTCGGCCGGGTATCTCCATACCGTCGGCCTCAGAGCCGACGGGCGGGCAGTAGCGACCGGAGACCGCGCAACCGGGGCGTGCGAGGTCGATGAGTGGGAAGACGTAGTGGCGCTCGACGCGGGCAGCTACCACACCGTCGGGGTCACTGCGTCCGGACGGGTCCTCGCGGCGGGAGACAACAGGTACGGACAGTGCGAAGTCGGCGATTGGCACGACATTGTCGCTGTGGCGGCCGGTTCAACGCACACCCTTGGCCTGCGCACCAACGGCACAGTCGTGACGGCAGGCAACAATGCCGACAGACAGTGCGAAGTCGATGACTGGTCCGGAGTCCAGCTTCCATAAACCCCCGGGCCGCACACCCGCTAACTGACATACCGTCACCTCCTAGCCCAGAGACCTCATTCTGATTCCAGTCTTTAGCGTCCATGAAAGTGACCGCGGTGGGCTGCGCGCCGGTGGGGATGAGTAGGTGGTTGCTTGGCTGCCCGTCCTGCTCCTTAACCGTTGCGGGGCGCTGTGCGGGATAGGCGATCGGCCAGTGCATAGTGTTGGGGGTGACGTAAGAGGTCAGCGTGCAGGTGGCGCCGACACCGTGGGCGGTGTCGCCGTTGTCGCCCTCGGTGGTGACCAGGCCGTAGGCGGTGTCGTACGTGCGGGCTGTGGTCAGGACGCGCCAGGCGGTTCCGTCGTCGAGGAGCTTGGCTGCGGCCTCGGTGACTGTGCCCGAGCAGTCGGCCTGGGCGTCGGGCAGGGCGGGGCCGGCGGCTTCCTGGCTTGTTCAGGTCGGTGATGTGCTGGGTAGCGGTGGCGTCGGATTCCCAGGGCGTAGGTGGCCTTGGCGCCACCAACCTACCGCCGGGCACTCACGAGCCCCTGCGCAGGCAGCTCACCGGCATCGCCCCAGGAACGATGGCCAGCACGTCTCGCGGCCAGGTCGCGAGTTGCACGAACTGCGCAGCTGCCCATACATGTGCGAGGGGCTGCGCGCTTCAGCGCCTCCGCACACATGTCGGCTGAAGGATGCGGCACAGCGAGGTCGGCAGACCGGATACGTATCATCGTGAAGTCTTCCATCGCATGTTTGCGGTCATCGAGACAGTACGGAGATTCGATATGACGTCCGGAACCGGCCCTGCAAAGGATATGCACTGCTTCGATCTGGTCCATGAAGCCGAGGAGTACCGGGAAACGCTCGGACAGGGGCTCGGTACCGCCCAATGGCAGGAGGCCGTCTCGGTGGCCATCGACAACTTCACCCGAGCTCACCGCGACGTCCTGGAGAACGAACTCGCCGCTGCAGCTCGACGGCTCGCCGCCCTCGGCTCTGCCGTCGGCGTGTCCGGGGCGCCAGAATCCGCACTCACCGGCTCAGCTGCAGCCGACCTGCACGCTGATCAAGCGAGCAGGCCACAGACAGCGGTGGACCGACCCCTGCCGGTCGCGGTCGAGGGTGAGCGTGGCGCTGTCACCTCCTGGGACCTACTGCCGCCCGAGACCCGGCAGACAGTACTGGAGCTGACCAGAAGAGAACTGGAACGGGTGAGGTTCCCCTACGATGACGAGGAACTGGAGGCTGAGGTAGGAGACCGCTATGCGGAGCTCCATCCAGCTTTCCGCGCCCAGCCCCTCCTGCGCGTTGCCACCCTCCTTGCGACCGGAATCTCCAACGAAGGCGGTACGTTCTTCCCCGGAAAGGGCGGGGCCTCGCACCTGCAGGCGTGGCGGGAAAAGCTCGGTGATCCCGACACACAGGAAGTCCGCCATGATTCTTCGAACTCCTTGAGCGCCGCAGAACGGCCGGGATTCACGCAGTGGAGCGCAGAACAGCGCATGCACAGCGATCTGCTCGGCGCACTGGATTTCGTAGGCGAGTGGTCGAGCGTCTCGAGCGTTTTCGGTGCTCGCAGGTCCCCCGGCCTCAGGAAGATCGACTCTGTCGTGCGTGAGCTTTCACGGGATCGCACCGATGCATCTCTCCTCGTGGCTGTCCTGGAAGCGGTCGCGCAGTGGCGGGCGGAAAAAGATCCCGCCAGTACCCGATGGCCGGCGGTCAGGGGGTTGGCCGCCCAGACCCGGCAACTACTCGCCGCCTCCGGATCGGAGCAGGCACGGGAATTCCTGCTGGGTGAATTGGCGGGTTCCACCGTCGCCGGGGCGGCGCGGCGACCGGACACCACGGGGCTGGCCGCTGTCTACGGCGAGGACATCCTCGGCCTGCGCGCTCTCCCCCAGGCTCCCGACTTCATGCGTCTGACGGCCTCGTACCTCGACGTGCGGACCCTGCCTGCCGCCCAGGTACCTGCTCTGCTCCACTGGCTGGACCTGCGGAAACTGAAGAAGCCTACCCATGCTCAGATGCAGACGAAAACCCTCGCCTCGTCCACTCACCAGGTGATCACAGGCACGTATCTCCCCTCCCCGAACGCCGAGGGTTTCCCCAGGGAAATCCCCAAAATCCAGCACTACCTCTGGTTCGGGGGGCCCTTGTTCGACGACGGAGCAACCCGCGGGTCGTTCCAACGGAACGTGGCGAGAAACGCCGAAGTCAACAAAGGATTCCTCACGGTCCTGTGGACGGACGTGCCCCGGGACGACTTCCTGCACGCCGCCCGCTCACCGGCTCCACGCCATGGCTACACTGCGGAGGTGGACCAGATGCGGCAATGGGCTTCCACATCCGGCGTCGTTCTTGCCAACATCGACGAGCTCCTTACGGAGCAGCAGCTCGCCGCGGCACCGATTCCGGCGCGGTTGCTGGCAGAATACGCGAAAATGGAACGCCAGCGGCACGTGACACCCGCCTACGCTTCCGCGAGCGACGCGTGCAGAATACTCATCCTCCATTTCCTCGGAGGACTCTACAACGACGTCGACAACACCATCACGCAACCGCTCGACAGTTTCACCCGCCAGGTGGCGGAATCCCGGGACGGCTTCGCCCTGATCCGCGACGAGGACGGCTACACCGACATATCCGCCCAGGTCTCCTTCGCGGGGAGCCCGGCATCCATACGCTACATGGAAGCCATGGCCTCCCATGTAGTCGAGAAGCTGAGCGATTTGTACCTGAAGGTAACCGGAAGCACCGAAAACCTCACACAGAACCCGGTACTGCCCAAACTCGAGACGACCCTCAGGACCGGCAGGGTGCACGGCGAGTTCGCCCGTCTTCTGGGGTACGAAACCCAAAGCAGCGACGACGGCCACGAGATTTCCCCCCCGTCCCAACTCCTCGCGGCCGGACCGGACCTGATCGCGGCAGGCGAGGCCCACAGTTGGCACAACGCCCAGCCCCGGTCACACGATCAGGAAAGGTGGCTTCTCGAACTCACCCGGTCCGCGGTGCACCAGATGCAGCGCGACGTCTTGAACCGTGAGGGCGTCGTCAACCTCCCACTCATCGCGGAAATCATCAACCAGGCAGACCCAGCACAGCGCATCGACATCTGGACCGTCGCCCTCGAGGTCGGCACTCAGTCTCCGGAGGTACAGCGAGGACTCACGGGCTACTCGACCATTCATCCACTGACCCAGGAGAATTCCATCCCGACATGGATCCTCGACGCCATTCGGTCCCGTTTCCCGCACGCCACAGGCCACACGTCGGAATTCCCGGACTCCGCAAGCCTGTATGGGGATGAGCCCATCGCCATGACGGAGGCATCCTCCGCGCAAGGGGCTTCGGATGACACAGACGCGCTGGTCCGCATGGCGCGCGTCGACAGCAACAGGGCGGATGCCGCACCGGAGTTGCTCGTCCGGGAGGCACCTGCAGAGCTGGACAGCAGTGAGGTGTCTGATGCGGCACTACAAGGCGGTGCCAGCTTGGCGGAGGGGGACGACTCCCGGCCGGTAGCGTTCCTGGATGTCGCTCCGCGCCCACTGAGCCGCAACGACCCTCGCGCCGAGCACACCACACGGAGCGACCGGCGGGAGTTCCCGGCCACGGGAGTCCCAGGCGCACGGCCCGGCGTCGAGGCGTCCTCCGCTGCGATGGATCATTCAGGGGCATTGGACCTGGCAGGTCTGCAGTCGCTCATTCGTGATGTGGTCGGATACGTCGGGAGTGTGGCGGCGGAGGATTCCGAGCTGCCGGGGGCGCCGCTGGGCCTGTGCCTCAGTTCGGTGGAGAGGCTGCGTGAGGCGCTGTTCCCGGAGGGCGTGCGGTCTGGTTCGGTGCTCGATGACGGGCTGCTAGGTGTGCATCCAGCCCGTGACGGCCTGTCAACCGGTCAGGACTGGACCCGCGTGCCGTCGTGGCGGCAACTGCGCGACGCTGTCGGTGAGCAGGGGCCGGGCAGCGCGGCCTTCGTCCTGGCCCAGCGCACGGCGGAGCGCGGTCACGCGCTGGCGGCCTATGCCCTGCGTCCGGCACCTGGCCGGACGGATCAGCAGGTCGTCTTCGTGGAGATGCTCGCTCCCGACGGGGACCGGGTCTCGGCCGATTCGCCCTGGCTCCCAGTCGCCGATGCCCGGGCCGTGGTCGTCGATCCGCGGGGCCGGAGTGTCGCGCAGCCGTTCGGGGCGTTCCGGGAATCAGCATCGCTCGGGCATGCTCTGGTGGACGCGTCGATCGTCCGCAACGATTTCGGCGCCTTGGACTCGGATGATGGCGAGGGCCGGCGCCCTTGGCACCCCTTGCGTTGGCCCCATGAGGTCACGGTGACGATCGGTCAGGGCGCCACGGGTGTCTACTTCGTGAGGTCCGCTGCGGGAAGCCATGCGGTGGTGAAGCCGATGTGGGACACGTCGTCCCACTACGCCGACCGGTTCATCCGGAAGGTTGCCGGCGTCGCCACTCCCAGGGCGGAGGTGGTGCGGTGGGACACGCCTGCGGGACGGCGGGTGGAGGAGCTACTTCCCGTTGCCAGGAATTCGATGGTGAATTTCATGGCACGGTGGGGTGAGACCTCGGAGGGCGGCCCAGAGTACTTCGCGGTGATGCAGCACGCCCGGGGCGAGGAGCTGACCGGTCTGGACGGCGAGGGGCTGCGCGCGTTCCTCACGGACCATACCGCTCTCGAATCGGTGGGGAGAGTCCTCGCGGCAGATATCTTCCTCGGCAACAACGATCGCATGTCGGACTTCCACATCAACTACAGCAACCTGCTCTACGACCCCGAAGGCGCCGAACTGACCGCCATCGACAACTCCACGTATTTCGGAGGTCTGCCGAAAGAACCGGAGATGGTGGCCGTCAACTTCTTCGGTGTCGAGGAACGGTACGATGCGATCCCTTCGGTGGCGAAGAAGTTCGTCGACGGCCTGCACGAGCGTGCCGTGAACGCGGCGGCTTCGGTCGACATCGGTGCAGATGTCCTTGATCTGGCGCGCAGTTCCGTTTCGCGAGGCGCTTTCAGTCTGTTCTCCCGCATCGGGAGTGACGTGCTGGAGCACGAACAGGATCTTCGCTTCTCCTATGTGGCGGACGTGCCGTACGACGATGCGTGGCAGCCGGACGAGTGGATGGTGCGCGGTTGGGCGCAGGCCCTTCGTGAGCGATGGGGGAAGGGACCTGTCGATCCTGCCTCCGGCATGGGCACGAAGTCGGAGGAATCCACCTTCGATGCGATGAAGCGCCTCGAGAGCTATTTCAAGGAGCACTGGACGGCTGACGACGACGCCCTGGTCGCCCGGTTCGCACCCAGTGTCCGGCCGGCCGTGCGGGTCTGGCACCGGCCTGTCGAGGAGGAGATCAGCGGCATGGCGGCCATATTGCGGAACCCGGGCTCCCGGTCCCTGGTGTTCGGCGCGCACTCCGATGAGGAGCCCCTGTGGGTGGTCAAGGTCGGCGGCACCCTGCGGTGGTTCTCGACGGCGGGCGTTTCCGTGGCGGCCCCGGATACGTGGATTGGTCGGCCCGTCTCCATCGACATCGACGAGCACGGTCAGCTGACCGGCCCGGCCAGGCTAAAGCTGCAGGAGACCGGGGCGGCCTTGTCCGATGTGAAGATCGGCTTCTGCGACGTAAACCTCGGCTCCGACCTGTCCCACCTCTATGCCTGACGTCCGCGTCCGGGTCACCCGCGGGGCCCGACGTAGGACTCGACGGTGTCCTCGCGCGGGCACTGAAGGTAGTAGCGGCTGACGGGGGGTGCGCAGCATGTGCCCGGCGTATCCGTCGTCGTGCAGGGCGTAGACGATCTCCCGGGTGGAGGGCGGGGCGTCAGCGAGGACGGCGAGCCAGGCCGAGTCGTGCCGCTTGCCGTGCGGTTCGAGGTGCTCGACGGGGATGGCCGCGCGAGAGATCCCGTGGAACCCGTCGCAGCCGGCGATGACGTCGCAGTCCACGGTGAGGCGCTCGCGGGTCCGGGCGGACTCGACGGTGATCGTGCCGCGCTCCCCCAGCGGGCCGGTTGTGACGGACACGGCCGGGTGGGAGAAGTACAGGGCGCCGCCGGTGGCCGCGCGAGCCGCGACGAGGTCGGCGACCAAAGGCTGCTGCGGGTAGACGGTGTGCTGGCGGCCGCCCGCCAGCACACCGGAGGGGACCGAGAAGCGCTCGCCGCGGTTGCGGAACTCGCAGCTGCCGTGGGCCACGGCGCCCACGAGCAGCCGGTCGGCCAGGCCGTAGCGGTCCAGGGCCGCGACGGTCCTCGGTTCGATCAGGGCGGCACGAGCGCGGGCTTCGACGTAGGAGAGCGGGTGTTTCTCGACGACGACGCAGTCCACTCCCTCCGCCTGGAGAATGGCTGCCAGCGTCAGACCGGCGGGTCCGGCGCCGATGATGGCCACCTGGGTACGGATCGGCATGGCTTCCTCGCTTCTTGAGGCCGGCTGGGGTCGTGCGGGGCGCCGAGGCCGGCGGGTCCGCGGCGTCACGCGCTCGCGGGCACCTGGTCCTGCGTTCGCACCGGCACGTAGGCGGGGTTGAACTTTTCAGCCATGTACATGACGGGCCGGCCGCGCTCGACCATCACGTACGTCTTGCTCGCGCAGGTCTTCGTGCTTCCGGGAGTGTCCGGCCAGCTGCCCAGGCCCATCGACAGCAGTTGGCGCGCCTGGCTCACGCCGAGTCTGCCCATGCCTCGCCCGAGCGGGGCCTGGCGGTCTTCCATCAGCGCGTACAGGGCCGAGCCGTCGACGGGGGCCCGTACGAGGTTGTCGGAGATCGGCTCGCCCTGCCGCATGTGGACCTGCGAGCGGCGAACCAGGAGCGGGCACCGGTCGGTCAGGTCATGGAAGACCATCGACGCCTCGGAGAACTCCCCGGCGGGCCGCTGTTCCTGGCTGGACACGTGGACGACCAGTTCCTCACCAACCAGGGCTTCGAGCAGCAGTGTCGTCGAGCCGTCGGAGGTGAGGAGCACGCAGGTCTCCGGAGGCAGACAATGCCGGGAACGATGAGAACTCATGACCCTTTCGCCCGATCGGCCGTCCACTGGAGATGTGCCTTACTCGCCAAACGGCAGGGAAGCGGTGGTGCGTTCACCCCCCGCCGGTTCTCCGGGGTGTGAAGTGGGTCACGAGTCATTGTGCTGCTCGGCCGGCGCACCCTCGTGGTGCCCGCGCCCGGAATGTGCACGAGTCGTCTGCCTCAGGTACCCAGGTCGTCCGCCCTGTTCTCGCACATCGACGGACCTTCGGACACGTCGGGTCGTTCCGGTACGACCGGCGTTCCGGAATGCGGATCATGCGGGCATCGCGTCACGCTCACCGATCCAGCGCGCGAGCCGATACGGGACGTCGGGCACACCTTGTGCGCGACGCCGGCGAGCTGCCCGACATAATGCACACGTGTGCGTGATTCTCCCCGGACCGTGTGGCCACCAGGTGCGGGCAGCAACACCAACTGGATCATCGTCAAGGACGGTGACGACGCGACCTTGGTGGACAGCGGCTACCCGGATGACCCTGACCTACTGCTGGCCTCGCTGGCCGTGATGGGGCTCAAGCCGGAGTCCGTGCGCGCAGTCCTGCTGACGCACGCCCACAACGACCACATCGGGGCGGCCGAGCGTCTGCGGGCGGCGCACGGTATCAGCGTCCTCATGCACGAGCTGGAAGTCCCGCACGCCCGACGGGAGTTCCTCGACCAGGTCTCCGTCGGTCAGGCGCTCGGCCAGGCGTGGCGTCCCGGCGTGCTGCCCTGGGCGGTCCACGCTCTTCGGGCCGGCGGCACAGCCACGTGCCGGTCGCGGAACCCGCGGCCTTTCCGGCGGCGGGCCCACTGGACCTACCGGGTGCGCCAGAGCCGGTGCACACGCCGGGGCACACCCGAGGGCACTGCGCCTACCTCCTGTCCGCGAGCGGGATCCTGATCAGCGGTGACGCCCTGGTCACGGCCCATCCGACGTCGCGGATCGAGGGGCCGCAACTGCTGCCGGCGATGTTCCACACCGATCGCGCCGCGGCCCTGCGCTCGCTGGACGCGCTGGAGGGCGTCGACGCGGACCTGATCCTGCCCGGCCACGGGCCGGTGCACCGGGGAAGCGTCAAGCCGGCCGTCGAACGGGCTCGGGAACACGCAGCACGCTGAGTCCGGGCGAACGGCCCGGCACGCCGACAGGCTTCCGAGCCTGACCTGCATCGCCGGATCGTTCGCGGACGGGTCATCGGCCGGGCATGACCTGAACGGTGTCGCCCACGGGGCGCTCGCCGGTCGCGTCCGAGGTGTGATTGACCAGCGTGCCGTTGACGGTCATGGCTGTGGAGCCGCCGCCATCCAGGTTGAGCACCTGCACTGCACCGAGCGAGCGGATGAAGGACGCGGCCTCGTTGAGCGTGAAGCCCTCGCTGCCGCCGGACTGCCGACCGTCGACCGCGGCGAGGATCAGCCGGCCCCTGGCGTCGACGCCGGCCATGGTGCGTGGCTGGCGGATCAGGGCCCACGCGTAGCCGAACGTCAGGTCCTTCACGTCGACGGTACCCTCGCGGACGGCGTCGACGGCGACACGGCCCGTCCTGCACCAGGGTGGGGGCGGCACTGACGATGCTGTCGTGGGAGCCGAGGCGGATCCGGCCGCCCTGGGCGTCGCGGATGTCATGGTCGAGCGCGATCCTGCGGCCGGTGACGGCGTGTGCGGCCAGCCAGTCGCCGGCGGTGCCGATGCCCTGGAGTACGCGGTCGCCCGCGAGAACGCTGCCGCCGCGCGCGCCGGCAACCCGGCCAGAGCCGTTGAGCACGACCTGGGTGCCGGGGCCGGTGGGCAGCGGTGCGCCGAACGCACCGGTGAAGAGCACCGCGTCGTCGGCGAGCTGGCAGGTGACGTCCTGCCAGGGCAGGTCGCTGGGCTGGGCGCTGGGCCGGCCGCAGTCGCGGACGGTTCCGGACACGCGGTTGATGCCCTGCACGGCCAGCGTCGCGCTGTCGGCGTGGGCGGTGACCTTCGTGGTCAGCCGGGCGACGCGGAAGCTTCGCCCCCATGCTGGTTGACCACCGCGGCGCGCGCGCCGGCGGCCATCGACTCCAGTTGGCCGTCGTAGGCGCCGACGCCGGACTGCGTGCCTTGGATGCCGTCGGCGTCGGAGGTGACGAAGAATCCAGCGTTCACGCCGACGAGCGAGCCGAGTTCAGTCGCGACAGACGAGGTGATCCGGCGCTGGGTGGCTGCGCCGCCGTGGGTGCCCTGGACGGTGCCGGTGAACATGCGCGGGTCGCTCACGGCCACGTGCACGTTCTCCAGGTCGGCGGGCGTCTGCGCGTCGTAGCCGGTCCACTCGACGGCTGCGTGGAAGCCGGCCGCGGTGACGTCCTTCGCGGCGGCCGTGGCCTCGGTCTGCGTCGCGTAGGAACCGACGCGCACTCGCTGGCCCATGACCGGAGGCTGCGGGGCCGCGACGCCCTTGTCGGCGGCGGTGACGGTGGCGGTGGCATCGACGACGGTCAGGCCGGTGGTGGCCGCGCCCAGCGCCAGCGCGGTGGCAACCAGAGGGCGCAGCCGCCGTTACCGCGCCGCAGTGCCGCGGGGCGCGTCGCTGCCCTCGGGGGTGGCCGCGGTGCGGGAAGAGCGTTCGATCCGGCGCATGCAGGGGCCTCCTGGTGTGGCGGGACAGGTATGTGTGTTTCTGCATGTCGGATCCGTGGCGGTGAACCAACAGGGTGCTGAAGTGGAAACTTTGAGGAAACCCGACATGAACCGCCTTCAATTCGGTGCTCGTTGTACATGCCGATGATGCGGGAGGGTCGGATGAGAGGCAGGGGACAGGGAGTTGGGGTGGCCGGGGGCTGTGGGATGGCCGCCACCTGCCCTGAACCATTCCGGCTTTCGGCGTGGCCGGGCCGCCCCACATGCGTCTCCATCGCCCTGGCGCAGGTGTCGGTAAACCGTGAACCCTGCTGCCCGCCGTTCCGTTTCATAGGTACGCCAGGAGAAGGGAGCGAGCTTTTGCCCGGCAAGCAGGAACGCAAGCCCCACCGGGAAGCCGATCAGGAAGAGGCGACGGCGGCTGACACGAAGCAGCCGGAGGTTTCCACGGCTTCGGGCGAGGAAGCGTCCTCGCAGGCCGCCGACGTGATCGACAGCATCGACGAGGTCCTCGACGAGTTCGACGACCTGACGCTGTCGGAACTCGGCTTCCAGAAGGGGGACCGGGTGGACTCCCCCGAGGTGGACGAGGCCGTCAGGGACAAGGTCATGGGGTTCGTCCAGAAGGGCGGCCAGTAGCGTTGGCCGAGGCGTCACCCAAATCCGCCCTCGTGGTCAATGGCGAGGGCCTGGGCGAACACGTCGACCTGGCGGGCGAGTTGCTCGGCTCCGGTGTCGAGGTCGTGTTCCGCAGCATCGAGGACCTGGCCGTCCACATCGGGCCCGAGGGTGTTTGCATCCGCGAGACGGTGGATGGCCGGGATCTGGCCGATTTCGGCCTCGTGCAGGTCCTCGCCTACCCCAGGCCGACCGCGACCGTGCTGAACGCGATCTCGGACTATCTGGCCGTTAAGGGGGTCCGGGCCGTCAATGTGGCGGGCATCGGCGCGCCCACGAAACTCTTCACCTACGTCCGGTTGGCGAACCGGGGGCTGTCCGTGCCCTCCACGGTGTATCTGCCGTCCCGATCGCTCCCGGGTGCCTTCCACGACCTGGCCGCGCGGCTCGACCTGCCGTTCGTGCTGAAGTCGGTCACGGGCGGCAGAGCCGGCAGGACGAGGCTGGTCGGCGACGAAGCGGCGTTCGAGGGTGAACTGCGAGACGGCGACCTGGGCCGCGGGTTCCTCGCCCAGGAACTCGTGCCGCCTGACGGTTCGTACTTCGCCCTGGTGCTGGGTGGGCACGTGGAGTTCGCCCTGCGCCACACCGGCATCGGGAGCGACGATCTACTGGCCAGGACCAGATGGGAGGACGCCGAACGCGTCGACCCGCACGCGCTGGAGCCGTCAGCCGGGCGGACCGCGGTGCACGTGGCCGCGTCCCTCGGCTACGACATCGCCGGCGTGCGCCTGGTCCGGCACTGGACGACCGGACAGTGGTGCGTGCTGGACGTGAGCCCGAACCCGCCGATCGGCAGCGGCGGTTGGACCGCCGACAAGGTCAGCGCGTACCTGGCGTACATGAAGAGGCGGCTGGTCCATCCTCAGCAGGCGGACGCCGGTGGCCTGACGGACACCGATGCCACCGGGCTGCGGCTGGCCTGACGCCGGCCGCGCCCGGTCTGCGGCCCCCGCTCCGGCCAGCCGCGCGCCGCCTGGTCGGTTGCCGCGGGCCGCCTCGAGGGACAGCACGTGCTCGACGGCCTTGACCAGGACCTGCTGGACCGACTCACGGCGGCGGGCGTCGCACAGCAGGATGGGCACACCCGGCCTGAGGCTGAGCGCGGCGCTCACCGCCTCGACGGGGTAGCGGCGGGCGCCGTCGAAGCAGTTGACGGCGACGACGAAGGGCACCGCGCGCCGTTCGAAGTAGTCGACCGCCGGGAAGCAGGCGGCCAGCCAGCGGGTGTCGGCCAGCACGATCGCGCACAGCGCGCCGGCGGCCAGCTCGTCCCACATGAACCAGTAGCGGTCCTGGCCGGGCGTGCCGAACAGGAACAGCGCCAGCTTCTGGTGGATGGTGATCCGGCCGAAGTCCAGGGCCACTGTGGTGGTCGTCTTGCGCTCCACGCCAGCGAGGTCGTCGACGCCCTCACTGGAACGGGTGAGGGTCTCCTCGGTGTGGAAGGGGGTGATCTCGCTGACCGCGGAGACCAGGGTGGTCTTGCCCGACCCGAATCCGCCGGCCACGAGGATCTTCACCGCCTCCGCCAGATCCACGTCCTCCGCGGCCGGCCCACCGGTTTCCAGCCCGCCTGACATCATGCCTGTGCCCTCTCCCAGGTTCAATCTTCACCTCGCCGCAGCGCTCCGCACAGCTGCCGCTCCTGCCCGGGGACCGTCCCCGGGTGCCCTCACAACGCCCGCAGGCCGGCCAGGACCGTTGATGACGGGTACGGTGGGCCGATCGCTGCCCGCATCGGGTTCGCGCATGCGTACCGCCTGCGCGTCCAGTAGGTCCGCTAGCAGTACCCGCACCACCCCGACGGGGATTCGCAGTCCCGCGGCCACCTCGGTCACCGACCGCGGGATCCGGCACAAGTCGAGGATCTCCCAGTGCTCGGGCTGAAACGGCATCCACGGCAGCGTGCCCTCGGCCACGGTGACGACGAACGCAACCAGGTCCAGGACGTGCAGGCCCGCGCTGGTCCGGCCGCGTACCACCGCGTACGGCCGCACCACCGGGCCCGCCGCGTCGTCCACCCACTCTGGATCGCTCACATCGCTGTCCAGCGGGTGGAATCCGCGCCGTTGCGGGAGTCGACGGACATGCTCTGGCCGAGCGGCTTCACCAGCATCGCCATCTCGTAGGCGACGACGCCGATGTCTGCGCCCTGCGGGGTGAGTGCTGCAGGGCAGGCGTTGTCGCCCGCGGCGCACACGAACAGGAAGCCGGCCTCCATCTCGACCATGGTCTGGCGCACGGCGCCCCCGCCGAAATGCCGGCCGGCGCCCTCGGCCAGGCTGTTGAAGCCGGACGCCACGGCCGACAGCCGCTCGGCCTGGTCGCGGGCCATTCCGGCCGAGGTGCCCAGCAGCAGGCCGTCGGTCGACAGCAGGATCGCGTGGCCGATCTCCGGCACGGTCCGCACCATGTCGCTGAGCAGCCAGTCCAGGTTCATGGCCGATTCGGGAACGGGAAGGTGTGTCATCTGCTCTTGTGCCTTCCTGGAGCCGGATAGGGAGAGGCGGCATGGTGCGAGGGGGCGGGAGGCGGGTCGGCCGCCGCCGCGCCGGGGAAGTTCCAGGCCCGCACTGCGGGCCGGTCCCGCCAGGGCTCGTTGCCCGAACGGACCCCACCGGCCCGGGCCCGGGCGGCGCCCGCCTGGAGGGCGGACATCATCGAGCGGACGTGCTCGGGGCGGCGGCGCCGGGCGCGGGCGCACCGGGACGGGCGGCGGCGGGCCCGGCTGGGGCGCGCGGCCGCGGGCCCCGCGGCCAGCCGGGGCCGGAGCAAAAGCGCCGCTGTCCGCGGGTTCGGCCGGCGCCTGCCAGGGGAAGCCCCGGGGCGCCCCTGAGGGTTGCCCCCAGTCCATCATTCGCCCCGCCGCCGTCTCCTCGGCCTCGTCGAACAGCTCCTGGGCGAGGCTGGCCTGCGGCACGCGGCGCGGCAACCCGTCGATCATGTCGGGCTCGCCCTGGCCGGGCGGCGGCGCGGCGAACTCGTGCCCGCCCGGCGGCTGCCAGCCATCGGCCGCGCCCATCGCGGCCGGCTGCACAGGCATGGCGCCGTAGGCGCCACCCGATGTCACGGGCTGCGGCTGGGCGAATCCCCTCGGGTCGGCCAGCTGCTCTGCGGACGCCTGCCGTTGCGGCTGCCGCTGGGCAGCGGGCCGGGCGGGCGGCTGAGCCGCGGGGGGGCGTCAGGGGCTCGGGGCGGGCGTCGTGGCCAGGCTGGTCGCCGACGAGCCGCTGGCCCTCGACGGTGAGGGGCGTCCAGCCGCCCTGCCGGCCGGGTACGGAAGCGCGGGCCGGTCCGCTAGCCGGTACCTCGGCGCCTTCCGGTGCCCACTCCAGCAGCGTCTGCGGGATCAGCACCACCGCGTTGACACCTCCGTACGGGGACTGGCGCAGCGTGACGCCGATGCCGTGCCGGTCCGCTAGGACTGCCGAACGCGAGGCGGCTGGCCGGTGCCTGGCGCGGCCCGCCCGTCTCCTTCCCGGACGTCCGCCCGACGGGCGTCGTCCCGTGAGCGGCGCGTCGAGGTCGTCCCGGTCCGCCGATGCCCCGCGGACCGGGACGGTTGGGCACGTCAGGACAAGCCGCCCAGCCCTGCCTTCAGTGAGTCCAGCAAGGGGCGCAACTGGGCCCGATGGATGGCCGTCAAGGAGGTGTGAGCGTCCCGGACGGCGGCGACGACCATCTCGGCAAGGCCTTCGGTGTTGTTCGGGTCGGCGATCACCGGCGAGATCTGAAGGGTCTCGATCTGTCCTTTGCCGTCCACCGTCACCTTCACCGCGCCACCGCCTGCTACTCCCTGAGCGCCGGTAGCAAAAAGTTCCTGCTTCGCCCGGGCGGCGTTCTGCTGCAACTGATCGGCGCGCTGCAGCAGACGGTCTAGGTCGAAACTGTCGTCGTGGGCCACCTGCATGTTTCCGATCTCTTCGAACTACTGGACTGTTTGCTGCCGGGCACGAGCGGCGGGGGAAGCCGGAGCAGCCAGGTCACCCGGACCGGGCTGACTCTCCCTCAAGCCCTGGCACCGTGACCCCAAAGGGGCCACCGCCACTTCCTGCGGCGGGCGTCGGCGCGGAACCGGGACTGTAGGTACTGCGGCTCCCCGAGCTTATGCCGGATGCGCGCATCAAGAACACCACATGGCGGCGTAACGCCCCGGCAGCAGCGAGTGCGGCCACCCCTTGCGGTGAGCCGGATGGCATCCGACCGTCCCGCGGCACCGTCGCCAGCCCATACCTGTAGATACGTGTCGACTGCACCAGCCACCGACTGGTCGGGCGGATCTCCGATGCAGACTTGATCACCTCACCGATGCCGGGCTGACACCTGCAATCTCCATGGAGGGTGGCGAGGGGGCGCGGCTGGCGGCGACGGCCAGGAGCACGGAGTCCACAGCAGTGCGACAGTGGCCTGCCTCTGCGGTCCGGATCGGATGGCGCTGCACGTCTGCCTGGTCGTACCGTGCGGTGCTGCCACCTGTTGGTGATCGGTGTGGCAGGACAGCCGCTCATGCCCATTGCCGAGTGCGGGCTTCCACGTATGACTGGTCGCTCCGCCAGGGTGGGTGAGGGGCGGACAACCGACGGAACGTGTCTTGGAAAGTTCAGACATCCCCAGCACATCCTCACGGTCCGGGACTCGGTCACCACATAGCACCTACGAACTCTCGCGCCACCGTCACCTGGTGCCGTTCGATGGCCTCGGTCTTGCACGACAGGGCCGTTGTCACATTGTCCGGGGATCCATCAACGAATTCGGTGTAGTGCACATCGGTTGATATAGAGGTTTCCGTGTCGCCGGCGCCGTCACCCGGTCCGGGACCGGGTCGTCACCGCTCTACACACCCGAACCGTCCTTGCGGCACCAACCTTCGGCGCACTGGGACAGCCGGGGCGCGCCGCCCGGCGGACACGGCCCGACAGGCGGACGTTCGGAAAGGAGACGGGCAGGCCACGCCAGACTTCCATAGCCGCCGGGCCCGGGGACGCGGTCCGGCGTCTCGCCGTCCCTGCCACCCCCAGTGCCCGTCCCCAGACGCCCCGTCACACGACGTTCTTCAGGTCCGCGCCCAACGTGAGATCACAGAATCCTGACGCACCAGGCCCGGCCTGGACCAATTGCAGTGCCGGATCGATCAGCCTGGCGAACGGGTCGAGGTCGATTGACACGATCTTGCCCGTCGCGGTCAGCGGTGCCTGCGTACTCTCACCCGTGTTGTCCATCCAGCGGATCGCGCCGCCGACGTTGATGGCCCACAGGGGCTTGTCCGGCACCGCGCCGATCACCAGCGACCGAGCGCCGGAGCCGGCTTCATCCAGCAACCGCTCGAGGTCTGCCACGGCCTTGGCCACCGGCTCTTTCCATTCGCGTTTGGCGAGCGCGATACGGGCGCGATACCCGAGCGCGCCACCTGGGGCAACGTCTGTTTCGGCACCGCTCACGGTCTCGTCGAGCGCCCCATCCACTTCGGTCGGCCGTCGGTACTCATCGGCCGTGGTCTCAAGCTGCGTGACGTCGGCGTTCGGCGGTGCGGGCCGCTCACCCGCCGGGTGGAGTTCGATGGTGAAGATGGCGCGCCGGCGCAGCTCTCGGGGGTCGCTCTTGGCCCCGAGCCGGGACGGCACCGCGTTCTGCGGGAGTAGCCGCCCCCGGTTCTCCCCCTGCACCTCGAACTCGTCTGCCCTCAGTACGTCCGCGGGGTCAGCGCCCCTCTGGAAGTGGGCCAGTGCCTCGTCCAGCTGCTTGAGGAACTCGCTGCGGGCCGCTTCCAGCCGCCGCTCACCGGTCGCGTGTGCCGGGTCGTTCGCGTTGAGGAAGGCAGAGAGATCGTCACGGCGGCCGTTGCCGCCGGTAGACACGACTACGCGGGGCAGGGGCAGCCCGTTACGGCGGTTCCACAGGGCGATGCGAGCCACCTTGCCAGCCAGGGCATAAAGCGTACGCCTGTCATCTTCGGTCGGTCGGGTCGCTTTCTCGTCGAAGGTGAACGAGCTGCCAAGGGGGTCAGGAGCTTCGTGCGCTCCGACGACCACCGCGGTAAGCGGGTTGACGACGCACTCGGACCCGCCCGTCATCTGGTCGTGGAAGGTCTCCTGCTCCTGTCGGCTGACGAAGCGCATATGCCACAGATCACCCGGCGCCTTGAGCCTCCCCTGTTCGCCGGAGAGTTGGGCCAGTGCGCTGACGGCCTTCTGCTCCGCCGTCGTCGGACCGGTCGCGGCAGCGTCGGACGCGTTTCGCGCACCAGGCGCCGCGGCCCGTTCGTCCCGCACGGCGATGAGCGCGTCGACCGCGAGGACGGCGGCCCTGGCCGAGGCACGCTCCCGCAACTCGGTCGCGGTCTCCGTCTCGGCCTCGTACGCCGTCCGCATCTCTTCCAGGCGGTCACCGTGTTCGTCCAGGTTACGGTCGACAGCGTTCCGGAGTGCGTGACGGGTTCCGCTTTGCCGGGCGTAGTTCTCCAGCGTGACATGGGACGTGCCGTCCTCGCTGGCGAGGACCACGGCGGCGTAGTGGTAACCGAAGGGATTGTCGACCGGGTGGAGGGCGCCGGTGTGGTCCTCCAGCGTGAACTCGCCATGCTCGTTCTCCGAGCCGATGGACTGCGTGAGGTAGGCCTCGCCGACGGCCGGCCAGGCATCCTGGTTGATGCCGATCGCGCGCGCCGTCTTGTCCAGGCCTCGGGAGTTGGGGTTCAGCAGAGGTCCGTAACGCCGGCCCGGCAACGGGGTGGGGGGAAGCGCGTCGGACGACGGCAGGAGGGGGGTGAGTGGCCCGCGCCCACTCGCTTTTGCAACGGCCCAGAAGGTATCGGGGACGACGCCGGGACTCGCCGAACCGTCCGCGACCTGGACCAGAGCATGCGCGAGATGGTGCAGCTCACTGACTTTGAGACTGTCCGCGGCGTTCATCGGCCCCAGCACGGTCTGCCCATCCGGAGCTCGGAAGACCAGATGGTCCGCGGTGCCGCCCATCACCTGGCCGGCCAGGTCACGGCAGACGTCCGTCGTGTCTTCCAGAAAGACGGGACGAACGCGGTACAGGGTGCGTTCGGCTCCGTCGTGCCGGACGGTGAGCGAGACACTCTCGTCGAGTTCGAGTCTTACGGCGCCCCCGACTGCGTGGAGCTGCCTCCGGGACCGCTCGAAGGCGCCCCGGCTGGCGAACGCCTCTCGGCTCTCGTTCTCCGTGCTCGCGGCGAGTGTGCCGTCGGCGGAGACGTGGAGGGCCGGATGCGCCGCGTCAGTCAGGTCCTGTCGGACGGTGGCCAACCGCGGCGCTTCGGTGCCGTTGGCCTCGGCCGCGCTGTCCGACACCTGAATCGGCTTGATGTGCTGGAAGGTCGGACCCACGGCCGCGGCCGTCCGGTGCGTCACGTAGTCGACAGTGGTTTCGGCCTGGCCAGCGGTGCGGACCTCCGTTCCCGCCGCAGGCGCGGCCCCGGCTCCCCGGGAGCGAATGACCTGTTCAAGGAGCTCGGTCCGCCGCGTGTCTCCGCTGCCCTCCGCGTCCCTCAGGGCGTGCCGCAGGCCGTCGCCAACCGAACTATCCAGGTCGTTAGCCATGAACACCTGGACGACCATGCCGGCTCCCCGGCTCTCATCACCGTCCCGGCCAAGCTCATCACCACCCTCGGAGACGTTCCGCCCGGCGTCGGGCACCTGCCGAGCGGCGGCTTCCGAGATCTCTTCCGCGGCTCCCGGCGCCTCGTGCAGAACCGCGGGCTCCGCCGCGCCGGTATCCCGCTCGGGGGCCTTGCCCTTGTGCTGTGAAACCTTCGCGACAGACGCCTGCACAGGGGACGCCTGCGGATTGTCCCCGGCGGCCGACTCGCCGTCCAGCGGCGGCGCGCTCAGGTCCCGCCCCGCGAGCGGGTGCGACAGCTCGCGGATCTCCGGTCCCGAACGGAACACCTCCCCGATGGCGGCCAGATCATCGGCGCTGAGCACCGGCCCGTCCTCGCTGTTCGGCTCACCCGCCATAAGCGAACCGTCGAAAGCGACGGCCCGGGACCAGGGCCGGTCACGGAAGAGAAAACCCGACGCGAAGTAGCGGTCCGGCAACCCGACGAAGTGCAGAAGCTCATGGAGCAGCTGATGCTCACTCAGCGGGCTGCCGCCTGCGGCGACCAGATGCACATCGGTCGTGGTCGTCGCGCCCGGCTCCGCGTGCACCCGCATCACATGGTGCGCCCCGGCGCGATTCGCGAGGAACTCCACGTTGAAGTGGAACACGCTGCCGTCGGGCAGTTCGAAGCGCGGTGCGTTGATCACCCGCTGCACCGCGGAAGTCATCCGCTCCGCCAGGAAGCGGATGTCGTCACCCGTGACCCCCGGCTCAGAGGCCAGATGAACCCGCACCGTCGCGTCGCTGATCCACCCCCCGCCGACGTCCTGGAAACGCCGCGCGTCCAGCCTGATCCGGCTCATCGCCCCCGCCAGCCGACCCGGCTCATACGACCCCGACCTGCGCGGATCAAAACGCTCGGTATCGATCACCGCCGGCTCAGCAAGCTCACGCAACTCCCTCCAGGGGGCAGACGCGAGGGCCGCGGGCTCGCCCGGCAGGAGGCCTTCGTGCCCCTCCTCGGCATCGGGGATCGTCTCCAGCACGGGCCAGGACGCGGGCGCGCCCCACCGGAACGACTGCTCGGCGCCAGAGCCCATCTCCGTGCTCTGCGCCGCCTCCGGTGTGAATGCGTGGGATCGCGGGGCGGAGTGGAGGTGCTCCTGGTTCTCGGATTCGTCGGTGAGTAGTTGCAGGCCCTGCCAGATCGCTCGCTGGGCTGGGTCGAAGGTGAGGTAGTGCTGTTCAAAGGCGGTGGCGTACGGCACCCGCCCCCCGAAACCGTTGTGCTCCGACTGCGACGGCCATTGGCCACGGTCACGAAGGGACTGCTCCAGGCGCTTCTTGATGAAGTTCGGTCCGCTCAACTGCGGTGAGTTCTGACGCATCTCCTCCATTTGGGCAGGGAAACCAGGGGACCCCGGCTTTTTCAGGTTGACCAGCAGGTCACTGATGAACTCCGAGCCGGCCGGAGCCACAATCAAGTTGTTGTTCAGGTCACCCTTGCCGTACTGGTACGCGATGGCCCGGGTGAGGGACGCGTCGTCGCGTGGCGGGGCCGGGACTCCCATGTCCCGGGCTTGAGCCTCTATCCGGCCGAGGACAAACTCCAGATGGACGCGGTCGCGGACGGAAGGCGCGAAGAACGGGAGTCCGGCCGGATCCATCATTAGTGGCTTAGCGGGCAACCGCACGCCACCGGGCGCGATATCAACGTCGAGGTAGACGCCGCCGAACCGGCGCAAGGCGCCATACCGGATCACATTCGACGCCATGGCGAACGCGCGGTTGGCCATAGCGGTGTCGATCACAGTCCGTGCGGTGATGTCCTCGCTGGAGAACAACTCCTTATGCGAGCCGTGGATGTGCCACCCCGCGCCGGACAGGCGGGCGAAGTACCCGGCGTTCGCCCGCCGCGCGCCCTGGTCCGTCCACAGGTGCACGGACCAACGGGACCGGCCCGCCTCGGCCGACCACGCATCGAGGTTCCTCCGGGCGGCGTCGCTCATCGCGCCGCCGAGCCACACGAAGTGGAGATTCTTCGCGACCTCCACCGGCCTCTCGCCGGAGCCACCGAGAACGATCTGTGGCTGGTCGTAGTCGACCACGACAGTCACGCGACGCCTATCGTCCGCGGACATCCCGGCCTGCCGCTCCCCGGCCACCCGATCGATGTCGAAATCATCGACCGCAGGCTTGGACCCCTCCTGCCCTCGCAGGAATGCCCCGATCCGCGTGCCCAGTTCGTTGGCAACGGTCGCCGCACGCGATGCCGCTGTGTGCTCAGCCGTGACGCCGCCCCGGCCGAACCTGCCGTTGCCGTACCCGGTCACCTTCACCTTCGGCAAGGGCAACCCCTGCTGCCAGTTACGGACGCTCGCCCAAACCATCCGGCCGACGACATCGTCAAGCGCATCCTGGCCAGCGACCGGCAACTCATCCTTCACACCCTGCTCGAAGGGCACCTCAAAAGTCTCACGGCCCCGAACAGGCGCGGTCAACGCAGCGGCCATGTTCCGCAACGGCTCGTCAGCGAAGGCGAAGCCGCTGACGAGGCCGCGCAGTACCTCCTGGTGGTCCTGCACGGCCAGCCGGCCTTGCCGCACCGCGTTGTTCACTGCGGTCATCAAGGGGACGCCAGTGGTCTGCTGGTACAGGGTCTGCAGGAAGGTGGGCGTGAGCAGCTCGGGCGAGGAAGCCCGTCGCCGCAACAGGGCCAGCAGACCGGGTACGTTCACCTGCGGGGCGTTCAGGAACTCGGCGATCGACCGGGCGTAGGTGGCCTCAGCGGCCGCGGCAGACGCGTGCACAGGGGGCGCGGCGGGCGAGGTCCAGCCGCCGAGGGCTGCGGCCGACGGGGCCGGACGGGTGATATCGAACAGCTCCACGGTGAAGGTGAGACGGTTCGCAGCGGCGAACGCCTGGAGGTGCTCGCGCCGGACCACGGCCTGGTCGCGGTCCTCCGGCGTGTGGGTCAGCACGATGCGGGTGATATGCGACCACATGACATCGCCGTGGATCTGGGCCTCGAAGAAGCCATCCATGCGGAAGCCGACGGTGTCCCGCCGCGTCCGGTATTCGGGGTCGTAGGCGAACTCAGTGGCCTCCGCGAACGCCAGACGCACCAGCTCCTCGTTGCCGTGGACGAGCAGCGGCAGGAGATGATTGGGGCCGGTGACACCTGCGGCGCCGCGCAAGCCGGGGGCGAAGCTGTCGGCGGGGGTGAAAGTGGCCCGGTTCCGCATGGCAGGCGAAAGGTGGAACACGGCCGACCCGTACGTAGTTACTCCCGTCTGCCGCAGCGGGGACGTCAGCGCTGCGTACTTCGGTAGCAGCGCACGGTCCTCGCTCCGCGGAATGAATGCGGGAGTGGGGGCCGGCTCAGGCGGACGCTGGAAGGGAATCGCCAGCCGCCGGCGCGGAGCAGGATCCGCGTAGATGCCGCCGGCAGCCGTACTGCGACGGACGGTACCGGCGTACCCCAGCGACTCCTCCGCCTGGCCACGGAGGTACTTGTGCTTGTCCGGCTGCGTCTCCCAGACATTACGAAGCACCACCCCGGAAGTGCTGGTCAGGATGTCCAGGAGGGTGTGACCGTCCGCAGCCTCCAGCCCGAGCTCGACATTGACCGTCAGGGGCATCTGCCGCAGATAGGCGTGGACCGTGTCGATCAGACCGTTGATGCGCTGATCGTCAAGGGGGTACGCGGCAGTCCACCGCCAACGATCGCTGCGCAATTGTTCGATCAGCGCCACTCGATCCGCGTGCACCGCTTGCCGGCCGCGCCGCTCCGCCATGACCATGGCCGCGATCTGCGGCGCACGCAGCGATTGCCACACGCCCCGAGGAAGCATTGCCGCCAGCAACGCCTGCTCCTCGGACAGGGCGGCGAGCCGTCGATTCAGAGTGCGTTGCATCTCCTGTGAGTGATGCCCACCATGACTCGCAGGGTTCAGTTCATTATGGATGCGCTGAGACTCCACACGGAATGCCTCCTCGGAGCGCCTGGGATCATTATCGCGCAGCTGCTGGGCCAGCAGCAGGTCCCGGGCGCTGGGAACCATCATCTGCACGGCCCCAGATGGAGAGGCCGACTCCCCGCTCACCGACCGCCCACTGGCAGGTGCCGCGAGCGGCATCGGTTCCACCGAAATCACTTCGCCTGGCGGCGCCATGGAAGGCTCCGGCTCCACATGACGGGCCGGCCCCAGCCACCTGCGGATGCGTCCCGAAGCACCCGGCATCGCGGCACGCGGCTCGGCCACCAGCTCCACAGCCGGGAGCGGCTCACCGCCGGT
Source organism: Streptomyces sp. FXJ1.172 (assembly GCF_001636945.3). Lineage (NCBI taxonomy): Bacteria > Bacillati > Actinomycetota > Actinomycetes > Kitasatosporales > Streptomycetaceae > Streptomyces > Streptomyces sp. FXJ1.172. The sequence goes on along the minus strand of NZ_CP119134.1, from coordinate 442,655 downwards.
GGCCGCATCCCAGTCGGCTTCGGCCGCCTCCAAAACGGCGTCGGAGGCAAGCACCTCCTGCCACGCGGCGAGCACCGCGGCACCCCCGGCATGGGCGGCGGACTCCACCCCGTCCGCGCGTGAGGCCTGTGCATCGGCGAGCGCATCGATAGCCCCGTCCACCTCGCGCTGCGCGTCCGAGAACGCCTGCAGCGCCTCCTCCCTCGTCGGCGCCTCGTGCAGAACCGCGGGCCCCGCCGCGCCGGTCTCCCGCTCGGGGGCCTTGCCCTTGTCCTGTGAAACCCTCGCGACAGACGCCTGCACAGGGGACGCCTGCGGATTGTCCTCGGCGGCCGACTCGCCGTCCAGCGGCGGCGCGCTCAGGTCCCGCCCCGCGAGCGGGTGCGACAGCTCGCGGATCTCCGGTCCCGAACGGAACACCTCCCCGATGGCGGCCAGATCATCGGCGCTGAGCACCGGCCCGTCCTCGCTGTTCGGCTCACCCGCCATAAGCGAACCGTCGAAAGCGACGGCCCGGGACCAGGGCCGGTCACGGAAGAGAAAACCCGACGCGAAGTAGCGGTCCGGCAACCCGACGAAGTGCAGAAGCTCATGGAGCAGCTGATGCTCACTCAGCGGGCTGCCGCCTGCGGCGACCAGATGCACATCGGTCGTGGTCGTCGCGCCCGGCTCCGCGTGCACCCGCATCACATGGTGCGCCCCGGCGCGATTCGCGAGGAACTCCACGTTGAAGTGGAACACGCTGCCGTCGGGCAGTTCGAAGCGCGGTGCGTTGATCACCCGCTGCACCGCGGAAGTCATCCGCTCCGCCAGGAAGCGGATGTCGTCACCCGTGACCCCCGGCTCAGAGGCCAGATGAACCCGCACCGTCGCGTCGCTGATCCACCCCCCGCCGACGTCCTGGAAACGCCGCGCGTCCAGCCTGATCCGGCTCATCGCCCCCGCCAGCCGACCCGGCTCATACGACCCCGACCTGCGCGGATCAAAACGCTCGGTATCGATCACCGCCGGCTCAGCAAGCTCACGCAACCCCGCCCAGGAATCGGCCACGCCCGCGGACCCGCCCGCCGCAACGCCCTCGTCCCCCTCCGCGACCTCACTGATCGTTGCCGGCGCGGTCCAGGACGCGGGCTGACGCCAACCGTGCCTACCTGCCGACGCCTGCTCCTCGGAGGAGTTGTCCTCCTCGCCGGAGGACAACTCGGCCTCGTCCGAAGACGAGTCGGGATGGAGCGAGGGGTCAGTCAGTCGTGGGAAGAGCCTGGCAAAGGCGCCGAAATAGTCGTCGGTCAGCAGGAAGCGCGCCGCGTCGGCGAGTTCCCTGTTCCCTTCGAGGAATCCGGGCTGGGGAGCATAGCGGTCGACCTCGCTCCGCAGCTGCCGCAGCAGCGCCGCACGGGAGTACGGGGCGCGGACGCCGTTGAGCATGTCGTACAGCTTCCGGGCCAGTTTCCGCCTGACCGCCCTGACGTGATGGCGGTACAGCCGGTCCCCATCCCTCTGTACCAAGGCGTCGGCCTCCTGCCAGGACTCGGTGTGCGGCCGGTCAGGGTGCGGGAAGTCGAGGCAGTAGCCGTCGGTGAACAGCAAAGTGGGCCGCCTGGGCAGCATCCGCTCGGTGAACCGCCAGGCGTTCGGGTGCCGCTGCTGGTCCACCACCAGCCGGGAGTGCACCTGAGCCAGCGAGCCCTCGTCGTAGTAGTACGAACCGGGCCCGGTAGGCATCCCGATGGCCTCCGCCCACTGCAGCAGGGTCAATGGGCCGCGATGCAGCGCGAGGTCGAGCACCATGGGCACCACGGTCCCATCGGCACGGAGCGCGTTGACCACCGGCCCCACGTGGAAGCTCCAATCCACCTGGCGCGGAGCCGTCTGGGTGGCGCCCCGGGCCGTGCTCGTCGTGAAGGACAGGCCCCTTTGCTCGTGGGCCAGCGCCGCGAACACCTTCCGCGGCATGGCCCCCCAGCGCATCAGCTGGATCGCCCACAGGTGTGCGCGCAGGACGCAGCCGTCCTCGGGGTACTCAGCAGTAACCGGAACCGAACCGTGCTGGTCGTGCTCGAACGTCGACTGGAACAGCTGCCGGTACCACGCGTGGACCTGCTGCATCGGCACCGGCCCGGCGTCGGCCAGGCCCAGGGCGTGATTGATCCGGTTCGCGTACGCCGGCCAGGCCGCCACCATCACCTGGCCCAGGTGCGAGCCGTAACTCCGTTGCCAGGCAGCTTCGACCGCCCACACCTTGCGCATATCGCGTTCCAGGGCCAGTAGCAGGGACAGCGCCCTCTCCGGATCCCCCGCGCGCAACGCGGCGTACACATTGTTCGCGTACTCGCCCACCTCGGGCAGCAAGGACACATCGTCCCCAGGCACAGCGGCCATGTTCCGCAACGGCTCGTCAGCGAAGGCAAAGCCGCTGACGAGACCGAGGCCGCGCAACACCTCCTGGTGGTCCTCCACGGCCAGCCGGCCTTGTTGCACCGCGTTGTTCACTGCGGTCATCAAGGGGACGCCGGTGGTCTGCTGGTACAGGGTCTGCAGGAAGGTGGGCGTGAACAGCTCGGGCGAGGAACCCCGTCGCCGCAACAGGGCCAGCAGACCGGATACGTTCACCTGCGGAGCGTTCAGGAACCCGGCGATCGACCGGGCGTAGGTGGTCTCAGCGGCCGCGGCAGACGCGTGCACAGGGGGCGCGGCGGGCGAGGTCCACGCGCCGGGGGCTGCGGCCGACGGGGCGTCCGTACTCGGCACCGGCTCGCTCCACAGGCCGGCCGCCGTTCCAAATGTTTGCCCGATCGTCCGCATTTCCTCGTCCAGCACGTTCCAGGCTTCCGCAGGATTCCGGCTGGTGAAAATTATGTAAGCGGCGTAATCCTGAATACTTTCGTACAGAAGGATGTAGTTCTGTTCATCCTCAGAGGTATTTTCCGAACCCTGAGGAAGCGGCCGATGGTACACATTCATGACGACACGAGCAGCGTCACGAGCCGCGAACATCTTTGCCGGAGAAATCGATAGTAGCCGCTCGATCTCGCCGCTTACCCCAGCGAACCCGGACTGCCATTCTTGAAGATCATGGTCGGAAACATCGGGAAATGTCCAATCGAATGACGCGTCCTCGTCCGAGAGGGCTGGCACCACGGATTCTCCGCCAGCCTCTGCCGACCATGCCGGCCGGGACAACGTCTCGCTCGCAACGTACGCCATTTCTGCCGCAACAGCGGAGCCATACGTTTCCCGCGCCAGTAGCCGCCTCCTCTCCCAGCTGTTCCGAACGCCTTCAACGGACTGTTCCTGGTCGAGCGGAGCCCGCTCTTCCAGCACCACGAGCGGGACTGGCAACTCCCCCTCGGCACCTGAGTCAAGCTCAAGGAAATTGGTGCGTATTCCAAGCACCTCTTGACTCAAGAGCACATCAGGCTGGTCAATGAGACCATTATCCAAATAGTCGGAGTGTGAGGCTTCGATGTCCATTTCAACACTCGGATACGACATCAAAACATCCAGAATGGACTGATGCTCCACATCCACCGAGGAGAGAAAATCATCTACGAGCGACCTGTTGGATCGCGTGAAAGTATCTTCAAATTTGCCCAGAATCCAATCACGCCGCTCTCCCAGGAACTCGCGAACCTCGGGCGGAAGTCCAGCAAGCACTCCTCTCAAAGATGTCCTAGAGACAATATCGAGCGTCTGCTTCACAAGGCCCATAGACTGCGGCACCCCGTAATTCGCGTTCACAACACCCGATATCTCCATCTTCAGAGAAGCTGCAACATGCGGGTAAAGAATCACCTTTGCGTAGCCGAAGAGCGACCAGGCTGCGTAGTCGTCACGCAGGGTGTCGATTTGCGAGGCATGAACACCAGCGAACACAGAGGTCACTGCCCTGGCGAAGTCGTCCGCAGCCCGCCGGGCGGCTTCCATTTCGTACGACAGTTGACGACTGGACGCCGATACGGCCCACTCGTGAAAATCAGCGAGCCCGTGTATCGGAATCCCGGTAGTATATTGCACCCACCAAGGGTTCTCCATTTTCTCGCCGATAAACACATCATCAGCAGCTTCTTCCGACAGGTATGTAAAATCCTCCACCGAAAACACTTCTCGGAGCAGTCGCCCCGGATTCCCCTCGAAGTCTTCAATCATAACCGAGAGGAGTTCGAATACAAGATCAGCATCCGGGCGAATTTCATCATCCAAGTGCCCGATAGGAGCTGAAACGAGCTCCACGATGTCATCACCGTTCAGGGCGGTGTCTCCGTCAACCGAAACCAAGCCGTGATCGAACAAATGTGTCGGCACTTCTTGATTCGAGTCACCGCGCCGCAGTCCTACGCTGGTTTCGATCTCGACTCCACCGGCTCCACCAGGCCTGGAATCAACGTTCCGCAGTCCGGGGAACAACTCATAGATCCGAGAAGTGTAGGCGCGGGCGAACAGTACGGCCTGTCTTCTCCCTTGGGCCTCCACGATCTCGGCGACCGCTCGGATCACAAATTCACTGATCCTCCGAGGTTGCTGGTCAGACTCGCTCGTGCCGATCGTCAAAGGGAATTTGAAGCGTTCCGCGCGAAGTATGGCAATGGCATCTTTCACGGCCTCGTCGGTCAATCCCGGGAGGAGAACTTCTGCCTCGCCGGGCGACGACGTAGAAGAGTCACCTCGGTCGGTGTCTGCTACGCCCGTCGGCTGACGAGAACTACCAGCCACCGTGGGGTCCGCCGACCGGGTTTCGACCAAGCCGCTCGGCAAGGCATCGACCACATCGTGCGCACTCCTGTCGATGACGACCGCCTGATCCTCAGCGGGTGCACTGTGTGGAACGGTGCCGTCCGGAGTCCGCCGCTCGGTGACGGACTCGGCGTCCGTGGCGACCGTGACGTGGCCCCGGGCAGGGAGTTCGCCCATCAGCTGCGCGAAACCCGGCAGGCCGTCCGACGCTTCAGACTCCGATGCAGTCATCTGCTCTTCAATCGCCTGCTGAGACGGCGTTACCGACTGCTGCTCGGTCCTTCCTTCGCCCTCTCCTGCGGTGACGGCCAAGTCCTCAGCGTTGGCACTGGTCCGAGAAGTTGCCGAGCCGGCCTCCACGGAGTCGAGCCCCGCCGTCTCGTCATCAGTCCACCCTGCCACCCTGCCACGCTCGTCGGACATCGCCCCGACGGCGGCAGCGGGGATCGAGGCGGACGTGTCGGCCTCGATGCCGATGGCGTCGTATTGGTGGTCGGCGCCCGGGTCGATCAGTGAGTGAGCAACGGAGGTGGATGCCTGGAAGCCGGTGTGATCGGTGGCGACGGGCGTATGCCCGACCGCACCGCTAAGGGGACTTCCACCCAGCGGCAGGGTGGAGCGCAGTTCGTCGTACTCCTTCCACTGAGCCGGAGTCATCCTGTTCATATACGTAGCGAGGCTTCCGAGTAGCGCTTGACGCTGCTCGGGAAATGGGACGACGTCGGGATTGCGCAGTCTCGACAGCAGGCCATTGATCATCAGGTCGTCCGTGCTGTTCATCCACACGTCCACAACAGACGTGTTTCCCGGGGCCGGGGACTGCCGAGGCCGTACCGGGGTGGTCTGCGGCAGCCGACGTTCGTTCAAGCGGTCCAGGTGAGCCTGGGCATGCGCCAGCAGACGCTCCACAGCCTCCCCCCGCACACTCCCGTCAGGACTGCGCTTCCACGCTCCAATGGAGTCGATGATCGATGCCAGCAACCCTCGGTTGAGGTCGCGACCACCACTGCCCCGCCCCTTCCAAGCCTGCACGGCATCATCCACCGGCCGAACCGCCTCAGAACGAGGCCGACCAGCTACCGCCGACACCGACAGCCAGCTGTTAACGACACCCACATCGCGCAACGCGGCCGGGTCGACGCCCGCCCCGCGAGCGGGAGCCGGCACTCGCTCCTCCGGCCGGGTAGCGGGCTTCTCGATGCCGGCTTGCCGGGTCACTCCGGTCACCGGCTGCGAGGCGGCCGGCGAAGGACCGGCTGGCGCACCACCACGCTGCGGAACACGCGGGCCGACAACCCCCGCAGCACCAGCACGAGCGTTCAAGCGGGTCCGGTCAGTCTGTGCCAAACCGTCGGCTTTTTCGACGGTCTGCGGCAGCTCCGGTGCGGGCTCCGGCAACGAACGAGAGCCGGTGACAGGTTGCGACGCAGGCTTCGACGGCAGCCGACGAGAATCAGCCTGAACCGTAGTGGCAGGTTGCGACGCAGGCTTCGACGGCAACGGACGAGAATCAGCCTGAACCGTGGTCTGCACGTCCCGCGTGGCCCAGTAATGCTTCACCCCACGCTTGTCCTCTACCAGGACGAGCTGGTCCTTACCCTGAGACAACAGCTTTACCGGCTGCCCGTCCGAGAAATCGACCACGCCAAAGCCAAGGTCACCGAACACGCGCTGGATCAGATAGGGAACCACATCCCCGAACTGGCCATCCCAGCTGCCTGACGCAACGATCTTCTTCACGACATCCCGGTGGAACTCCGACATGTGCGAACGGTCCGGTGCCGCATCAGAGAAGCCAGCGTCTGAGGCAAAGTAATCCCCGGCTTCTTCCCACCCATCCTGTGACAGCACGTAATCCGCGATGCCCTGCCGAAGCTGCCTGACATAGTCATCACTCCCAGGCAAGGGGAACTTAGGCGCCCTCTTCTCCAATTCATCCGGGCTGAAGCGAGCATGGACAACCGTGGCCAGGGCGTGGAAGAAACAGTTGCCGTCATCCGGCACCCACACCAGCTCCCGGCCCAACCGGGCCAGCGTGGCCATCTGCTCCTCTTTCGGCCACCAGTACTTCACGGGCGACAAAGACTCGCTCGCATCGCCCATGGACGACTCGGGGCCGCCCGAGGGCTTGACGCCCTGCGGTACGGACTCCGGCGGCAGCGGACGGCTGACCGGCGGAACCGTGGTGGCGTGGACGGTCTGCGGCAGCCGAGGTTCGTTCAAGCGGTCCAGGTGAGCCTGGGCATGCGCCAGCAGACGCTCCACAGCCTCCCCCCGCACACTCCCGTCAGGACTGCGCTTCCACTCTCCAATGGAGTCGATGATCGATGCCAGCAACCCTCGGTTGAGGTCGCGACCACCACTGCCCCGCCCCTTCCAAGCCTGCACGGCATCATCCACCGGCCGAACCGCCTCAGAACGAGGCCGACCAGCTACCGTCGACACCGACAGCCAGCTGTTGACGACATCCACATCGCGCAACGCGGCCGGATCGACGCCCGCCCCGCGAGCGGGAGCCGGCACTCGCTCCTTAGGCCAGGTAGCGGGCTTCTCGATGCCGGCTTGCCGGGTCACTCCGGTCACCGGCTGCGAGGTGGCCTGCGAAGGATCGGCTGTCGCACGACCACGCTGCGGAACACGCGGGCCGACAACCCCCCCAGCACCAGCACGAGCGTTCGAGCGGGCCAGACGAGCATCGGACCGGGTCTCCTCGGCAGAGGGTCGCCTGCTCGAGCCCACGCCTGAACCGCTCGCCGGGAGCGGCACCCCCAGCTCTCCCGGCTCCGCGTGCGCTGCCGTGTTCCGCACAGCCTCCGGCGTTCCCGAGGCTGGCTCGATGGTGCTGTCGGATGCCGGCTGTGTCGCGTCGACAGTGGGAGCGGACTGATGCCAGCCGGTTTGGGACTCCTGCTCCGGGCTGGCAGAACGCGGAATCGGCACCCCATCAACCAATCCGACCCACGAAGCAGCACCCTGTGTGGCAACGGTGATCGACTCCGAGTCGACGGCGGCGGTGTCCTCGTGCGCACTGGGGCGGGTCTGTGCGGCGGTGGGCTCGGGCAAGGACGGCAGCCGACGAATGCCGGTTCGACCAGTGGTGGGGTGGGTGGTCTGCAGCGGGGTGGAGCGCAGCTCGTCGTACTCCTTCCACTGAGCCGGAGTCATCCTGTCCACATACGTAGCAAGGCTTCCGAGCAACGCTCGACGCTGCTCGGAAGATGAGACAACGCCGGGAACGCGCAGTCTCGACAGCAGGCCATCGACCATCAAATCGTCCGTGCTGTTCATCCACACGTCCACGGCCTCCGGCGTTCCCACGGCCGACACGATGGTGTTGTCGGAGGTCAGCCGCGTCGCGTCGACGGTGGGAGCGGACTGACGCGCGCCGGTTGCGAGATGTTCCGTCACATCGGCGTCGAGCGACACTTCGCTGTGCACCGGGCCCGCTCCCGCCTCCGCAACGCGCGGCGCGGACCTTTGGTGCGCCAAAGGCTCTGGATGGACCGGCTCGGACTCACGGGCTGCAGGGACTCCGGACTCATGAACGCTGCTGCCTTCGGCAATGTGGGACATGCGCACGATGAGATCGTCGGTGCCAGGGAACGATGTCGGTTGCGGCCCTCGTACGAGACCGGCACCGCCGACAGGCCCGCTGATACGGGACGCATCGAGCGCCTTCACCAAGCCGGCCATGTACGGCGTGCCGATCTTGCCGTCGGCCAACGCGTTCAGCAGCGCGCCCTGGAGCACACGGCGGGTCTTCGACTCCCATGATGCGTCTTGCCGCATCGCGTAGACATCCGAGCGCGCGCCTGTCGTAGACCTTGTCGAAGTTGAGGGGGCCAGCAATGCCGGAGGAGCGGGTGCGGTGAGCGGCCTGTTCCTGTCCACGCCGGCGTCGGCCGCGGCTACGTCCCTGTGTTCCTCCCGCTGTTCCTCAAGCGCACCGGTGGGGGGTTCGCCCATGGCCTGGCCAGGAGGCCGGAGCCCGCCCTGTCCGGCGAGTTCGGGCTGCGTGTCCATCGTGGGCACCGGTGGCAGCTGACGGGAACCGGTTGGACCGGTGGTTGTACTGGCCTTCGTGTTCGTCGTGGGCACCGGTGGCAGCTGACGGGGGCGGGTCGGACTGGTGGTTGCGCGGACGGTTTGCTGCAGCTGGTTCATCTCGGTATCGGTCGCGGTCCTGTCGGGGACGGCCGCGCCGTCCTGCGAAACAGACGGGACCATCAGCTCGCGCGGGGAGTCGAAGACGTTGTCGGAGCGACCGCTGCCGGACAACTCCTTGGTGCCCCCGGCTCCGACCGCTGGACTCGTCAAGGGGCCCGCGGCCGGGGACAACACGTCCCGTGTGGCCCAGTAATGCGCCAGCCCGTTCCTGTGAACCAAAACGAGCTGGTTCTTGCTCTCCGACAAGCCCACTACCGGCTGCCCGCCCACATAGTGGACCACGCCAAAGTCGAGGTCACCGAACGCGTGATTGATCAGCTGGGGAAGCACATCCCCGAAAAGGCCATTCCAGCTGCCTGACCTACCGACCGCCGCCACGATGTCCCGATGGAACTCTGAGCCGTGCGACATATCCGGCACTTCATCAGCGTAACCAGCATCGGCGGCAAAGAACGCACCCCAGGCTCCCCACTCCTCTGACCTCAGGAAATTCGCGAGACCTTCCCGAATCTGCTGGACATGATCACCACTTCCGGGCAGGGGGAACTTAGGTGCCCTCTCCTTCAATTCATCCGGGCTAAATCGAGCATGGACAACCGTGGTCAAGGCGTGGAAGAAACAGTTGCCGTCATCCGGCACCCACACCAACTCGCGTTCCAACCGGGCCAGCGTGGCCATCTGCTCCTCGCTCGGCTGCCAGTAGCGCATGCTCTTGACCAACGCGTCGTTGGCCGAGGGCTGCACGCCGTCCGCGGACTTCACCGGCACCGGCGGCAGGGGACGGGGACCGGTTGAAACACTGCTGGTTGGACCGGTGGTGGTAGGACTCGCGTCGTCGTCGATGCCCATGGCGCCGTATTGATGGCTGGCCGCGGTAGCACTGGCACCGTCTGCTGCCGTGCCCTGTTCCGCCGTCCGGCCCTTGTCCTTGAGCACGGCGGGCGTGCCGGCGGCTGACTCGATGGTGTTGACGTCGGCATGGGCCGATGCCTCGAGGCCCTGCGCGTACGCAGTCTGGGCTTGGGCGGGGGGAGTGCCGACGAGTGAGTCGCTGACATTGGTGACAACCGGCTGCGTAACAAACCCCTCCGCCACCTCACTACGGAAAAGCGACTCGTGGACAATCTCAACGCTCTCCGGAAGAGCCCCAACAACCTTCGGACTCCTCACCCACCCCCTCGCCGCACCACGAACCCCAGCATCACCAACAAAACCACCATCCACCGTCTTCATAGCGACGCGAACCGGCACACCCTCCTGAGACCACAACGACGCGGTATCCCCACGCCACACCAACCGACCAGCATCATTCGACACCACCACCAGATGCGGCCCCGCCTGAACTTCCACAACCGCACCCCCACCAAGCGCCGAAGCAGCCTCCCTCACATACCTCTCAACATCCTCCAACGCAGGAACAACATCCCGCACGACATCCCCCACCGCAGGAACAACATCCCCCGCGACAAACCCCTCCGCCACCTCACTACGGAAAAGCGACTCGTGAACAATCTCAACGCTCTCCGGAAGAGCCCCAACAACCTTCGGACTCCTCACCCACCCCTCCGCCGCACCACGAACCCCAGCATCACCAACAAAACCACCATCCACCGTCTTCATAGCGACGCGAACCGGCACACCCTCCTGAGACCACAACGACGCCGCATCCCCACGCCACACCAACCGACCAGCATCATTCGACACCACCACCAGATGCGGCCCCGCCTGAACTTCCACAACCGCACCCCCACCAAGCGCCGAAGCAGCCTCCCTCACATACCTCTCAACATCCTCCAACGCAGGAACAACATCCCGCGCAACATCCCCCACCGCAGGAACAACATCCCCCGCAACAAACCCCTCCGCCACCTCACTACGGAAAAGCGACTCGTGAACAATCTCAACACTCTCCGGAAGAGCCCCAACAACCTTCGGACTCCTCACCCACCCCTCCGCCGCACCACGAACCCCAGCATCACCAACAAAACCACCATCCACCGTCTTCATAGCGACGCGAACCGGCACACCCTCCTGAGACCACAACGACGCCGCATCCCCACGCCACACCAACCGACCAGCATCATTCGACACCACCACCAGATGCGGCCCCGCCTGAACTTCCACAACCGCACCCCCACCAAGCGCCGAAGCAGCCTCCCTCACATACCTCTCAACATCCTCCAACGCAGGAACAACATCCCGCGCAACATCCCCCACCGCAGGAACAACATCCCCCGCAACAAACCCCTCCGCCACCTCACTACGGAAAAGCGACTCGTGAACAATCTCAACACTCTCCGGAAGAGCCCCAACAACCTTCGGACTCCTCACCCACCCCCTCGCCGCACCACGAACCCCAGCATCACCAACAAAACCACCATCCACCGTCTTCATAGCGACGCGAACCGGCACACCCTCCTGAGACCACAACGACGCGGTATCCCCACGCCACACCAACCGACCAGCATCATTCGACACCACCACCAGATGCGGCCCCGCCTGAACTTCCACAACCGCACCCCCACCAAGCGCCGAAGCAGCCTCCCTCACATACCTCTCAACATCCTCCAACGCAGGAACAACATCCCGCACGACATCCCCCACCGCAGGAACAACATCCCCCGCGACAAACCCCTCCGCCACCTCACTACGGAAAAGCGACTCGTGAACAATCTCAACGCTCTCCGGAAGAGCCCCAACAACCTTCGGACTCCTCACCCACCCCTCCGCCGCACCACGAACCCCAGCATCACCAACAAAACCACCATCCACCGTCTTCATAGCGACGCGAACCGGCACACCCTCCTGAGACCACAACGACGCGGTATCCCCACGCCACACCAACCGACCAGCATCATTCGACACCACCACCAGATGCGGCCCCGCCTGAACTTCCACAACCGCACCCCCACCAAGCGCCGAAGCAGCCTCCCTCACATACCTCTCAACATCCTCCAACGCAGGAACAACATCCCGCGCAACATCCCCCACCGCAGGAACAACATCCCCCGCGACAAACCCCTCCGCCACCTCACTACGGAAAAGCGACTCGTGGACAATCTCAACACTCTCCGGAAGAGCCCCAACAACCTTCGGACTCCTCACCCACCCCTCCGCCGCACCACGAACCCCAGCATCACCAACAAAACCACCATCCACCGTCTTCATAGCGACGCGAACCGGCACACCCTCCTGAGACCACAACGACGCCGCATCCCCACGCCACACCAACCGACCAGCATCATTCGACACCACCACCAGATGCGGCCCCGCCTGGATTTCGAGGACTGCGCCCCCACCGAGCGCGTGAGCAGCCTGCTCGACGTACGTCTGCTCCGGCGTCTTGAACTCGGGCTCCACACTGGTCACGGCACCGGCGGCCGTCGCGTCGCCGGACGTCTCGGTCGATACCTGAGCGGACGTTTCGGCCGACGCCTCCGCAGACATCGCGGCAGACTGCTCCTGTACGTCGGCGGAACCGGACCTCTCCTCAGTGCCGACCCCGGCGGCCTCGCCGGCTGTGGCTTCCGGGACCTTCGCAGCCTCACCGACAGCAGCCTCCGAGACCTTCCCAGCCTCGCCCACAGCAGCCTCCGAGACCTTCACAGCCTCGCTGGCTGCGGCCTCCGAGACCTTGGAGGCCTTCGCCGCCTTGGCCGCCTGCCCGGCCCGGAACTCGCTGTGCAGCTGGTCCAGTCCCTCGGCGCCAGGAATACCGTTGCGCAGTTCGTCGGCCGCTTCCGGCGCGAGCGCCGGGGGACGGACGCTCTCCATGACGCCCATCTGCATTGAGCCGCCCTCGGAGTTGAAGCCCGAGTCACGGCCGCCCGAAGTGGACGAGGCGTCCTGCGTGGACGGGCCGTCGGCCTTCGGGGCGTCCACCGAAGGCTTGGGCAGGTCGTCGAGGGAACCCGCAGCCTCCGCACCGGCGCCGTCACCCCGCTCGCCGACAGCCTGGTCACCCGAGGAGGAACTCGAGCGAGTCGGTGCGCCGGGGTCGTTCTTCGGGACGGACGGGAAGTCGGGGAGCTCGCTGACCTCGTGGTGGGCCCCGTCGCCCGCGGCGGACGAGTCCTGGGGTTTGATCTCATCGCCGCGCAGCATCTGGATGCGCTGGTCGAGCTCCATTTCGGTGAGATCCGACGCCGGCTTGCGGTCACTGCCCAACAGGTCGGCGCTGCGGGCCTCCATGGCCTTTGCCTCGGCAGCCCGCAGCGCGTCGACCTTCTTCCACTCCCGCATGAACTGCTTGAACCCGGTGGCGTCCGGGCCGCTGTCCGAGCCTCGGCCGGGCGCGGGCTTGCGGAGGCTGTCGGCCAGGTTCCGCTGGGCGACGCTCTCCTTGATCAGTGACCTGATGTCGTCGGCGCCGGCCCTCGGGGCTCCTCCCCGGAGCGCGTCCATCCGCTGCTGGCGGTTGGCGTCGTCGTGGGCCGCCCCCTTGCCCGGCCCCTCCGAGAGGTTCGGCTGGTACTTCTTGAGCGCCTCCAGACGCTGGTCGAGCTGCTCCTGGGAGGGCAGGTCCCCGCCGTCCTCGGGCTTGCACTTCAGCGCGTCCAGCCGCTGCTGGCGGTCGGCGTCGTCGTGGGCCGCCCCCTTGCCCGGCCCCTCCGAGAGGCTCGGCTGGTACTTCTTGAGCGCCTCCAGACGCTGGTCGAGCTGCTCCTGGGAGGGCAGGTCCCCGCCGTCCTCGGGCTTGGACTTCAGCGCGTCCAGCCGCTGCTGGCGGTCGGCGTCGCTCACCCCGGTGTGGTCGTCCGTCCCGGCCTCGCCGTGCGCGCCCGTGTCCTTGGCATCGGCCGCAGGCGGCGTAGCGGCGTCGGAGGTCGGCGCCGCGTCGTCCTTCGACACAGCGGGGGCGTCGTCCTTCGACAGCGAAGGCGCGTCCTTCGGCAGCGCGGGGTCGTGTGTGGCGGCCCCGGGGAGGCTGTCGAGGAGTTGCGCCGTCTTCTCCTCCGCGGCCTGCTGGAAGAGGAAGTCGCGCCGTTCGTTGATGGATTCCTGGAGCGCTTCGGCCTTCAGCGGATTTTTGGTGTCATCCAGCTGCTTGTAGAGGTCGTCCAGTACCGGGTCGTTGCTCCCGGTGCGGGTGCTGAAGTCGTCCCTGCGCAGGTTGTTGAACCTGGAGTCCATGCCGAGCTTGCCGGCGTAGGTGTTGAAGTTGTCCAGCGCGCCGCGCAGCGCGTCGGGGCCTTCCTTCGCGGCCGACTCGATGGCCGCGATGTGTGCCTTGAGCTGCTCCTCGCTGCCGCCGAGGTCGAGAACCTTGGCCGTGCCGTCGTCCTTGGCGAACGAGCGGAAGTCCTCAAGCCGGTTGTTCAGGACCTTGGCGTCCACCGGACCACGGAACTTCTCGATCAGTTCCGAGGCCTTCGCCCAGTCCTTCACAGCGATCGCGTCGCGGATCTGCTGCTTGTACTCCGAGGTCATCTCGTCCAGACCGACGGACTTCGCGGTCTTGTTCAGATCCCGGATGTTGTCGTTGACCAGCTGCTTGATGCTCTTGCCCACCGTACCGGGCGTCTCTACCCGCACCCCGTCCCGATAGGACGTCTTCCCCGCGGCCGGCACCTTAGGCGCGTCGTTCAGCCGCTCCTTGAGCGTCTTCAAGTCCCGGAACTCCGGCGACAGCTTGTCCAGCTCCCGCTGGTGCAGCGCGTCGAGCGCCCGCTGGTCGCCGGAGACCCTGACGTGGTCGTCGATGCCCTTCTGGAACGATTCCTTGGCCGAGTCGTGCGACAGGTAGTCGTCGACACCCGCTGCGCCGTCGCCGTAGTGCTTGTCGAACAGGCGCACGTAGTCGTCACGGAACCGGTCGGCCACGTCGCCCAGACCGGCGCGCAGCGGGTCGTCGGTACGGATGTTGTAGGTGCCGCCGAAGTGGTTGCTGAATTCCTCACCGGCCAGCTTGGTCCCGTTGGACCACAGCTTCTCCTTACCGACCCGCTTGGCGACGTCGGACAGCTCCTTCGCCACGTCGTCGCGCCACGCCTGGAAACTCGGGTCGAAGGTGTCGCCGTGCCCCCGGTCATGCCCCAGCAGCAGCTCGGACAGGTGCTGGTCTGCCGAGGCCTTGATCTTGTTTTGGTACTCGGTGGTGATGTGGTCGAGTTCGCTGGGGGACAGCTGAGTGCCGGCGTGCAGCGTAACCGCCTCGTCGATCTGGTCGAAGGCCTCGCGCAGGTTCGTGTGGAACCGCATCCGCAGGTCCAGTGCGCGCGGCGCGACCAGTTTGTCAATCTTGTGGTCCAGCACACTTTGCGACTTGGCCACGGCCTCCGGGGTGAGGCCGCCCTTGCTGTGGGAGAGCTCGGCCAGGTGCTGCTCGGTGACGCGGAAGATGTCGCTCTTGAGGCTGTCGACCGCCTCCCGCACGGACAGCGCCGGGTGGCCGCCGGCCACCTGGGCGTTGTCCAGCCGCGCGTCCAGCTCCGGCAGGTGGTTGAACTCGACGTCCAGCTGCGCCTGGAGGCGCGCGACCTTCGCGTTGAACGCCTTGTCAACGGCCGCGCTGTCACTGCCGTAGCCGCGGAAGCCGTCCGGGCTGGTGTAGGCGCCCAGCAGTTCGGACTTGGCGCTCTCCTCCCAGGCGTTGCGTGCCTCTTCGATCTCCACCCTCGTCAGGTGGATGTCGCCGGCGTCGAGATGCTGCTTGACGAGCGCGTCGAAGTGGTCGAGAACGCGTCCGACCTGCTGGCCCGCCGCGGCCGCGTGGTCGAACCGGTCGAGCAGCGTGTCGGCCAGCGACATCGTCGGGTGCGCCGCGTCGCCTTCGACGCCTGCCTTCCCGAGCTCCGACTTCACGTCGCCGAGGTACTGCCGCTGCACCCAGTGGGCCTCGCCCGCGTCCACCCCGTCGCGGTAGTGACGGTCGATGAAATCGCTTACCTGGCTCTTGGCGGTCTTCTCCGCCTGGCCGACAGCCAGCTTGTCGGCGAAGCGGGACGGGAGCTGCTCGACCCGCGCGTCGACGTGCAAGTTCCACTCGGCGCCCAGCGAATCGACCTGGTCCTTGGTCAGGTTGCTGAAGTCGCGTCCGGGGGCGAGCAGCTTCTCGTTGAAGTCCTTGGTGAGGGTGTCCTTGAGCTCCTGGAGGAGCTCCGCGCGATCCGACTCCGACAGCCCCGGCTGCCCGATGCCGAGTTCGTCCTCCCACTGGTGGTGCGCGTTCTCGAACCTGCCGGGGAGGGTGTGCTCGAGGACCTCGTTGCGGACATCGGCGAGTCCCATGACCACGTCATAGTGACCGAGCTGGTGGTTCACCGCGTTCTGGAACATCTCGTGGGCCGAGCCGGAGTCCCCCGGCTTGCTGAGGACGTCGGCACGGTGCGGGCCATAGCCCTCGTCCGGACGCGACGACGGCTCCGCCACGCCGTGCGGATCGTCCTTCGCGGGGGCACCGTGCTCGCCGGGGTGCTCATCGGCACGGGTGGACGGAGCACCGTGGTCGGTCACGCGACCGTTGCCCAAGTCCGACTCCGACGAGGTCGACGACGAACGGCCGGACACCCAGGAGTCGCGCCGCGACGAGGAGGCGGACGTCTCGTTCCCCCGGTCCGAGTCCAACGAGGGCCTGCTGTCGTCGATCGCGGAGGCGGACGTCCCCGCCTTCCCGGTGGAGTCGCCGACGGGACGCTCTGCTCCGGGTGCGGGGGTCTTCCCCTCCTCGCCCGTCAGGAGCGCCGAATCGTTCGACCCGACGTCGGTGTTCTCCCGCCCACCGGTGAGGCGTTCGCCGCCGCCCACGCCCTCGGACTTCGGCGCCTCCGAGGAGAGACCGGACCCGGCGTCGGACGCCTTGCCCGGCGCGCCGGGCTCGGCCGACGGGGAGAGCCGACCCGAGGAATCCACCCCGGAGACGCCCCAGTTGTCGACGATTTCGGCGGAGTGCCCCTCCGGGGTTTCCGCCATCTGCACCTTGGTGGGCTGTGGCGCCTCGCCGAACCTGATGTCCTCGTTCGGTTGCCCCTCGCGCACATCGCTCGGGCCGCCGAGCGGCTTGTCCGCCGTCCCCGTGCCCGGGGCCTTCTCGCCCGGGAGCGCAACCGCGTCGCCGTTCTTCGACAAGGCGCCCGGCATGCCGACCGAATCCTCCGGCAGCCCGCTCTTGCCCTGCTCGAGTGCGTGGGGCGTGTCGTCGATGCCGGAGGAGGAGGCGCGCGGCCGTGCATCCGCAGACGTCGCGGCGTGCACGTCAGCGCCGGAGGCCGCCGCGGGTCCGGACTGCCGCTCTTCGAAGGAATGAGAGCCCATGTCCGACGACCGCTCGCCGCCCGCGACAGACAGCTCATCCGCGGATTCCTGTGCCGACGACGCACCCGTCCCACGGCGCCCGCCACGTGCCTCATCGGCCGTGCCACGGCTTACGTCCGCACCCGAAGCGTCCCGTCCCCTTCCCCCGGTGCCTACCTGCCCACCAGTGGACCGCGGCGTACCAGCCGTAGCCGAAGCATCTGCAACGTTGCGGACCTTGTCACCGGCACCGGCCTCCACACGTATGCCGCCACCGGCCACCGCACGCGCACCACCATCGGCACCGCCCTCCGCGGTGGACCGCGACGCGCCCGTCACCGCACGGGCGCCACCGTCACCGCCGGCAGCAACCGGCTCCACACGGGTGCCGCCACCGACACTGCCACCGGCACCGGCACCGGTGCTTGCGTCGGTCGACAACGGGGTTGCCGGGCTCGCGGTTCCATCCGCCGAGGCGCCACGGGGCGGACCGTCCAGGAACGCCCCCGGCTTCGCTTGGGTGGGTGTCACGGATCCCGTTACTTCGCCGTGGGCGCCGCCCCCGCCCTCGCCCTCGAGCGTTGGACGCGGATCGGAGGTCTGGGGACGACCCACGACGGGTGACGGATCACCGAGAACCGGCGATCCTCCGGACTTGCCGGAAGTGGTGACGACCGCCGACTGCGGCTGCCCGCTGTCCGGTCGAGCGGTGATCCCGCCCGTGTTGCCGGCACTTGCCCGTGGCGGCGCGGCTGCTTCGTTCACACCGCCGACGTGAAGCGCCGATGGCGCGCCGTCCGACTGAAGCGTGGTGCGCGGCGGAGTGATCTCTCCGAGGGTGGGAACGCTGTTCCCGGGGAGTTCCGTCGGGTGCGGATCGGTGAAACCCGGTGTGGACGGCTTGGCTTCGGCCGGGACGTTCACCGACACCGTCCCGCCTGTCTTCGGTTCCAACTCCGACCCGCCACGCAGAGGCTTGAGATGCGGTGCCTCCATGCCGCCGGCAGCCAACAGGGTGCCCATGCCCGCGTTCATGGCCTCGGACGCCCAGTCGATTTTCAAGGGTGTATGCGTGATTGCCGCGGCTATCGCCTGAGCACTCACATCGAAGCCGACCGTCGAGCCACCGCCGACGATCACTGCCTCACCTGTGTAGGAAGCGACCTTCCAGATATTGGCGATCGCCGGATTGTTGAGCCCTGACAGGATGTCGCCGGCAGCGGCGGTGATCGACTTGGCCGCGACGCTCACCTCGTTGGTCGTGAATTTGGCGGCTTGCCATATTGTGCTGATGATCCCCTTTGCCTCATCCAGCGCTTTGACGAGCCCTTCGATGATCACACTTACCTCTTCGAGCAAGGGACCCAGATAGACTCCCAGCGCCAACGTCGCCAGACTCAGGATGGACTCGAACGCGCCGATGAGGGACGCGATGACGCGTTGCCTGTCGATCTGCTCGACGGCCTTCTGCAACTCCTCGGCGTAGATGTTGATCGCCTCACCGACCTTCCACGCCGTCTGGGCCGCCGCCGTCAGGACGTAGCCGACGCCCTTGGGACTCGTGAAGGCGTCATAAGCCGCCTGACTCGCCTTACCGGTCCACGCCGAACGCATTCCGGACACGTCGAGCAACAGATTCGCCGCGTACTCCTCCAGCCTGTCGCCAGTGGCGATCCACCCGTTGCCCAGGTCGTAGATGGGAGAGACGTCGAAGTCAGTCATCGGCTATGCCCTTCGCGTGTGGGCCGCCCGAGCGGAGGCTGCCCACTGTTCGTTCGTTTCGTGCGGCGTTGCGGCGTGGACCTGAGCGGCTACGAACCGGTGGTGTCCTGCACCGTCTGAATGAGAGAGGCACCCTCGTGGCGGGAGACGAGAATGCCGCGCCCGGGAGGCAGACGTTGGGCACGCTGGTCCGCGAGCACTGTTCCCTCGCGTGGATCACCGGACAGGATCAGGCCGCCGGAGCCCAGTTCGCGCATTCGGCTGACCAGCGGATCGGACGTCAGCGCGCGGCCGATTCCACCGCTTCGCCGGGCGAGCACCACATGGAAGCCGATGTCGGCCGCCTGGACGAGATA
Organism: Streptomyces sp. FXJ1.172; assembly: GCF_001636945.3. Classification (NCBI taxonomy): domain Bacteria; kingdom Bacillati; phylum Actinomycetota; class Actinomycetes; order Kitasatosporales; family Streptomycetaceae; genus Streptomyces; species Streptomyces sp. FXJ1.172. The sequence goes on along the minus strand of NZ_CP119134.1, from coordinate 423,444 downwards.
GTTGTTCACGGCCGCCAGCGGACCACGTCCGCTCGTGCCGCTACCGGCCACCAGGTCGTAGTCGTCCACGACCAGGTACAGCTCGGGGCCGCTCCACCAGCTGCGCTCCTTCAGTTCGCGCGGGGTGATGTCCGCGGGAGGCATCCGTTCCTTGAGTTTGTCCACGACCTGCTCGACGTAAGCGGCAGCGACATCGGCGTCCCCGGCCTGCGCACCGATGTAGTCCTCGGGCACCGCGCCGAAGAGTCCCCGCCGGTAGTCGACGACGATGAAGCGGACGTCCCAGGCTGACCGGCGTTCGGCCATGCCGCGCATCCATGAGCGCAGGAACGTGGTCTTGCCCGCCCCGGAATCGCCGAACACCAGGAAGTGGGGCCCGTGGGATTCCAGGTCGAGCGTCGCGGGGCCCAGATCGAACTCCCGGATGCCGATCGGTACGGCGCCGATGGGCAGCCCGGCCGTTCCGCCGGGAAGGCCTGTTGCACAGGCCCGGTCCAGTTCTTCCGGGGTGATGTGTTCCGCGAGTACGCGCAGTGGCGCGGCGCTGGTCCCGTGCCAGCAGGTGGCCAGCTCGTTGACCACCATGGCCTGCGCCTTGGTGAGGTTGTCGGTCGATGCCACACCGTCCAGCCGCGGCAGCGCGCCGTGAAAGACGTTGCCGGGCGGCACGAGACCGCGGCCGGGCGGGACGGCGTGCAGTTGCCGGGCCATCGGCCGGGAGATCTCCGATTCGCCGGGCTCGTTGAGCCGCAGCTCCAGACGGCCGGTGATGTTGTCCCGCAGGCCGGCTCGCAACTCGCCCCAGCGGTTGGCCGTGATCACCAGATGGACGCCCACGCCGAGACCACGTACCGCGATGTCGTGCACGATCTCCTCGGCCTCCTCCACACCTGCGCGCAAGGCGGCCCAGTTGTCGATGACCAGAACCACGTCGGCGCCGTTGACGCCGTCGGGCAGAGCGTTCTCGTCCCGTATCCGGCGAAAGTCGGACGCGGAGTCGATCCGGAGCTCCTGGAAGAGCCGCTCCCGCTCGCCCACCAACTGGCTGACCACGGACAATGCGCGCCGGGTACGAGCTTCGTCATGCCTGGTCGTGATGCCGGACACATGCGGGGCGGGCTCCAAGCCCATCAGTGTGCCGCCGCCGAAGTCGATGCCCAGGAACTGCAGCTCGTCAGGGGTGTGCGTGAGCATCGCACTCATCATGAGCGAACGCAGCAAGGTGCTCTTGCCGGACTGCGGAGCGCCGACCACGACCAGATGTCCTTGGGGTCCGGACAGGTCGAGCATCATGGCCCGCTGCTCCTGCCGGGCCGGCAGGTCCACCACTCCGACCGGGAACATCAGGTTGCCACCGCTCGGCCACACCTGGGAGTGGAATCCGCGTTCGGCACTCGAGCGGACCGGCCCCAGAATGGAGTCGAGTTCCACCGCCGGCGGAAGCGGCGGCAGCCACACCTGGTGCACGGGGTTGCCGTGCACCATCAGCTGTGCCACGGCCACCTGCATCTCGGTGCGCTGGCCCGGCCCGGGTCGCGAGAGGGCGACCGCGGGTTCGGTCTCGTCGGTCTCCTCGGCCTTGGCCTCTTCCGCGGTGCGCAGGCCGAACGGTACGGGGTCCGGCACCGGCCCGGACGCACGTTCCGCCTCGCCAGTCTTCTCCTGGTAGGCACCGGAGACGTGAGCCACCCGGAAGCGCTCGTAGATGCTCTCGTCGACTTTGAAATAGGCGGAGCCGGGGATCGACGGCAGCCGGTAGGCATCCGGCGTCCCGATGACCGTGCGGGACTCCTGAGGGCTGAACGTGCGAAGGCAGATCCGGTAGGACAGATGCGAGTCCAGACCGCGCAGGCGACCCTCCTCCAGCCGCTGGGTGGCCAGCAGCAGGTGCATGCCCAGGCTTCGGCCGACCCGTCCGATCTGCACGAAGAGATCGATGAAATCCGATCGCTGGGTCAGCAGTTCACCGAACTCGTCCACGACGATCACCAGATAGGGCATCGGCTCCAGCGGTCGTCCGTTGATGTCCGTGCCGCCCTGCGCGTGCAGAATCTGGTACTCGCGGACAGAGTCCACGTTGCCCGCGTCGCGCAGCATCTGCTGCCGGCGCTGTTGCTCGCCCTGCAGTGCCGCGCGGACCCGGTCCACCAGGGCCAGATCGTCGGCGAGGTTAGTGATGAGACCGGCCACGTGCGGGAGTTCGGTCACGCCTGCGAAAGTGGCGCCGCCCTTGAAGTCCACCAGCACGAAGCTGAGCTGCTCCGGGGCATGAGTCATGGTCAGGCCGGTGACGAGGGTGCGCAGCAGTTCGCTCTTGCCGGAACCGGTCGCGCCGACGACGAGCCCGTGCGGGCCGAAGCCGCCGAGAGCCGACTCCTTGAGGTCGAGCACCAGAGGGGCACCTTCACCGGTGACACCGATCGGCGCGCGCAGCAGCGCCTCGTCGTCGGGTTCCCGCCACAGGAGGGTGGGATCGAACACCCCGAGATCGTCCACCCCGAGCATCGCGGGGAGCGCGACGGCGCGGGAGAGTACCTGTTCGCGCTCGCCCGAAAGCCTCAGCGGGGTCAGCGCCCGCGCCACCTGTCCGCCCATCCGCGGCGGGCACACGTCGGCCACCGCGTCCGTGACGGAATGGATCAGGGCGGAATAGCGGGTCTCCAGGGTGAGGTTGCCGTCGGAGTCCACCCGCGCGCGGGCGTCCACCCGGCTCGGCTCCTCGCTCTCCTTGGTGACCAGGCAGACGACATGGATGCCGGTCCCGGCGCCCGCTTCGGAGAGCAGATCGGCCACGAGCGGCAGACGCGCCCAGTCCGCTTCCGGAAGGTAGCCGTCGAGCACCACCACGAGATGACGGGTTGCCTTGACGTCCCCACGCAGTCCGGTCAGGCTGCCGGACCGTTCCGCACGCTCCGCGCGGACGCGGTCGACATGGGACTGAAGGACGTCCGCGATGCCGTCGAGGCTCGTCGCCACCACGGGAACGATTCCGGCCCTGCCCGGTTGACGGGCGTGGGGAAGCCACTTGACCCAGGACCAGGAGCGGTCTTCAGCCGTGAGCAGAGCCGCGACCTGGACGTCGTCGGGGGCGTGCAGCACGGCCAGTTGCGTCAGCAGCGCCCCGGCCAGGTCACCGGTGCGCTCTTGGGGTCCGAGCAGGCTGAGCACACCGGTGTTCGCCAGGTCGATCCAGGCCGGCTGGAGGTTGACGGTCGCGTAATCACCGGTCAGTTTCGCGGCGAGGCGGTAGGCCGCCGGGTCGTACTCCGCCGTGGGGTCACCTCGTTTGCCGAGGCTGATGCGCAGCGCCGGCTCCCCGCGGCCGAGGCCGAGCCGGAGCCTCAGGAAGTCCGCGTCGGACGGCCTGCGCTCCCAGATCCGGCGCGGTGCCGTGGTCGCGATGGCCCACAACCGCTGCGGGCTGGGGTACAGGAAGGCGTTGACCGCGCGCTGGGCCGCCGCGGACTCCCGGGCCTGACGCCGGATGTCGGTGAGGTACTCGACATACCGGCTGTGCTGGCGGCGCCGCGCACGCACGTTCGCGTTCCTGGACTGCGTCCGAACCAGGACCGTGACGCCGACCGAGACGCAGACGAATCCGACACCGAGAGCGATCATCCACGGTTTTCCGTAGGTGACCATGTAGGCCGCCATGCTGACGCTGCTCAGCAGCGGAAGGAGCATGTACAGCCAGTTCGAGGCCTGGTTCTCTTTCACCTTCTGCGGCGGGGCGGCCAGCGCGACGTTCTGTTCGGGCACCGAGGGCGGAAACGTCCTCGCGGGTCGGTGGAATGCTGTTCTAGTCATTTACTGGGGAAAGTTCTCGTAGACGGCTGAATTCATGTCATCGACGTCTTCGGGTGAAGAGCTGGGCGTCCCGCCCCCGGATCCTCCACTGTTCATCGCATTATTCAAATCATTGAAGAACTTCCACAGTCCAAGTTCCGTGTGACTGAATCCGATGGCTGTCCCCTTGAGCCCTCCGGCCATGACGGGGAGCACGCCGTTCGTCTTGGTGTCGCTGTCCCCGAACATGTGCGTCATCACCTTCTTCCACTGATCCGAGAATTCCTGAGCTTCCTGGGCGCTCTTGCCCACCCACGACAATTCCAGGTTGGAAGTGACGTTGTTGATCCGTACGACCGCGTCGGCCACCTTTTTTCCCAGCGAGTCGATTCGCTGGGAGCTGTCGCCGAGAGCGTGCGGATCAATCTTTAGCTTGCTCATGTCATAGCTGACATCAGGCATGCCGGCTCCTCCTGTCGTCCGACGGGGTCATCGCGGCCCGCCGGGAGAATTCCTGACCGCTGTACGGCGCTGCGACGCGGTGCCCGCGACTGCGCCCCGGCCCCGGTCGACAGCCCACTTCCTCGGCCGCCGCGGCAGCTCGCCACCGGGCAGGGCGGGCACCACGGCCGTCCGTCACCCGGCTCACGACGCGCTCCCCACGATCGGCGATCCGGGCACGTCGCCGGCTGCCCCGCTGTTCCCCGGACGGACACGCGCGGTCGCCGCCGGCTGGGACCCGTTCCCCGATCCCGGCGCCGGCTTGTGCCCGTTGCCCAGGTTCGCCGCCCTGTCGTACCCGTCCGCCCCGTTCGGGGTGTGCCCCCCTTGCCCCTTCCCTCCCGATCCGTTCGGGGTGACATTGGCATGATTCTGGATCTCGGTATCAAGGTAGTTCCGGTAGGCGACTTCCATCCGGCGGACCATCTCAGCGAGCAGATCGTGCAGTTCGTTCGAGGAACGGGTGAACCACTGCTGGGTCTGCGCGAACGTTGTCGCTGACGGGCTTTCCCACGATGATTCGGCGGCGCTGAAAGCCCTTCCGATCTCACCGAGCAGGCCGGCTATGTTGTCCCTTTCTGCACCCACGGTTCCGATCGCAGCCTCGAGTTCATGCAGGGCGACCTCGAACTCCGCGGCCGACAGATACTTCTTCATGGGTCATACTTCTTTCACGTGTCGTCCGCCGGCGACCGGCCGCCGAGTTTCATCGGTTGTTCTTCCGGAATCTCGCCGGGGCCTCGCACCGACTGGCCCCGATATGGCAAACTTCTGCAGACCGATCTCCGTCGGCCGAAACGTCGGCACCGCGTCGCGGACGCCGACCGCAGGTAAAGGGAGAAGAATATGTCCGACCCGCAGTCCTCGCAGTACGACCCGAATCCGATCGACCCGAACGCCAAGGGCGGCGACAATACCCCCGACCCCGACTCGGGGAAGAACCTTTACTATCTCGTACCGGACGTCCACGTGCGCTGGAGCACTCCGCCGTCCTTCAACGAGGCACCTCCCGGCCAGTCGTCCGGGGCCTCGCCGACCGATGTCGCGGACAGCGGACCGATCAACTTCGATGCCGGCGGCGTTCGGGCGGTCGAGACCACGATGCTGGGACGGGTGAGCTCCGCGGTCGACGACTACGAGGCGCTGCGCACCAAGTCGCTCAACGCCGCACAGCAGGAGGCGTTCTTCGGCGTCGGCCACAAGTTCCAGGACCCCGGCGAACACCAGCACCACGACGGCGGCTTCAACGGTGGTGTTCCCACGGAGAACAGCGGCAACCAGGAGAACAATCAAATCGCCGACATGGCCAAGACCTTCGCCGACCAGATCAACCCGACGATGGAAAAGGCCCTGTGGCAGATCGGCAACGCCCTCGAGACGGTCGGCCAGTACATCACCATGATCAACACTGCGGGCCAGACCTACGCCCAGGTCGACCGTGCCGCACGCTTCCCGGAACCTCCGGCCTAGCCCCTCCTTCGAGCGGCACGCCGACTCCACGCCCCACCACCTGCCATGCCTCCGTGGGTGAGCCATCAGGCCACCACCGGAGGCAGGTCCTGCGGCATGACGAGCGTGAGGTCCTCGGGGCTCGGATCGTCCAGGTCCGCCACCCGCTGGGCATGCTGCTCGGTCATCTGCTGAAACACCTGCCGGGCGGTGCGGCCGTTACCGAAACGCTCCGTCCGCTCCAGCGAGTCGAAGTAGGCCAGCAGGGCGTCGGCGGTGTCGTCGTGCAGCCGGTACTCGTGCTGGACCGCCTGATGGCTCACGATCCGCACCAGGTCGGCCGAGGCGTAGTCGTCGAACGTGAGGGTCCGGGTGAAGCGCGACGCCAGCCCCGGGTTGGAGTCGATGAAACGCTCCATGTCGTCCGGGTAGCCCGCCGCGATCACCACCACGTCGTCACGATGGTCCTCCATCAACTTGACGAGGGTGGAGACGGCCTCCTGCCCGAAGTCATTGCTCTGTCCCGCCGGCACCAGTGCGTATGCCTCGTCGATGAACAGCACGCCGCCCAGGGCCTGACGGAAGATCGCGGTCGTCTTCGGTGCGGTGTGGCCCACGTACTCGCCCACCAGTGCGCTGCGGTCGGCCTCGACGAGGTGCCCTCTGGCCAGCAGCCCCAGCGCCGCGAGGAGCCGACCGTACAACCGGGCGACCGTCGTCTTGCCGGTGCCCGGGTTTCCCGCGAAGATCAGATGCCGGCTCAGCGGTGGCGGCTGCAGACCGGCCTCCTGACGCCGTTTGACCAACTGCATCACCTTGGCCAGCGAGGCGACTTCCTGCTTGACGCGCTCCAGGCCCACCAGACGCGCCAACTCGGCAAGCAGATCAGGCAGTTGCTCCTCGCCGACCGACTCCTGCTTTCGCTCCTTGCCTTCCGGCACCCCGGCCGCGCCGCGGGTCCCCACCGCGGGCAGGGCCACCGCCTCGTCGGCCACGGGCATGGTGGCGACCTTGACGTTGCTGCTGCGGCACCCCTCGAACCGGACCGCCGCGTCATCGGCCTGCGACAGATCCTCATCGGTGTCGTGCACCAGGCAGCGGCGCAGTACCGGCGCGGCTTTGGCGCCCACGTAGAGCGCCGGGTACCCGGCGGCGGAGATCGAGCAGTCCTCCAGCAGCCCGGCCGCACCGTCGTTCAGGTACACGCCGTTCTTCACGGTGCCCGCGATCGTCACCGACCGCACTCGTGGCCTGGCCCCGGTCCAGATCACCAGGCCGCTTCCCTTGGCACCGGTGATACGCAGGTCCTCGATCCAGGCCTCGCTGCCCTCGTCGAGGAAGACCCCGGCCGATCCCGCGGCGTCGACGAGACCGCCCAGCACCACGGCTCCCGTGGCGGGCGCGACCTCGATGCCGGTCTTGACGGACCCGGAAACCTCGCACTCCTCCAGCAACGGCCGGTGCCTGGTCTCCAGTCTGATGCCGGTACCGGCCCCGCTGATCACGCAGCGGCGCAGCACCGCATCGGCGTCGGTGATGTCGACACCCGTCATCCGCGGGCGCTCCACGCGGGTGTCCTCCGCCAGTACCTCCGCTCCGGACTCCGCCTTGACGGCGTGCTGGGCGCTGTCCCGCACGGTGCAGTCACGCAACTCCGCGCGGGCCCCGCCGCCAAGGTGCACGGCCGTGTACGACGTGGTCGAGATCTCGCACCCGGTGAGGCGGACCGTGCAGTTCCCCGTCGCGTGCACTCCGTTGGCGCCGGTACGGGCTATGGTGCCGCCACGCACCTGCACGTCGGCGTTGTCCACCACCGCCAGGCCGGTCCCGGACACGTCGACCACCCGGGGATGGTCCAACTCCACCCTGCTGGAACCGACGGCGATGACCCCGGCGCTCCCCGACTCCCGGACATGGCAGTCCCGCAACGCGGCCTCGGCCGCACCGGCGACGAGCACGCCCTCCAGCGCGGTCCGGAATATCTCACACTTCTCCAACCGGACCCGGTACTCCTCGCGGCCGGCCGCCGATGCCGCCTCGTCGTCACCGGCCTGTGCGGCGGTAGCCGCGCCGCCCGGTGCGTCGCTGACCCGTACTCCCTGGCCCTTGGTGTCGTGCAACCGGCAATCGCGCAGCAGTGCACGCGCCGGGGTGTGGACCAGGAGAGCGGTGTCGCCGGTGTGGGCGATCAAGCAGTCGTCAAACGTGCTCAGGGTGGAACCCACCATCACCACGCCGCAACCGGTGACGCGCTCGACCGTGGTACGGCGAACCTCCGCCCTGGCGGCGTCGTTCAGGGTCAGACCGTGGCCCGCCACCGACTGGATCGTGCATTCCTCGATGACCACACCAGCCGTGCCGGTGACATGGATGCCACTGCCGGAGGCGCCCTCGACGGTGCAGGAGCGCAATTCGGCGCCGGCGGTCTGGGCGATCTCGACACGCCCGCCGAATACCCGGCAGTGTTCGACCACCGGCTTGCCGCCGCGAACGAGCATCGCGGCGTCGCGGTCCACGACGCCCTCGATGTCCAGATCCCGCAGCACGGGGGCGCCCTGACTCACGCTCACCGCGGGACCGTGCGCGGCCACGATGCGGACCGTCCCCGGGCCGTTCTCCGCGACGACAGTGACGTCGCGGTCGAGCACCAGGGACTCGCGGTAGACACCCGGCTGAACGGAGATCACGGTACCGGCCGCGGCCGCCCGGACCGCGGCCGTGACGGTACGGTAGGTGCCCCAGCCTCGGTCCGCGACCCGTATCACGCCCCGTTTCACCAGTGCCGCGCTCCCGTCCTCCGGTACCGTCGCCCTCTGGGCGCACACTTCAGCGCCTGCCCGTCACATCGACTGGCCCATGTGCAGCATCGCGGCGTAGACGCCGAAGACGCCTACCGCAAGCAGCACACAGACCAGGGCGAGGAACGCGGCCAGGGGATCGAGCCAGGAGGGGCGTTCCTCATCGTCGGCATCCGGGCGGAAGGCGAGGTTCAGCCCGATGCCCAGTGCCGCCACGGTGGCGAGGAGCAGCACGACCGGGCCGACCCAGCCGGGGGCACCGAAGTACGCCGGACCGTGCAACAGCACGGTCACCAGACCGGCCGTTCCCGCACACACCACCGGGACGACCGCCGGTACCACCGTCAGCTGCCCCGCGCGCAGTACCAGCGCCAGCCCCATGCAGACAGCCAGCGAGAGTGCGAAGACCTGATCCGCCGTACCCAGGACCACCAGGCACGCGCCGAGCAGCACCGAGCACAGCATGTTGATCCCGATGAGCAGCCGTCGGCTGCGGCCCACCAACCAGACGACCTCGGCTTCGTCGGTGGAGGTCTGCGCGCCCTGCATGCCCGCCATGACCGCGACGTGCCCGGCGGCCTTGGGAGCGATACTCATGACACCCCACAGGACGACGGCGGCCACCGCGGCGGACTCCAGCAGACTGGCGTGGCCGGCCACCAGCCCCACGGTGACCGGGACGGCCAGGGCGGTGATCGACAGCGCCGTCAGTGTCGTCGCATGGCGAACGGCCAGGACGGCGGCCACTCCCCCGAGCATCGCGCCTATGCTCAGCGCCATCGGCAGGGCGCCGCTGTCCCTTCGCGCCCCCTGCAGCGAGACTGCGGCCAGGGCGAGCAGCGGTATCGCGGAGTGTGCCAAGAGCAGCCGCACACCAAGCGGAAGGGACCAGCCCTGACGGGTGGCGTGCCATCCGAGCAGAGCCAGACCGAAGGCGACCACGATCGCGGCGACGCCGACGGCGGGCTGGGCCGGGTGCGTACCGATCAGGGTCGCGAAACCGACCGTCAGGCTCAGCACGCAAAGCACCAGGCAGGTGTAGGCGCGCAGCGACCGGCCCCATCGAGCGCCGCCATTGCCGGCCTGCTCGACCGTCTCCTCCAGATCGGTGACCACGGGTTCGTCGAACTCTCCCGCCGCGCAGTCCCGCAGGTAGAGAGTGGCACCGTCCACGACGCCGGAGTCCCCGAGGGAAGCCTCCGGGGAGAACGGCCGGGCACCGGGCAGGGCGAGCGACCAGACCGGCGGGAAGGTGTCGTCGACCTCCACCTGTCCGACCAACTGGAGCAGAGTCGGGGTGTATTCGGCGATGGCCGCGTTCGCAGGCACCGCGAGATCCACCCGCCGCCGTGTTCCCACAATGGTCACGTGGCAGCGTTCGTTGTCCACTGGGCGTTCCTTCGGGTTTTCCTTGTCATGTGACGGGCTGGGGGCCGTGCCGAACGGCTCGGCCATGGGGTACACCCACGTCGCGCCGGATCAGTGCGAAGCCCGCCACGTCTTCAGATTCGCGTCCTCCGCGGCGACGTAGTTGCCGTAGTTCACGTCCATCGCCGTGGCGATCGTGCCGAGGATTCCCGAGTCCGCCTCGTCACCGAAGAGGTTGACAGCAGCAACGTCCCACTCGTGCATACGGTCCTGATAGGCGGTCGACGCCTGGGCGTTCCACGTGTCGATCAGGGGCTGGAGGTTCGACCGCAGCCGGTGCAGCTCACCGATGATCAGTTCCGCCCACCCGTTGATGTTCCTGCCCGCCGCCTCCAGTCCCTCGCCGACGTAGACCGTTGTACCTTCAAAATCAGGCACTCTTGCTCCTCTGCAGATAGGTGTGGAGATTTATGCCTGCCGACGGCGGACGTCAGTGCAAGCCACCCAGCCTGGCCGGCGGGATGTTGATGGAACTGACTGCCGCCACGGCAGCCGCTTCGGCGTCGACGTAGTTGTGGCTGGTTCCGTCAAGACCGCCCGCTATCGCGGTAAGAGCCTGCTCCAGCATTGCCGCGTTGGCGTCGTACTCGTGCATGAGGATCTGGAACTGCTGGGAGGCGATTCCCCGCCAATCGTCTTCCATGCTCTGCACATAGGACTTCAAGCCGTTGAGCTGCTCACGGACCGTCTCCTCGACACTGCGGCACTCGGCGGCCGCAGTGTCGAGGTCGTGGGCCGTGACGTTGTAGAGAACACCGTCCCTGGTGATCGCCATGATGTCCGCCTTCCTGGGGTCTCGCGACGCCGAGCTCCGGGCTCACCGGTCTGTGGCCGAAGAGCCGGGGTCGCAGGCCCACACGGGTTCGACCAACCTAGTGAATACGTGTTAACTCTGAGTCGAGTCACTTCCAAGGGGTTCGCCGCATCACATGTGGAACCACTCATGGAGTGTGCACCACTGTACCTTGCTTGACTCAGCAACTGGGCCTCGATACAAAGCTTGCACCATAGGTTCACCGTCCCGGTGACCCGACCTTTGGTCGACAGGGTCGACTGGGCCCATTGTCGACCCCACGGGCATTCCGGATCGCGCAACACCGCAGCCCCGTCGCCGACCATGTGTCAACAACCTGCCATCATGACGTGCACAAGGAGGAGCCAGACGTGGTCGAACCCGACCAGAAGCGACCCGGCGGCCCCGGCATTCCCGGCTTTGCGAAGAGTTTCGCAGCAACCTCCCGGCAGCCGGGACATGAGTCGTCACGAGCCATTCCGAAGCTGCTCCTGGTATCTGCGGCCGTTGCCGTCGCCATCGCCGTCACCCTGGGAGCGGGACTGCTCCTCTCCACATCAGGCAAGAAACATAACGGCGCGTCAGGTAAGAATCATGACAACCAGCTGGCCGCCGACGCGGCGAGCTCCAACACGAAACACGTGTCCCCGAATCCAGGGGGGCAGAGCACCGCGCCAAACCACCCGGGCGACAAGAGCCCGGCCGCCCCGGGTGGCATCACTCAGCAGCCCGGCAGTGGGGGGACGGCCAAACCCGCGCCCGGCGGCGGGGGGACACCCAAATCCGCGCCCAGGACGGAAAACCCGCACACCACGACTGCATCGCTGCCCACCCATCCGATCGTCGGCATCGGCTCGAACCGGTGCATCGACATCCCGAACGGCAACGTGTCCTCCGGTGCGCAGCTTCAGATCTGGGACTGCAGCGGTGCCGGCTGGCAGAAGTGGTCCTTCCCCTCGGACGGCACCATTCGGTCCGAGGGCGCGTGCATGCAGCTGGCCGGCGGATCGACCGACGACGGCACCGCGATCGTGATGGCGCAGTGCGACGGCACCGCGGCACAGAGGTTCACGCTGAACTCGTCCAACGACTTGGTCAGCCTCGACGCCAACAAGTGCGTGGACGTCACGGACAAGGCCACGGACGATGGCTCGCTCCTGCAGTTGTGGGACTGCGCGGGAACCAAGAACCAGAAGTGGGCCATGGGCCAATGACGTCGCCGGCTCATTGCCGACATCGGGTGACTTGTCGGATGTGCAGTGGGCTGTGGTCTCGTGATTCCACCAACTCTTCACATGGGAAGGCGCTTCTTCAGTTGATGCGGGGGCCGCGGGCCGCAGCCCCCCAGCGAATCGGGTGGGCTACCTCGGGCTGATCGTTACCCTGCAGGTGGCTCCGACCCTGCCGTGGGTGCTCACGGCGACGGTCTGGCCGTGGTCGTCCCAACTGGCCTTGCCGCCTTGGACATCGACGCGGTAGCCACCTGGGTACGTGTCCCCGGGCACGGTGATCTGAGTGGGCCCCTCCGCGTTGTCGCGGGTGCGGAAGGTGAGCGTGTAGGTGCGTGTGGCCGGGTCGTACGCGAACTTGAGCGGGTCGCCCGCGACGGCCCGCGCGTACGGCTGGACGAGCAGCTGGGCGTTGGGCTTCGCGGCGCCCGTCTGGTCGAGGAAGCAGTAGCCGCCGCCCCGGCACCACTGCCACCATGTCCAGCCACTGGAGAAGCGGTCCAGGGAGGCCGTCATGTCGGTGACGAACTGGCTCGCGTGCGGAAGGTAGGGGTTGCCGCCCCACTCCCCCACGATCACCGGCATGCGGTTACGGGTCGGGTAGTCGCTGATCGCGGCCTCGTAGGCGGGGATGAAGGTGCCACCCGGGTCGTAGTCGGCGCCGGTTTCCATCGCGGTCTCGTAGAAGTGCGGCGCGTAGCCGGCGTGCGGGTCGTCGATGTGGCCCATCCGGGTTGGGACCCCGATACCGACGATGACGGTCGGTTCGACGAATACCCACGATTTGTGGTCGACCAGGCGGATCGCCTTGGCAAGGCGGTTCCACAGCTCGGTGAGTTCGGTGGCCTCGAAGCGGGCCGCGGCGGCGGGGAGGTCCTCGCCTTCGAGGAACTTCGCGAACGGCTCATTCATCAGGTCGTAGCCGAGCAGTGCCGGGTGCCTGCCCAGGGCGGAGGCGACCGTCATCCACATGCGAGCGTGCGCGGCGCGGAGGTCGGCGTCCTTGTACAGGTGGTCGAAGGCGGTCTGTACGGATGGCTCGAAGTACTCGGAGAACCAGTCGTCGGGTATCCGCGAGAACGGCAACCCCTCGTCGCGGGTGGCCCAGTCGGGGACGCCGCGGGAGCCGAAGTGGGGGCCGTACACGTCCTGGTGGGCGTCGAGGATGACCTTGATGTGGTAGCGGTTGGCCCAGTCGAGGATGCGGCGCATCTTGGCGAGGTAGCCGCGGTCGTAGTGCCCGGGGGTGGGTTCGAGGTCGTCCCAGAAGAACGCGAGGCGCGCGAGGTTGAAGCCCCGGGCGGCCATGCCTTCGAGGTCGCTCTCGTGGATGTCGGCGAACGCGTTGGTGCCTCGGCTGCTCTTGTCGGCGAGGTTGAAGCCGCGCCACTGGAGCGCGCGGCCTTGGCCGTCGGAGATGAAGGTGCGGTCACCGACCGTGACCCGGTCGGGGGTGCGGTCGGCGTGGGCCTGGGCCTGCGCGGGCAGGACGCCGAGCAGGAGGGCGGCCACGGCGAGGGCGGCAGGGGCGACGCGGGAGGTCAAGCGCATGCAGGAGACCCTTTCGAAGGGGGCTGCTTGGGCGGCGTGCTACTGGCCGGGCCGGATGCTACTGGCGGGTGGGCCAACTTCACAGGGGCTCGCGGGAGTTGGCGGGGCTTCCTTCTTCAAGGGCTTCCCCGGCGGCATCGCCGGGGTTTCCCCATGGTCTTCGCCTGGGTCTTCCTCGAGGTCTTCGCCTGGGTCTTCCTCGAGGTCTTCGCCTGGGTCTTCCTCGAGGTCTTCGCCGGGGGTTTCCTCGGGCTCTTCGCGGCGCCCGGCCCGCGCCGACCACCTCAAACCCAGCTGTCTGCACGGCTTCCTCACACGGCTCGCCGAACTGGTTCGGCAAACCCCTCCTCGAACGCCTCGCGCTCCTGACCGGACACCCGCCAGAACTCCTGCAACGAGTCCTGACCCATACGCGTTCGGCTCACCGACGCCGCAAGTCGGGCCCGGCCTCCGCACCTCCCAAGAAGATCGACAAGAGGCCTGGAACCGCTCCGGGACCCGCAGCGGCGCCGGGGTGAGCCCCGCCCGCACCATCCGGCTCCGCCCCTCCGGGCCGGCCGGCCCTCGAGAACCCGAGTCGACGGTGCCGCTCTTCACCAGCTTGTCGGGCTTGTCGGCGCTGTAAAGGTTGGCCCAGACGATCAACAGGGCTCACTCTCCTGGATCGAGAACCCGGAAGCGGTCCGCACGGCGTTCGAGGACCTGGTCCTCCTGCTGGACAGCGGCACGGGACAGCGTCGCTGTCCCGTGCAAGCCGGTCCGTTACCCGCCGGCCTTCGGATGCACCCGCTCCCGCGACGGCAGGCAGCCGGGCTGCCGGTGACGGTGGCCTTTCTGAGACCCGCGCATGGTATCGCTGGTACCATCGATACCATGTCTGATTCCAAGGCGATGAGTCTGCGCTTTCCCGACCCTGCGCAGCGGGCGGCCATCGCGGCAGCCGCCAAGCAGGCGGGGGTCAGTATGCAGGAGTACATCCTCTCGGCGGCCTACGACCGCGCGACCGCCGTCGAGCGGCGGTTCCTGGAGGGCTTCAAGTCCTCCATGGCCCGTAGTGGCGCGGCTTTCGCGGCCGAACCCAGCAGCACCGATCCCAGCACCGAGCAGCGGGCGGCCGAGCAGGAAGCCCAGCGGGAGCTTGAGCATCAGGATCGAGGCCACGCCGCGTGACCCAGCCGGAACCGCTCCACCCCCTCGACGTCGCCTTCCTGCTGCACGCCGCCGAGCTGCTCGACGGTGATCCGCAGGTCGACGACTACGGACCGCTCTACGCGGCGGCCGCCCGGGTCAACGCCCGGGCGCTGGAGCGCGACATCTACGGATCCCTGTACCTCAAGGCCGCCGCGCTGCTGCAGACACTGGCGAAACTGCCGTGCCTGGAACACTCCAACGAAGCCTTCGCCTGGCACGCGACCGAGGCCTACCTGATCCTCAACTCGCGCGAACTCGACTACCCGTCCAAGGCCGCCGTCGCGCTCGTACGCGACGCGGCCTCCGGAGCGCTCGGCGTCGCCCGGATCGCCCGCCAGCTGCGCGACTGGACCCCCGCCTGAACCGAGTCTCCAGGCGACGGGCGGGGCTGTCACCCGCGTACCCGGTACCGCTGAAGTCCAGGGTGTGACTCTGGTCGGCTCTGCTCGAGCCGTACCTGCCCGTCCCGGCGTCGGGCGCATGCCCGACGACGTCCTCTGCGACGACCCGCCCACACCACGCCCGAGTCAGGACCTGGCCGGACGGCCCCTCGGCTCGCTGCCGAGCCCGCAGGCCTGGGCACTGGCCTTCTACACCCGGGCGCACAGGCGCACGCCTCCTCAGCACGTCGAGCCCCGCGACGCCCCGGCCTCGTCACAACTGCGCGGAACCGCCGAGGACATGCAGCGACCACCGCGATGCACATGGCGACGGCACCGCGCAGCCCCATCGGGCAGGGAGTCCCACCCTCGCACCTGCCCGGAACCGGGATGATCGCAGGGCCGACTGCTCGTTACCCCAAGCACGTCCCCGACCTTCCGCCCACACCCCGCCGACCAGCAGGAACACCACCGCCCAGAGAAACGCCTTCCCGGGTTTTGCGACGGGCCCCGCGCACAGACCACCCTGGAACGCTGTCACCAGGCCCATGACCTGCTCGACCAGGGCGTGGGCCTGCGCGAGTGCGCCCGCCGGCTCCAACTCGCTTTGAACCCCTTCAAACGCTCCCGTCTTGTATCGAGCCTCGACCGCATGCCCGTCCACTGTCCGTGTCGTGGGCCTGGCGCAGGTGAGTGAACCCTTCACACGCCGTGCGACGTTTCGAAGTTGGAGACCTACGTCTCCTGAGAAGACAGTGATGAAAGGCAGCAATGTTGCGTAACACCAAGAAGCGTCTTGCGGCACTGGCGGTGGGGCTGACGGCCGTCGGCACGACCGTCATCGGCGCTGCGTCCGCGGCGCAGGCGAGCGACGGCGGTTGTGACGCCAAGTACTACCAACTCTGCTTCTACAGCAACAACGGTTACACCGGTGCCTCCTACAAGGTGCCGTGGGGGACCTACGTCGGCTCGACCAATGCGGATGTGGGACTCCGAATGCCAAGCGGCCTGTACGACAACGTCTCGTCGCTGGTCAACAACACCGGCCAGACGGTGTACCTTGCGAAGGGGAGCGGCCAGATCGTCCTTCGCGTAAGCCCGTACCATCACCTGTCGTACCTGGGAAGCGCCGACAACCAGACTGAGTACGTCAGTCTCTATCTCTAGCAGCCCTCGAACCCCTGTCCTGGCCCGCAGAACGCACCCCGGGCCAGGACAGGGGGCGGCACCCGACCAGGTGCGCACTGTCCAGGCCGAGCCGGTCCAGCAGGCCCCGGATTGTCGACGGGCAGCCATGACCGCTGACCCGGATGCCGTCGGCGAGGTGACCGAAAGGACTGGCACAGCCCACGCCATCGCTGTTGTGTCCTCAACCGGGCGGGTCCGGGTCGGGCGGCGAGCACACCTGCGGGGCAGGACGGCCCGGCCAGGTCATCCAGTTGCGGCTCATGGCCGCGCTCCCCGCGCGCAGGTGGCATCGCGGCACCGTATCGGGTGCACCAGCAGCCACGGCGACCGACAGCAGCAGCCACAACTGTGATTGCAGTATCAGGTGGTACGGCGGCGCCGAACTCACTGAGTGCCGTAGGTTGTTCGGGTAACCATTCATACCGGCGGTGGGATGCTCTGGCGGTGCTACCTTACAGCGTGCCCGCTTCCGCAACACATGTGTCACTGCTGTCTGCTCTCAGGCCCAAAAACCAGAATCGTCTCTACGATTTCTACCGGGACCTTCGAAGCGCTGACGACCTCTACTGGGACCGCCACCTGGATGCCTGGGTCGCGACCAGCCATGCCGTGGTCAGCAGCACGGCAAGTGATCCACGTTTCTCCTCGGTTCGTTATCCGGACATCGACGCGGTCTCCGAGGAACTACGGCCACTGGCCCGGGTCCTGAGCCGGCAGATGCTCTACAGCGATGCTCCGGACCATGCCCGGCTGCGTTCCCTGCTCAGCAGGGCCTTCACGCCCCGGACCGTGGTGACGCTGCGCGATCGCATCTCCGATACGGTCGATCAGATCATCACCTGCGCAGCGCCGGCCGGCCGGTTGGACATCGTCGCGGACCTTGCCCGTCCGCTTCCCCTGGCGGTCATCTGCGACCTTTTGGGCGTGCCGGAGGAGGACCGGGCCGCTCTGTCCTCCTGGTCCGACCCGATCGCCGCGGCTATCGGCAGTTCCCGGCTCGACGCCGACGACAGCCGCGCCGCCTCGGAGAGCATGGAACGGATGCTCGCCTATCTCCGGGAACTGCTCACCCGTGAGGACGGCCCGCCCGCGCCCCACACTCTGCGCGCACTGCTGGCCACGGGGACCGAGAACCCCGAGCAGGATTTCGATGAGCTTCTGGCCAACTGCGCCCTGCTCCTGATCGCCGGCCATGAGACCACCACCCACTTCATCGGCAACGCCGTCCTCGCTCTTCTGAGCCACCCGCAGGCCGCCGACCAGCTGCGCAACCGGCCGGAGCTGATCCCCGCCGCCGTCGAGGAACTCCTGCGCTACGACAGCCCAGTGCAGCTGATGCTGCGTCGGGCTCGGCACGACCTGGACCTGGCGGGTCGCTCCATCACCGCCGGGCAGGCGGTCCTCCTTGTGTGTGGCGCCGCCAACCGGGATCCGGCGGCCTTTCCGGACCCTGACGTACTGGACTTCCAGCGGCCCGGTGGTCGGCACGTCGCCTTCGGGTACGGGCCGCACTTCTGCCTCGGCGCAGCGCTGGCCCGGCTGGAGGGTGTCGTCGTGCTGGAGGCGCTGCTGACCCGGCTGCCCGACTGGAGGCTCGATGGCACCTTGCCGCGCTGGCAGCGCAGTCTCAACTTCCGGGGACTGACGAGCTTGGAGGTCGCCTTCACTGCGTCCCCGGCCCATCATGACGGCTCCGCACGGGCCGCGTCGGCTCAGGCCCGAGTGAGCGTGGCTGCATCTCCCGGCAGCAAGGCTTGACGCACTGATCATCGCTGGGCAGGTCCGGCCGTTCCGCCTGCTCTGTGCAGGGCTCACGCGGGGTCGAGGAAACTGGAGGCCACGCGATTGTCAGGTTCTGACAGACCGACGCGCCGTCAGGCCCCTGTACCGCCGCTCATGGGTGCCCCGGATCCCCCGCCAGCACACTGCAGTACTGAACCGCCGAGCGTAGAACTGGCTGCCCACAGCCCACAAACCTGTTCTCGGTACTCAGCCTAGGACGCACTGTCCACCCCCTCGCTGCATTGGGGCATCGGTGCACGTGTGCTGGCCCAGCACACGTGCACCGGCGGGGTACTGGGCCCCAGCTGAGAGCTACACGAATACAACCCCTCTACAACCCCCCTACAACCCCTCGCCGGAGGCGATCGCGGAGGTTTCTCGCCTGCTCGAGCCGGGCGACCGCAGCCGGTGACCGGGCGAGAAGACACGTATTTTGAATCGCCCCTGGGGTCCGGTACCCTCGCTACCGGACCCAAGGGTCCGGATTTTCGGTCCGCTCCCGCATGCAAGGGAACTCCTCAGCCATGCCTCACGCCCGTATCAGCGAAGCCCTTCGGGCTCTGGTCTTCGAGCCCGACCCCGACGAGGAGCTGCATCAGGTCCTCGACCGGTACTACGCCCCCGACTACACCCACCGCAGCGACGGAGAAACCCTGAGCCGCGAACAGTTCGCGGACATGGTCGCGCGCGTCCGGAGCCAGGTCACCAAGGGCTCGGTGACCGTGCTTGACGAACTGCGTGACGGGTTCACCTACGCCGAGCGGCACGTCTTCCACATCACCCTGGAGAACGGCTCCACCCAGAGCCGGGAGATCGCGATCTTCGGCACCTTCGCCGAGGACGGCCGTTTCCGGAACCTGAGCGAGACCGGCTTCGACGTCGACGTGGACGCGACCCGCTGATTCCTGGACGATCGGAGTACGACATGCCCCGCCTGCCCGATCCGGACCCCGCGTCGTTCCCGGCCGAGATCCGCGCATTCCTCGCCTCCCTGCCGCCCGACTCCATGGTCAGGATGCTGTCCCATTCGGCCGGGACGGTGAAGCCCTTCGTGCAGCTCGCCAAAGCGCAGTTCACCGGGCTGGAACTGCCGGCTCGTTCACGTGAACTGGTGATCCTCACCGTCGCCGAGTACACCGGCAGTACGTTCGTCGCCGCCCAGCACAATCCCATGTCGCAGACGGCCGGGGTCGACGAGCGGACCCGGCAGCTCATCCGCGCCAGGCAGATCGACAGCCCCGAACTCTCGCCTTCCGACCGCGCCCTGCTCCGCTTCACGGCCGAGGTGGTGCAGTGCCCTCGTGTCCCTGACGAGCTGTTCGAGACGGCGCGCGCGTTCCTCACCGACCGCGAGCTGGTCGAGGTGCTCCAAGTGGTCGGCTACTACTGGTCGTTCGGCCGGATCTCCACCGTTCTGGACGTCGAGGTGACCAAGGTCTACGGCGACGAATCCGTACTGGACACGCCGTCACATTAGGCAAGTGACCGCGGTACACCGGTCCGCGGGCCCGAGGTGAGTCCCCGCACGCGCACCGTCAGCTCACACCTCTACCGTGTGTTCCCCGAACTGGGCATCACCTCACGCGCCGCCCTGCGCGACGCGCTGGGCGAGGCTCCCGGCGACCAGACCGTGTGACGGTGCCGGGCAGTTCCCGGCGGCTGGTCGTGCTCCATGACGGGTGCGGGCGCAGGCCGCGTTCGTCCACCCGGCCGAGCACGTAGTCGGCGACGTGGCGCCATCCGCCGTCGATGACGAAGGAGTGGGCGCGGTCCGCGAACTGCTTCAGATCGGTCACGGCCGTGGAGTCGCCGTACTGCTTGTACACCGCGCGCGTGACGGCGTCGGGCACGAGCCCGGAGATCAGCAGGAGCGGGCCACGCTACACGTTGCCGACGTGCACCACCGCGCGCGGGCCGCGCGCCGCGCCCGCGCTCCCGATGTCGGCGAGCAGACGGCGGGGGGCGGCACCACATAGCGCTCGAAGCGGCGGCCTCCTCCGTCCCGACGGTGTTCGCGAAGCCCTGCTGAAACGGGGCCGGGGACAGGGTGAGTCGGCCGTCCCGGGGCGAAGGCGAGAAGCCCGCGGCCGGCGAGACACTCGGCCCATACCTTTCGGGAAAGCGCGTGCAGCCAAGCGCCATGGATGAAGATGACGGGCATAGGGTTCACGGTCGGCTGCTCCGAGCATGACGACCACCCAACACCGGCACACGGGTGACAGTTTCACGATCGCTCAGGCGCAGGTCACGGGCGACAGCAGTCGAATGACTTACCGTTGCCCGGCCGCAGCCGCGGAGGGGCCCCACGCCGCTCCCGGGGCCGCACCGCACAGGTTGCTCCAAAGCGGACAGCGGTCCGCCTGACGGGCACCGGTCGTCCCTCTCACCGTTTACGACTGTGATGTTGGACGGTCAAGTTGCTTATGTACGACGATGCCGCGAGGACAAGAGTAGGCCGGGCCAGCACCCGCCGGAGAGAAGGATCAACTCGTCATGAGCGGCAACCGACCCGAGGCACAGGCCCGAAGGACAGGGCCGTACGACAGCCCTGAACTGATCTTGGACATCGAGCGCGTGCTGGACGTCTCCGCCCGGCAGCCCATCAGGGCGGAGTTCCGGTTCGACCCGGAGTCGCCCCTGATCGTGTGCGTGGAGTTCCTCATCAAGGGCGGCCCGCGAGTCATGTGGCGGATCGGCCGCGACCTCCTGCGACAGGGGCTGTACTCGGTGAGCGGCTTCAGTGACGTCCGGATCTGGCCGTCGCACCCCGAGGACCGGGCCACCGTGCTGCTCCAACTGGCCTCCCGGGACATGGCGGCCCTGTTCGAACTGCCCGTGCCTCCACTGGCGGAGTGGCTGGCGTACACCTACGAGCTGGTCCCCGCCGGTCAAGAGCTTTCCGAGATCGACTGGGACGTCGCCACCGCGGCCCTGCTCCAGGGGCCCAGCACGCAGTCCGACTGATCGCAACAGGCTCCCCCAGGGCCACCGGGCCGTCGTACCACGCCCGGCCTGCCGGCCGCCTCCGGGAAGCGTCCACCGTCCGTTGCCCTCCGCATCACCGCCGCTCGCCGGCCCGTGCCCGCCCGCCCGGCGGGACGCGCGGCGGGCGAGGTCCTCGGCTCAGCGCTGGGGGCGCCGGGCCGCGACGAGGACGGGACCGCCCGGAACGGTCGGGAAGGTGTTCGTCTCGACCAGTCCGAGTGCTTCGAACTCCTCAGTCATACGCGCCGTGTCGAAGGAGTTGCCGCCGCCACGCACCGCGGTCCACCGGCCCACGGAGCGGAGCAGCGCGTCCTCGGCGACCGGGTTGGTCCCGGCCACCAGCCACGCCCCGGGCGCCAGCGCCTCGGCGAGACGGGGCAGAGCCGCTCGCAGCGCCTCCTGCGACAGGAACGGCGCCGGCAGCCAGACCAACTGATAGGCCTCCTTCTCCGACACGTCCACCACGTCCTTGTGGCGCAGGGACACCCGGGCGGCCACCGCCGGATCCGCAGCGGCCAGCTCTGCCCGCCCCAGAGCCAGCGCCCGCTCCAGCACGTCGATACCCTCCACCCGCACCCGAGGAAGACTTTCGGCCAGCGCCAGGGCCAGCGCGCCGACACCGGTACCCACGTCGAGGACACGACTGCCCTCGGCCGCCAGCCGCTCGGCACACCCGGCGAGCCGCGGCACGACCTTCCCGGCGAGCGCACGGCCGGTCGCCGCGGAAGCCCGCCCCTGGCTGAGCAGCACCTCATCGCTCTGCGCGCCCCAGCCGCCCTCCGGCGTGCCCACCGCGTCGGAAGCGGCGGCGGAGACGGCCTGCCGCAGCGAGCTGAGCTTCGCCTCCACCGCACTGTGTGCCGTCGCCACGTCCACCTGCCCGAGCGAGGGGTGCACGACGTACCCGTCGGGGCCCCGGCGGACCAGACCCACGCTCTCCAGGACCGCGGTGCGCTGCGGGTCACGCAGGAGCACGTCCGCAAGGGGCTCCGACAAGGCCTGCCGCTGGACGCTCACGATCGCGGCCATCGCCCACACGGCGGCTTCCAGAACGGCCACCGGGTTCTCACCGAGCCGCAGAACAAGATCCGAGGCAGGTGTGGCGGATTCGGGCGATGCGGACATGAAGGCCTCCGGAGGAGCACTGCTACGACATACGTGTCGCGCCTGTACACACACATGTTGCCACAGAAAGGTGTGAGTGGGGTACACGGTCATACCCCGGCCGTGCCCGCTCATGGCACGGGCTCGGTGTCGGGCCAGGACACGGCGGTCGCGGCGGTGACCGCGGCGACAGAGGCCAGACCAGCAGGCCGAGCGGACCGTCGGTCCGAGGGTCCGAGGGTCCGAGGGTCCGAGGGTCCGAGGGTCCGAGGGTCCGAGGGTCCGAGGGTCCGGCAAGAGCAGACCTGTCACCGCGGTGGGTGCCGCCGCGGTGGCCTGCTTCCAGGTCTCGGCGGCCCGGGATGAGGAACGCCGGTGCACCACGGGGGTGAAGTCGCCCCGGTGACCGTCGGCCCGGGCCGCGTCCGGGGAAGAGCCTCTCGAAGCCGACGGGAAGCCGCTGGGGCCCGGGGCGTCCGAGAAGTATCCGACCGACTCCAGACAGATCATCCCGCGCACGTCAGCACCGCGGCCGAGTTCGCGGGCCGCCTGACGGGCCCCGATCAGTCCGAGTTCTTCCATGTCGAACACGGCGAGGACGACGCGCGGCGGTAAGGGCGCCGCAGCCGGCAGCCGTACCGTCTTCAGGACCACCGCCACCCCGGATGCGTTGTCGTCCGCGCCCGGACTGTAGCTGACGCTGTCCAGATGGGCACCGACCACCACGACAGGCCCGGCGCCGGCCCGGGGCAGCGAGGCGATGAGGTTCGCCCCCCCCCCGCCGTCGGATCGTTCGTCATCCGGCACTCCGGTCCACGCGGGATCGAGTACGCCGGACAAACCAACAGGCCTCTCACGACGGCGGATGTGACGGTCTGTCCGTTCGTGACCGGCAGCCGGGCCGACCCGGCAGGAGGGCGCGGACATCCGGCGCGACAACCCCGGCCGATCCGTGAACCCGCCATACCTTCAATCCCGTTGCCCCAGAGAAGAGCTCCTGCGTCCAGTGTGTTCATTGGCTGGCCTGGTCGCAGGACGGGACGGCCGTCCTCGTGCTCTTCCCCGACACGAGGACGGCCGCACCCCGGCGACCGGGCTCTCGCGCCGTACACCGCACGGCGGCCGGAGCACACCGCGCACCGTGCGCCGGTCTGGCACGGTCCGCCGCATGTCCGGCCTCTCCCCTCCCCCCTCCCCCCCCCACGACGGGCGCACGGCCCGCTTCCGTCACGGGGATACGGAAGCGGGCCGCGGCCGACCAGCCTCCGGGACGGATGGGGCCTGGATCCGCGGTCCGGCCCGGGAGGATCCGTCTCCTGGGGCCGTGCGCCGCGGACGCGGACGAGGCGGCGGCGGTGGCACACGTCCTGTGCTCACCGGCGGCTCGGACGAGTGCGCGCACCGGCGGCCCGAAGGGTACTCCGACCGCCAGTGCGGGGACGGGACGCGACCACTCGTGGTGTGGCTGGGCTCCGGATCCTGTCGCAGTTCCACCGCCCGCGTGTCCGGCGGCAGAGCCTTCCGACCGGAAGACGCTGTGGCGGACCCGAAAGGTTCAGCGCACTTCGCACGACGGCGGGTCGGGCATCGCACGACGGCGGGTCGGGCATCCGATCGCCGCTCCGGGGGCTACTCAGATATACATGGCTCGGTGGCTGCGGAAGGCGAATGAGTCGCCCGAACTCAGGATGGTCACGATCTCCTCGCAGAACTCCCAGTACTCCGCCTCCCGTTCCTCCGGCAGGGTCACGGAGACGGCGACCTCCTGGGGCACCACATGCCGCAGGGTGTCCAGGAGGCCCTCCGGAGGAGGCAGCAGCAGCACGTCCATGACGCGCCGGAAGACGTCGATGAGGCCCTGCTCCCCCTGTGACGGTTTGGCACACATCCGTTCCCGTCCGCCCCGCCGCACCCTGCCCGCCTCGACGAACAGATCGAGACAGGCCGTCAGGTGACCCAGGTCGGCCGCGGCCAGCTCGGTCGGGTACAGACTCGTCAGCTGGTCGCCGCGCGCGTTGTACAGGGCGTACCGCGGCCGATCGGCCGACAGGTCCGCGGACGTCTCGCCCGTGTGCCACCAGGACCACAGCGGCAGCTTCAGCAGCACCTGCACCCAGCTGTCGTAGGCATCCGAGATGATCCGCTCGTCGTCGGACCCAAGACCCTCGCTGTGCAGTCGGTACAGGTGGCGAAGGAGCGGTTCTTCCAGGCTCTGGAACTTCGAGAAGAACACCGGATCGTCAGGGACCAGGACGTACAAGGGGTGCTCCTCCTCCTACCGGCATGACGGCCTGGCCCGCGAGCGGCGGGCCGGACCGCTGTCCCGCAGCCGAGTGTGCCGGGCCCCGGCCGGGTGCCGCCCGACCGCTGGCGCGGGCTGTCCGTCCGGCCGCCTCGGCTGCAGTGCCCGGACCCCCCTCCGCCGGCGAGGCAGGCTCTCACGGCAGTCGTCCGGTCGGCGGAGACCCGTCATGAGGATGAACGGAACGGGCCACGGCGGGGTTCACCGTCCGCACGAAGACGCCTGGGCCGCCGCCGGGGCGTCGGCCGCTGCCGCCTCGCGCCACCGGCACGCCGTCCGTTTCTCACCGGCACCAGCCGCCTCAAGTAACCGTCTTGACGGGTGACGGATCTCGTGAGACTGTTGTCACCTATTAAAGTGGTTACTTGCTCCTGCGAGGAGGCAAGCATGTGCTGCATGGGTCCTGTCACACCCCGACCGTCAAGTGACGTATCTCGGACGCGAACCCGACAGAAATGCCAAGTCAGCGAACCGATTCCGCGACACGTATCGACTGACAGCCTGGTGGCGGCACCCGGAACGTCCGGGAGCCGTCCCGGCGGCGGACTCCGTGCGGAGCCGGTCCGCGGCGGACACCCGCGCCACGACGGCATCGTTGCGGCACACCCCGCAAGCCGTCCCACCCGCTGCGAGGTCTATGACATGTCTGCTCGCTCCGTACGCGTACAGGGTGTCCATGGCACCCCGCCCGCGCCCCTCACCGGTTGCGGAAACATGCCACGCGACATGGCTACACTTCGCGGTCTTGGCCACAAATTCCTCGGCAGGACACGGCCTGGCCCTCCACCGTTGCTGTGACGACAGACCGGACGGGCAACCAGCAGCACCGGATGAGAAACAGCGAGGCCAGCCGCGAGATGGACGCGACAGTGCGCTACTCAATCCTCGGAACCGTACGTGCCATTCGCGGGAACACCGAGATCGATCTGGGCCCCCCAAAGCGGCTCGCCCTGCTCGCCCTGCTGCTCCTGCGCGCGCCCGGGCCGCTCACCCTGAGCGAAGCGGTGGACATCCTGTGGGACGACGAACCGCCGACCAGCGCCGTCAACGTGGTGCACCGGCACATCGGCGCGCTGCGCAGGACACTCGAACCGGATCTGCGCAGCCGGACCAACGGGGAACACCTCGTCCGCGCCGCCGGCGGATACCGCCTGCTGGTCGACACCTCGACCTCGGACCTGCTGCGCTTTCGTGACCTGCGCGCCCAGGCTCAGCTCGCGGTCAAGGGGGGTGCCCCGGCCCAGGCCGCGCAGGACTTCGTCGAAGCCCTCCGGCTGTGGCGCGGTCCTGTCGTCGCCGCCGGCACCTCGGTGGCCCGGCACCCGGTCTTCACCTCGGTCGGCCACGAGTTCGTCGCGACGGTGAAGGAAGCCGCCGACGCCGTCCTGACCGCGGCTCCCGCGTTGACGGAGGAGGTACTGGCGGTACTGCGGCACGCCGTGGACAGCCACCCCTTCGACGAGGCCCTGCACTCCCGGTTAATCGGCGCGCTCGCCGTTACCGGCCGACAGGCCGAAGCCCTGCGGCAGTTCGAGAACATCCGCGGCGCGCTCGCCGAGGAGCTGGGCGTCGAGCCCGGTCCCGAACTGCGCGCCGCCCAGCAGCACCTGCTCCAGCGCAGGGTGCCCCGGGACCCGGTCGCTGCGGCGTCCCGTGCCAGGGAGGCCGACGGGCCCGCGCAACTGCCCGCGGACTGCGTCTCCTTCGCCGGCCGTCAGCAGGCGCTGGACCAGTGCCTGGAGTTGCTGCCGCTGGAAGGGGAGAGCCGGCCGCCCACGATGACCGCGGCCATCTGCGGGATGGCGGGCGTCGGCAAGACGACGCTGGCCGTGCACTGGGGCCACATGGTCGCCGACCACTTCCCCGACGGACAGATCTACGTCGACCTCCAGGGCCACCACACCTCCCGTTCCCCTCTCGACCCGGCCGAGGCCATCACCGAGGTGCTCGGCGCGCTGGGTGTGAAGAGCGACCGTTCGCACTCGAGTGCCGCAGCGCTCGCCGCGGCCTACCGCAGCGCGCTGAGCGGGCGTCGGCTGCTGCTTGTCCTGGACGACGCGGTGGACTGCGAACAGGTACGTCCCCTGCTGCCCGCCACGCCGGGCTGTCTTGCCGTCGTCACGAGCCGACGGCAGATGGAAGGACTGGCCGTCACGGACAACGCCCGGATCATCACGCTGGAGCCCATGACCCGCGAGGAGGGGCTCGAGCTGCTCGACCGGCGCCTGGGCACCGGCCGGATCAGAGCCGAGTACGCCGCCGCGATGGAGATCGTGGAGCTGTGCGGCGGGCTGCCGCTGGCGCTGGCGGTCGCCGCCACCCGGACACTGCTGCAGCCCCACTTCCCCCTGGCCTCGCTCGCGGCCAGGCTCAAGGACACCGACGACTGTCTCGACGCCCTGTCCGGCCGCGACGCCCGCACCAATACCCGCAGTTCGTTCCACAGTTCCTACGACGCGCTGGGCAGCAGCGCCGCACGGCTGTTCCGGCTGCTCAGCCTGCACCCCTCGCGTGACATCACCGTGCAGGCCGCCGCCAGCCTGGCCGGCACGGACCTGCGCAGGACCCGGCAGGACGTGGCCGAGCTGATGGACCGCTGTCTGCTCGTCGAACTGGCCGCGGGCAGGTACACGTGTCATGAACTGCTGCGCACCTACGCGCGGGAGCTGAGTTCGCTCCTCGATTCGCAGACCGTACGGTCCGAGGCAGTTGCCCGGATGTTCGAGCACTATCTGTACAGCGCCGACGCCGCCACCGCGCTGCTCGCGCCGCACCGGTCCACCGTGATCCTGCCGCCGCCCAGGCCGGGTGTGCGGCCCCAGTGGTTCGCCGGACGCACGGACGCCGCCGAGTGGATCGTCGCCGAGCAGTACCTGCTGCCGGAACTCGTCCGCTCCATCAGCAGCCACCATCCCCGAGGCGAGGCGTTCCGGCGTCAGCTGACCTCGGCGCTGGAGACGTGCCTGGACTCGACCCGCTTCTGACCCGGGGGGCGCTCCGGGGATCCGGCGCCCCGTGCGGATGCCGCTGGGAGAGGCCGCCGCATGGATGGGGCCGGGCCAAGAAGGTCCGCGACCACAGCGGTGCCCACGTCCCGGGCCGGGCCGCCGGCCACGGGGATGTCGCCGGTGGCGCGCACCTGCGGCCGAAGGGCCGGGTGCCGTCCGCAGGGACCGATGCCGGACGGACGGTGCCGCCGATCCGGCCGACGGTCGGGCGACCGCCAGAGGGAGAGTCACGCTTCGGGCGGCCCACGGTGCGTCTGACGGGCAGGCGCGCCGGGGCAGCCGCCAGGAGGAGAGCGCGGCGGTTAGCGGCGGGACGGTGTTCCGCCGCTTGAACAGAGCTGACGGAACGGCCCGCCCGGGCATGATGGCGGACCTTCCCACCACCACACCCGTCAGACAACTCGCCCGGTGGGCGAACATGCGCCGGTGGGGGCGAGCACGATTCCCGCCGGCACCGCTGGGCGGCCGCTAGGCCGCCTCCGGCCGAGCCGCGCTCCGCAGTTTGCGCAGGGCGTTGTGCTGGCGGCTCTTGACGGTACCGGCCGGCACTCCGAGGATGCCGGCGGTTTCCTGGATGCTGCGGTCGCACAGGTAGATGTGGACCAGCACGGCGCGGTGTTCGGGAGACAGCTGGCGCAGCAGGGGCTTGGCCACCAGAACGTCGTGCACCGCATCGGTGCCGTCGGTGCCCAGGACGGGGTCGCTGTAGCTGACTCCGACGACCTCCCGACGTGCGTGGGGCCTGCGCACCCAGTCGATGACCAGATGCCGGGTCACGGTGAAGAGCCAGCCCCGGACCGACCCCTCCATCCCGAGCAGCCGGTCGATGTTCCGCCAGGCCCGGATGATGGTCTCCTGGACGATGTCCTCGGCGAGTCCGCGGTCACCCAGCATCTTCTCGGCGTACGAGACGAGACCGTCCCGGTGTTCCCTCATGATCGTGCCGAGCAGATCAGATCGGGACATGGCTGTGTGGGGCGTAGCCATAGTGTTCTGGACCATCCTGGTTCTCTGTCGTGCGGCGACCGGAGGCCGGATGCAACCCCCGCGTTCGCACTGTAGGCAGCGCCGGGTGCCGGAATAATGCTGCATTTGTGTCGTCCGAGTGCCGCGCCCCGGACCGGCGAACACATATGCCACCGATCCAGTAGCGCAGGACCGGAAGACCCCGTCCCACCAGGGATTTGTGGGCCCGCCGCGTCAATTCCCCGTTTATCGGGATCCGAACAACCGCCAAGATGCGAGTTGCATGTCACCCGTGTCGAGCCGTCTCGTCGTACCTGGTCTTGGCTCACTTCAAAGAGAACACATGTGACGGCCATGGAGCAATTGTATGGAACACGTGTCTGCCCGACGCCCCGGCCCCAGGTGTGTGTCACTGTCTGCTCGGTCACCGTTCGCGGCTGAGCGGTACCAGGAGTCACCGGAGCCCGTGCCGCCGACGCGGTGGCACGGGCTCCCGCGCGTGTATCAGACGCCGCGTTCGTAACTGGCCCAGGCGATGTGCGACTCGTGCAGTGTCACGGCCACCTCGCGGATGCCCTGGGCGCCCTCGCCGAGCGTCCCCGCGTGGATCGCCGCGACCAGCCGGTCGGCGATCACCTTGGCCACATACTCCGTCGAGGTGTTGATCTGGTCGAACTGCTCCTCGTCGTCGAGGTTGCGGTAGTTGAACCCTCCGATCACCTTGCCGAGTTCTGAAGTGGCCAGACCGATGTCGACGACGATGTTGTCGTCGTCCAGCTCGGGTCGCCGGAAGGTCGCGTCCACCACGAACGTCGCGCCGTGCAGCCGCTGGGCGGGACCGAAGATCTCGCCGCGGAAGCTGTGGGCGACCATCATGTGGTCACGTACGGTGATACTGAACAAGGATCCTCCAGGTGGGGGGGCGCTCCGGCGCGGCGGACGTCCGCGGTGGCCCGGCGCGGTCCGGCATGGGGTCGCTCCCGTCGCTCCGGACACACCTCCGTCCGTGTGCGCGGCACCGTGGCACCGGTCGACGGACCCGGTCCACGGCAGCGCGCGACGGGAGGACGGCCGCGGCGGCGAAGAACTCGGCACGGAGCATACCGGCCTACGTGTGACGGAGCCCGCGTGTTCTCTGACGCCGAAGGCGGGTCCCGTCGTTTCCCGGCGTGTGAACCAAGTGTGCGGTCCCCTCGTGTCCTTCATGTATCGGAGGGGCCCTCGGTCCGGGTGCGCTTCCGGCACGGCCGACCTCTTCCTTCCGCCGGTGGCATGCGGCGAGCATGTCGGAGAGGTGGGGCGTGTGCAGGGGGACGGGGACCGCGCGAGCCGAACGCGAGCGGACACCGGGAAGGTGCCTGGGGAGCGGCAGCCCGCACGGCCGCCCCGAGGTCATGCCGCCTGAGGGTGGCTTCAGCGGCAGAGGAGGACTATGAACACGCCACCGGGAAGCCGTCTGGAGAAAGCCCTTGCCGACTTCGCCGAGCAGCATGGAACCCTGGCCAGGGCTCGGGAACAGATGAGGGCGCTGTCGGTGACGGCGCGTTCCAGGGACGGCGTCGTGGAGGTCACCGTGGATGCCGACGGCCGCGCCGCCGGCATCGGCTTCGTCGACAAGCGGTTCCGGGAGATGCTGGCCCCGCAGCTCGGCGACAGCGTCCTGGAAGCCCTGACGACGGCCCGCGCCGAGGTCGCGGCCCGCGCCACTGCCGTGATGATGGCCGCGAACCTCCGGCTGCCGCGGTGCGCGGAGCCCGCGCACCGGGACGAACCGGTCTCGCCCGACACAGTCCCCGACACCCCGTCGGTGTGCTGGCGCCGGCTGGTGGGCGAAGCCCGCGCGGTGGTCTCCGGCCTCGCCTCCGTGCGGGAGCCCGGCGTGTTGAAGGCCGACAGCGCGGTGGGCACGTGGGAGGCGACGGCAGGGTTCCTGGAGACATCGAGGTCGCGGTCGCAGGGCCCGCTCTGGGGCCACAGCCGTCCCGGTGCGCGGTCCACCTCGGCGCACGCTCCCCTGCCGGCGGAGTTGCGGGACGCCGTCATGGCGCTGCGGGAGTCCGTGTGCGACGCCGTGCGCGACTCCCGCCCTCCCTCGGTGTGCGGGTACGTGGGCGCGCTGGAACGGCCGGGGAGGAAGGCGGAGTCGGCTGAAGGCACCCTGCGGCCCGGATGCCGCCAGGTGTGTTCAGAACCGGACACAAGTGCACACCTGGACTCCTGAACACGTGTGATCTTATTGGATGAAGACATCCTACAGTGAAATGACCCCTCCTCCGCCAGATGTCCCGCACCGCGTCGGCGTGCGGCGCCGAAGGAGAGGCCGCTCATCCGGTGACCGGACCTGTCGGGGTCCCACCACGTCGAGAGGATCACCAAGGCCATGACGAGGCTTCTGCATGAGGACGACATCGTCCGCGTCGGGGACAACGTCCATACGGTGTCCGGCAGCAACACCAACTGGGTCGTGGTCAGGGACGGCGACAGCTGTACCCTGATCGACACCGGCTACCCCGGCGACCGCGACGCCGTGCTGGGCTCGCTGCTGGCGATCGGGCTCGACCCGCGCTCCGTGACCGCCGTCCTGGTCACGCACGCGCACAACGACCATATCGGCGCGGCCGAACACCTGCGGGCCACCTACGGCGTGCCCGTGCTCATGCACCGTGAGGAGGTGCCGCACGCCCGTCGCGACTTCCTCGACCAGGTGTCCGTCGGTCAGGTACTCGCGCAAGGGTGGCGGCCGGGTGTGCTTCCGTGGACACGCACTGCGGGCCGGGGGGGACCACCCACGTTCCCGTCCATGAGCCGCAGGCCTTCCCCACCACGGGTGCCCTGGACCTGCCCGGGGCGCCGATACCCGTGCACGCTCCGGGACATACCAAGGGCCACTGCGCCTACCACCTGCCCGAAAGCGGCATTCTGATCACCGGCGACGCCCTGGTGACCGCGCACCCCACGTCCCGTGTCCGCGGGCCACAGCTGCTGCCGGGGATGTTCCACACCGACCGGGCGCGGGCTCTCGACTCCCTGTCCGTCCTGGAGGGACTGGACGCGGACCTCCTCCTGCCCGGCCACGGCCCCGCGCACCACGGCTCGGTGAAGGAGGCCGTCCGGGCGGCCCGTGAGCACGCCGTCGGGTGAGATACCGGATTCCAAGCGGGCACGTGGCCGTCCTTCCTCGCCGAGCGGCCGCGCAACACGGACCCGACCGGCCGGCACCCGCGTACGACCGCCCAGGCGGGACCGGGTGCCGGCCGGGTCCGCCGCACTGTCGTGAAGGGTGAACATGCCCGAAGAACCGTCTGGCGTCGACACCTATCCGCACGGGCCCCTCCGCGTGGGTACCATGCGCAACGTCATCCATATCGAGGGAGTGAACGGTTGTGACCAGCCAGTCAGCCGCCACGCTCCGGTCGCGGTACGTGGAACAAGCCGCGTCGGACCTGGAGGAGAACCGCCGACGACAGCAGGAGCTGACGGAGAGGATCACGGTGTTGAAGCAGGAGGAGGCCCTCCTGGCAGACATCCTGAACCTCGCGGGGCGGTACGAGGGCTTCGCGGACGCATCCCGCCTGCCCGAGCAGTTGCAGGACGAGCCCGTCGTCGCGAAGGCGAAGAACGCCTCCGCCGCAGCCACTTCGCGGCGCTCGGCGACGGCCGGGAGCACGCCGGCGGGCACCTCGGCGAAGGCCGGCGCGAAGGGGAAGTCGCGTCAGCCTCTGCTCAGTGACCTGCTGGCGGACCTGCTCGGCAAGTACGACGAGCCGCGTCTGGCCAAGGAGTTGCGGGACGAGCTTCTGGAGAAGTTCCCGGACCGCAATCCCACACCGCAGGTGGTGCGCAACACCCTCGAGTCCCTGGTCGCCAAGGGACGTATCCAGCGGCACAAGCAGCAGCGCTCTGTCATGTACACCCTGATCAAGTAGGGTCCGGCGGACACCTCCGGCTGACCTGCGCACTCGTCCCGCATGCCGGGGTCCGGCCGGACCCTGGCATGCGCCGCGGGCGGCACCATCCGTCACGCAAAACGGGTGAGACACCTGAGACCGGTGTACCGGGCGTGTCTGCCTACAGGACCGCATCCGCCAGTCGTGCCACCTCTCCGGGATCCTCCATGGTCGGGGTGAAAATGGGTTCGTCGACGCCGAGTTCCCCGAAAACCTTGACCGCGGCCCGCACCCCGGCAACTCCACTACTCGTCTCGGCGCCCCTCGCCCAGGCCCCTCCGGTCCGGCAGGCCGGTAGTAGGCGTAGACGTTGGCCCGGCCCCGGTTCTCGTCGCCCAGGGCGAAGGACGCGAGAGCGACGAGGTACGGCGTGCCCTCGAGTCCGCCCGCCTTCCAGGCGGCACGTGCGGTCGAAGGCCGGGCCGACGGCCGCGGGCGGGGCGGGCCAATGCATCCCCGGCTCGCCCTGGCAACCCGGTCGAACGACACCTGCCCATTGCACCGAAGTGCATCGGCAGCACCCGCGGTGGTTGGGGGCGGAGCGCACAGGCACCGTGTCCGGGAAAGTGGACAAGATGTGGCATGCCCCTTGAAAGGGGAGTGGGTCTGGCCGGAAGGGCTCATGGACGACCGCGGTGCGCCGGAGGCAGAAGAACCCCGGCCGGACGGCCGGGGGCACGAGACGCCGTCGGCGACAGCGGACACGGGCCTGGAACATCTGCCGGACCGCCTGCTCCAGGACGCCCCGGCCGGCGCGACGCCGCCGCCCTGCAAGTCCCGCCGGCTGCGTACCGGGACCGCCTGACCGCTGTACCCCTTCCGGTTCCGTCCCGGTCCGCGCCCTCCAGGCGCGGGCCGGGACGTTTTCGTGCCGCGGCTGCCGTCAGGCGACGCGGTAGCGCACCGGAAGGGACAGCACGCCGCGGATGATGCCGGAGCCGATCCACTTCAAGGAGTCGGCCGGCGTGGCGAGTTCGAGTTCGGGCATGCGGGAGAGCAGGGTGCGCAGGGCGATCGTGGTCTCCAGCCGGGCGAGCGGGGCGCCCAGGCAGTGGTGGATGCCGTGCCCGAAGGCCAGATGGCGGGCGCCGGGCCGGGTCACGTCGAGCACGGCGGGATCGCCGCCCCCGGCCTGCGGGGCGTCGTGCCCGGCCGATCCGAGCGCGACGACGACCATGCCGCCCCGGGGGATGCGCACCCCGCCCAGCTCGATGTCCTGGGCCGCGTAGCGGCTGGTGGAGCGCTCGACGGAGGTGTCGTAGCGCAGGAACTCCTCCACCGCGTCGGGCATCAGCCCGGGCCGCTCACGCAACAGCCGCAGCTGGCCGGGGTGTTGCAGCAGGGCCAGCACGGCGTTGCCCAGCAGGTTCACGGTGCTCTCGTGACCCGCGACGATGAGCATCATGGCCGTGCCCACCAGCTCCTCCTCGGTGAGCCGGCCGTTCTGCTCGTCGCGTACGGCGACCAGGGCGGACAGCAGGTCGCCTTCCGGGGCGCGCCGCTTGTTGGCGATCAGGCCGGCCAGCAGTGCGTGCAGACCGGCCAGTGCCGGGCGGTGCTCGGGCGAGGCGACCTGGAGGGCGTGGCTCGACCAGCGGCGGAAGTCCGCGTGGTGCTCCTCGGGGATACCGAGGAGTTCGGCGATGACGGTGGCGGGCAGCGGGGCGTTGAACGCCTCGACGAGGTCGGTCTCGCCGGCGGGCGCCATGGCGTCGATCAGCTCGTGGGCGATCTGCTCGATGCGCGGCGCCAGTTCGGCCGTGCGGCGCGGGGTGAAGGCGGCCGAGGCCAGCCGGCGCAGCCGCGTGTGCTCGGGCGGATCGGCCTCCATCATCTGCGCGCCGAGCCCGACCGAGGGCTTGTGCAGGACGTAACCGGCGGCGGCCAGGTCCTTTGCGGCGGGCGTGGCGTCCTTGAGCAGGGCGGGATGGGTCAGCGCCTCCCGGGCCAGGTCATGGCCGACGACCACCCAGCCCTTCAGCCCGAGGTGGAACTCGGCCGGGTGGATGGGGCCCAGTTCCCGCAGCCGGGCGTACCGGGCGGGGGCGTCCGCCTTGAAGGCCGGACCCAGGTCCACCCTGCCGTCCTGATACGGACACTGCTCGTGAGGGCTCATGACCTTTTTCTCCCGTTCTCGCCGTCGGGCCGTCGGGCCGTCGTCATCAGAACGAGCCGGGTGCCGGGGAAGTTCAGGCAGCGGGCCCGCGTGCGAAGGCCCCGGAGGGGTAAGCGCGGTGCGCGTGCCCCTCCGGGGCCGGGGAACTCGGTGGAACTCAGTTGTAGTTGTCGGTGTTGAAGATGGTCAGCACGCGCAGCACCTCCAGGTAGATCCACACCAGCGTCGTGACGAGGCCGAAGGCGGCCAGCCATGCCTCCTCGCGCGGGGCGCCGTAGGCGATCGCGTCCTCGACCTGCTTGAAGTCGAGGGCAAGGAAGGCCGCGCCGAGCACGATGCCGATGACACCGAAGAGGATGCCGAGGCCGCCGCTGTGGAAGCCGAGGCCGTTGCCCGCGCCGAAGGCCGTGAAGAGGAGATCGGCGGCGAGCAGCAGCAGGAAACCGGTCGCGGCCGAGGCCACGAACCCGGCGAACCGCCGGTCGACGCGGATCCAGCGCATCCGGTACGCGAGGAGTACGGCGGCGGAGACCGCGAAGGTGCCGAGCACCGCCTGGACGACCACGCCGGGGGAAAGGTACGTCGAGACCGTGCTGGAGAGCACACCGAGGAACACACCCTCGAACGCCGCATAGCCGAGGATCAGCGCCGGGGACGGCGTCCGCCTGAAGGACTGGATCATCGAGAGGACGAAGGCGACGAGAGCGGCACCCGTGGCGAGGCCGTAGGAGCGGCCGAGGTTCGCCTCGTCGACGGGCAGCAGCAGCCAGGAGAGTACGGCGGTCAGGGCCACGATGCCGAGTGTCGTTCCGGTGCGGACGATGACGTCGTCCATCGTGATGGCGTTCCGGGTGCTCCCCGCCGATGTGTCGGGACCGGGGGCGTAGGGGTTGGCCAGGTAGTCGTCCGCCGGCCGGCCACCGACCGTGGCACCCACCGGCCGGGGCGCCTGGGCGTGGGCCTGCTCCGGGTCAGGGCTGGCGCCCCAGCGGGAAAAGATGGGGTTGCTGGTCCTCACGTTCTTCCTCCTCGTCCGCCGCACACTCGCGGCCTGCGGCAAGCGTTGTCATCGGGTGCCCGGCACGGCATACGTGTGGCGTTGGCCATGCACCGGGTCGACGACGGCAACCCTGTTCGTCACCACTTTGACAGGTGACGCATGGATAAGCAAGTCATCCGCGGGCTGATCCAGCGAGGCTGATCCGGCGGGGGTCATTCGGAGGGTGCGTGCAGGAGGGCGCGGCCGATGTGCCAGATGAGGCTCGGTCCGCGTTCCGCCAGGAAATATCGATCAGTTGACGGTCACGGCAGGAGCCGGAACCCGGCCGTTGAAGGCGTGGTCACACGTAAGCACAGCGTTCGTGGGGTGCGCGCCGGTGCGAGGGGGTCCCGAGACGTGTTCCGCGGGACGCGCGGAACGTCGCTGCCGTGTTCTGGAACGACCTGCCGAAGGGGTCGGCGCCGTACTCCGCGACGTGGCGGGACGTAGCAGTTGTGGGCTGAATGTTCAGCTCGGGTCTCACATGTCGGGCCCCGGTGAGGGCGGGAGGTGTCACCGCCTCACGGACCCTTCGTATGACGGGCTGCGCAGACTCACACAGGATCGATCCGGATCGTCGCGGCACGAGCGTGCGGGCTGGCGACGAGGGCGTCCGCCACCGGGCCGTACTTGTCTCGGAAGGCGGTGTCGAGTCCGGCAGGCAGTTCGAGGCCGTGCGTCGTCAGGAGGACGTCGCGGGTCACGGAGCCCAGCCGGATCCGGCCGTGCCCGTGTTCCCGGGCCGCTCGGTACCAGCGGGAGCCAACGCCCCGGTAGGCGCGGACGTACAGCTCGCCGTTCACGAGCACCATGCCGATCTCCACGCCGGGGCGCTCACCGTCCCCGGCGGTCAGGACCAGGGAGTAGGTCTCGGTGAACAGGGTCCGCTCCTGCGGTGTCCAGGTGTTCATCGGGTCAGGTCCTCGGTTCGTTCCGTGCCGGGCTCCTGCGCGGTCCAGGAGTTGAGGATGCGCAGGGCGTCGTGGGAGGGGGTGCCGGTCTCGGCGGTGAGGGCCATCAGCCGCTGTCCGGAGCCGTCCGGGCTGGTCCAGGTGTCGCAGTCGAGGGTGAGGTCGCCGACCAGGCGGTGACGGTAGTGCTTGGTCCCGTATCCGGCGTCGTTCACGCGGTGTTCGGCCCACCAGGTGCGAAAGTCCGGGTCGCGGATGGTCAGGGTGCCGACGAGGCGGGCGAGTTCCGGGTCGTCGGGGTCGGTGGCGGCCTCCATGCGCAGGGCGGCGACGGCCTCCCGGGCGTCGTGCTCCCAGGCGAGGTGCAGTTCCCGGATCATCGGGTCGGTGAACAGCAGGCTCACGTAGTTGCGGCGGTCGGCGGGGAGCGCCGCGAAGTCGGTGTAGAGGGCGGTGGCTGCCGGGTTCCAGGCCAAGATGTCCAGGCGTCGGCCGAGGACGAGCGCGGGTGTCTCGGTGAGCTGGTCCAGCAGGCGGCGCATCGGGGGCCGCAGCTGCTGAGCGGCCCGGCGGCGGCGCGGGCGTAGGCCGCTCCTGCCCGCGAGCTCGTACATGTAGGTCTTCTGGTCGTCGTCGAGGCGCAGGGCGCGGACCAGGGTGGTCAGTACGGGGGCGGAGGCCCGGACCCGGCCCTGTTCGAGCCGGGTGTAGTAGTCCACGCTGATCGAGGCGAGCCGGGCGACCTCCTCGCGGCGCAGCCCGGCGCCCCTGCGCGGGGAGTCCGCCTCGGGCAGACCGCACTCCTGTGGCGTCAGCTGCGCCCGACGGGCCCGTAGAAAGGAGCCGAGGTGGGAGTCGGGTGTCTGTTTCATTTCTCCAGTGTCATGCGGCCGGGTCCGACCCGACACAGGTGTGAGGGGGCAGATTCCTTCCTATGCAGAAACCTGCCTCTTCCGGACGCGGCCGGGAGAACGCATGGTGGATGTGTGCCCGGCACGGACGGTGCGGACACCGAGCCCACCGACCGGTGCGGCGGCGACCAGACTTCAGCGTCACCTTCAGGAGAGTGCCCTCATGGCCAGGACCAGTGTCACCTTCGACAGCGCCGGCATCGAGATCGCCGGTCACCTCTACACCCCTGACAGCCCGGCGTCGGGCCCGCGGCCCGCGGTCGTGGTCGGTCACCCCGGCAGCGGGGTCAAGGAGCAGGCGGCCGGCCTGTACGCGAGCCGGCTGGCCGAGCAGGGCTTCGTCGCGCTCGCCTTCGACTCCGCCTTCCAGGGCGAGTCCGGCGGTCTGCCGCGCGGTCTGGAGGACCCCGCGCACCGCGTCGAGGACCTCAAGGCCGCCGTCTCCTTCCTCACGACACGCGACGAGGTCGACGCCGACCGCATCGGCGCCCTGGGCATCTGCGCCTCCGGCGGCTACGTGCTGACTGCCACCGGAAGTGACCACCGGATCAAGGCGGTGGCCACCGTCAGCGGCGTCGACATCGCCCGCCAGTTCCGCCTCGGCGCCGACGGCACCCAGGACCCCGCTGTCTTCCAGGGCATGCTGGACGCCGCCGCCCAGGCCCGTACCGCGGCCGCCCGCGGCGCGGAGCCGGCGGTTCTGCCGATCTTCCCGGAGACGGCCGAGCAGGCCGGCGCGCTCGGCGGCGAGCACGGCGTCGACGGCTTCGAGTACTACTGCACGCCCCGCGGGGCGCACGAGCGCTCCGCGAAGTTCTTCGTCTGGGAGAGCGTCGACAAGATGGCCGCGTTCGACGCCTTCTACGCCGTCCCGCTGATCGGCGACCGTCCCCTGCTGCAGATCGTCGGCACCCGCGCGGTCACCTCGTGGATGGCCATCGACATCCATCAGCGGGCCACCGGCCCGAAGGAACTGCACTGGCTCGAGGGCGCGAGCCACGTCGACCTCTACGACAAGAAGGAGTACGTCGACCCGGCCGTCGCCAAGCTCACCGACTTCTTCACCGCAGGACTGGGCGCCGCGAACTGAACCCGCTCACGGCGGCACGACGAAGGGGCCGGCAGCTGACGCTGCCGGCCCCTCGTGCTGTGGGTCATTTGGCCTGGAGGGGGCCTGCGAAGGACTTGCGCAGGGAGCCGGGGGCGACCAGGGGGAGCAGGGAGGCGAGCATCTTGCCCTTGAGGGTGGCGGGCTGCCGGGTGAGTTCGACGTCTACGCGGGTGCCGTCGCCTTCGGGGGTCATCTTGAACACCCAGCCGCCGCCGGCGCCGAAGAGCTTGGAGTCGAGGGTGGTGATGGTGACGGTGTCGCCGCCGGGCTGCCATTCGTAGCGGGCCCGCTCCCAGGCCGCGGCGGTGCCCTCGGTGACCTCGGCCCAGGTGTCGCCGAGGTCGTGGACCTCGAAGTGGTCCGTGTCGATGGTGGGCCAGGACTCGGCGCGGGAAGGGCCGAAGTCGGTCAGCACCCCCAGCACGTCCTTGGGGGCGAGCGTGGAGACGAGGTGGAAGCGTACGACTGTCATGGGGTGTCCTCATCGAGCAGTAACTGGTCTGGCCGGTGATGAAAGACTCCCATACATTTCAGTCACCGGTCAAGACGGTTACTCTTGAAAGGTGTTCAGCCACCTGTCAGGAGAGTCTCGTGAGACATGTGTTTCCGTGCGGGACGCCCGCGCTCGACTTCGTGGGCACCCTTCATGCGCGGCGTGCGCCCGCTCCGATCGAGCGGATCACCACCCCAGGACTGCTCGACTCCTGGTTCGTCGAGTCCGGCCTGCTCGACCGGGAGCCCGGATCCGGCCAGGCGGACCTGCGCGCCGCGATCGCGCTGCGCGAGGCGATCTACACGCTGGTCGCGGCGCGTCTCGACGGCCGGTCCCTGCCCGCCGTGGCGGTCGCCGCGGTGAACCGGCAGGCCGCCTCGGTGCCGGTGGCGATGTGCCTGGGCTCCGCGGGCGCCAGCCGCTCCGGTACGGCCGACCACGCCCTGACCGACCTGGCTCGCGAGGCGGTGGAGACGGTCGCCGGTGCCGAGGCGGAACTTCTGCGCGAGTGCGGGCACCCCGACTGCACACAGGTCTACCTCGACCGCTCGCGCGGCCGCCGGCGCGAATGGTGCGCGATGCGGACCTGCGGGAACCGCGTCAAGGCAGCCGCCTTGCGGTCCCGCCGCCGACGATGAGGGGGACACGGCCTCCGGTCGCCGTGCGCGGCCGTGCGCACGGGCGGCCTGCTACATCCAGCTCTGTTTCCATGTTCAGACACGGTTCAGGGACCAAAGGGACCCGTGTCTCAACTGTATGATCCAAAAGGCGTACGCTCTCAGCCCAGCGCCCGCGGCACCCCCCGTTACCTCGTCGCGGCCGGGTGCGGGGACGCCCGACGGGCAAGCGGATGCGCGCCTTGTTGAGCACCGGGATGAACGGAGGGTTGTCGGCAGCCTGCCCCACGGTCAGGACCAGCGCCATCGGTCGGCGGCGTCGATCGGCGGCCGGGTGGATCGCGCTGGTCAGCCCGCCGCGGGACCGGCCGAGCAGGGCGGCCTTCAGCCGCGCCCGCCGCCTGCGGCGGATACGTCGGCGTTCGACGCGGGCCGGGTCGCTTTCGCCCTCCTTCCACCTTGTCCCCCGGTCGATCCCTTTTCCCGCGGCTGCCTCCCGAGTGCAGCCAGGCTCTCGTCGCTGACCCGCATGCCGGCGGCGTCGTGATGCGCCCGGTCCGTGGTGGACTCCGCTCTGACCAGGGATTTATCGATCTCGTCCCTGCGGGCGGCCTCGGCGATCGCCTCTTCCAGCAGGGCCTGGAAAGCGCCGGCATGGTCCTGCCGGACAGGCGCCCCGAACGTGACCCAAAACCCGGTTTTGATCACAACAGCAGACAGTCCCCAGCGGGCGCGGCCTGATACCTAGAAGCGAGAAGGGCCGCAGGCGCCGCGCGGATAAGAATTCACAGGAAGCAAGCGTCCGCGCCGCCCGGGGGAAGCAGGGGTCATGACCCTCGCACCAGTCCTCTACTGGCGGTAGAGTGGTGGATATGGCAGACGAAACGAGCATCAAGGTCAGCGCGGCCACCCGCGACCGGCTGGCCGCGCTGGCGAGCGAGCAGGGCACAACGATCCGGCAGCTCGTTGAAGAACTCGCCAAGGGCCGGCCGACCGAGGCCGAGTACGCGGAGCGCGCCGAGCAGGCCCGCGCCGAACTCGCCTCCGTCCTGGGCACGGTCCCCAGTGAGGAGGCCGAGGCGAAGGCCCGCGGCCTGCTTCAACGTCTCGGCGCCGGCCAGGACCCGGCGGCCGCGTAGTGGGGCAGATCGCGGTCGTCCTGGACCACACCACCGCCACCGCCCTGCACGATCCCAAGGACCCGTACAACGATGCCGTGGCCGCGTTCTACGTCCAGGCCTCCGGCGGGCTGGGCAGCCTGTACGCCCCGGTGCTCTGCCTCACGGCCGGCGACACCGAGCGACCCGGTCTCCTCGCCTACATCGACGGGCTGCGGTTCATCACGGTCGAGCCCTTCGACACGCAGGCGGCGGCCACCGCCTCCGGGCTGTTGTGCGCCGGGCACTCCCGGGCAGCCGTCCATGCCATCCACGCCGCCCGCCCCTCCGCGGACTTCCCCATGGGCCGCTTCCTGCTCACCCTGACGCCCGAGCTGTACGAAGGAACCGGGGTCCAGGCCGTCCACCCCGATGAGTAGGCCCCAGGAGCAGTTGAGTCTGGTTCAACGGCGACACCAAGCGGACCAAGCAGATCATCGAGCCGTTGGGCTTCCTGCCCGCTGATTCACGGCCGGTGTACGAGGTATCCCCAGATCAGCGGGTCTCCAGCGGAAGACGGAGGCGGGTCTCGGCAACGCGCATGTCCTGGCGCCGCGCGCAGCGGCTACCTGGAGCCTCGGCGACACCTGGAGCGGGCGCGACAAGCTGTTCGCGGTGCATGCCGACCTCCTACGTCGACGTGATCCGTGCTGTGGAGGCCGTGGCCTGCCCGATGTTCCTGCCTCGAGACTCGCTGCCCACACTCGGCAAGGTGCAGTTGGTCTGGTGATCGCTTCGGCGGCCGTGCTGCGGGCCTGTGGCTGGTGGTCGTCCTGTCTTCTATCTTTCAAGAGCAGGGCGGCTATGGGTCGTTGAGTGAAGAGCTGGAACGCTAGGAAGCGGCGGTCCACGCAAAGGCCGAGGAACTTCGCACCCGTCGACTCCGTGTGCCCAGCCCCTCTGCGATGCGCTGTCGCAGCACCTCAGCTTCGGAACCGGGTGGTTGCCCGTGATACGCGAGGAAGAGACTCTCGGCCAGAGCTACGGCGGGTTCACCACCCTGACCTATCTGTCCCTGGCGCCCGAAGGACTGCGCGCCTGCCATGTCACCGGCGGTCTCCCGGGCCTCAACACCAGGGCCGAGGACGTCTACCGCCTCACCTATCCCCGTGTCGAGGCCAAGAACGGCGAGTACTACGACCGCTACCCGGGGGACGTCGAGAAGGCCCACCAGATCGCCGACCTCGCCGAAAGCGGCCGCGTCCTGCTTCCCGACGGTGACAGGCTGACATCACGGCGACTGCGGACCCTCGGGCTGGCGTTCGGGATGAGCGACGGTTACGAACGCGTCCACTGGATGCTCGACGAGGCGTTCGACGCGGCCGGACGACTCAGCGACACCTTCCTGCTCCAGGTCATGCAGCAGACCGGGTTCGTGGACAACCCACTCTTCACGATCCTCCAGGAGCCGTGCTTCGCCCACGACTCGACGCCGACGAACTGGGCCGCGCAACGCATCGCGATC
This sequence comes from Streptomyces sp. FXJ1.172, assembly GCF_001636945.3. Classification (NCBI taxonomy): domain Bacteria; kingdom Bacillati; phylum Actinomycetota; class Actinomycetes; order Kitasatosporales; family Streptomycetaceae; genus Streptomyces; species Streptomyces sp. FXJ1.172. The sequence goes on along the minus strand of NZ_CP119134.1, from coordinate 381,236 downwards.
GAGCATCCGAGGTTCGCGGAAGACGCCGATCCACTGCTGTTCACCGGCGAGATGATCTACCCCTGGATGTTCGAGGACATCAGAGCGCTGCGCCCCTTCGCCGAAGCCGCCGAGACCCTCGCCGCGTGGACCGAGTGGCCCCCGTTGTACGACCCGGCCAGGCTCGCCACCAACCAGGTACCGCTGGCGGCAGCCATCTACCACGACGACATGTACGTCGACGCCGAACTGTCCCTGCGCACCCTTCGAGAAGTGGGATCGGCCCGCGCGTGGGTGACCAACGAGTGGGAGCACGACGGTGTGAACGCATCGGGGGACGTCGTGCTGTCACGCCTGATGGCCATGCCGGCCGGGAGACTCTGACCCGCGCTCTCGGCCCCTTGAGAGTATGGCGGCTGACGGCCAGGCACCGGGTACAAGACGGCCGCCGAGATCCTCACATCCTCGCCGACCACCCCGGGTGTGTCAGGTATGCGGGCACGGGCTGCCTGCGGGGGCCACGTCTGCTTCGAGGACGAGGCGGGCTTCACCCGCAGGCCGCCCACAGGACACACCTGGAGCCGACGCGGGCGACCGGCCTGCCCTGGACACCCCGGCATCACCTTGACGAGCCGAGATCAGTAGTAGATCGATCCCTTCAGCCCGCCGCCCACGTTGACCGGATCACCGTTGATGGCCACACTGAGCGGACTCGCCAGGAAGGCGACGACGGCCGCCACCTCGTGCGGCTCCACGATTCTCTCGATGGAAACGGATGCGGCGAACTGCTGCTCCAGATGCGACACACTGCGCCCCATGGCCACGGCCCGGCGATCGAGATTCTCCACGAAAGTGCGAGTCCGTGTGGCGCCGGGATGCACAGCGACGACGTTGACGCCCCTGGGCCCGAGTTCGTCCGCCAGATTCTTCGTCATGGCCGTCACTGCGACGTTGCGGATGGAACCGGTCACCGATCCCGTCTGCCGTGCCGCCAGCCCGCCGATGTTGATGATCCTGCCCCAGCCTCGCTCCGTCATTTCCGGAGCGAAAGCGCGTACACATCTGAGGTATCCACGAACCTTGACATTGATCTCGGATTCCAGGGCATCCTCCGGAATCGCCCCGGGATTCATGGCGGCGGCATTGTTCACCAGGATGTCCACACCGCCGAGCCGGTCCTTCACCGCCCCGGCCATTTCCGTCACCGAGGCGTCGTCCCCCGTGTCGGCCGCGACACCGATGACCTCGGCACCGGTCTCCGAGCGAAGAAGTGCCGCCTGTTCCTCGACATGACCGGCGGATCTGGAAACCAGTGCGACGGACGCGCCTTCCACCGCGAGAGCCCGCCCGATGGCGAAGCCGATGCCACGGCTTCCGCCGGTGATCACGGCCCGTCGACCTCTGAGTTGAAGATCCATGACCCCTTCAAACATTGTCGTTCATAGACATGTTGACTGCCTCCATCATACGTATGAGCAATCTGGCCACGGTGGCTGACCGGCAGCGGTGCGGATTGCGGAAGTTCGCGGATCCGTGAGCACCACCGCGGGGATCCCGCGGTGCCGGAGGACGGCCGGTAGCCGCCTACCGGTGGCAGCCCGTGAGCAGGCCGACGCCGGCCGGCGGGGCAACGACCTTTCGGTCCGAGTGGGGCTTCAGAAGCCCGGGCGGATCAGGCCGGTGCGTTTGGCGGTGGCCAGGACGGGGGTGGTCTCGATGGAGGTGACCTGTTTCATGGCGCCGATGGTGTCGGTGAGGAAGCGGTAGAGCGCGTCCAGGTCGGTGGTGGTGACCATGACCAGGAGATTGGCGGGTCCGGTGGTCGCGGCTGTGAAGCGGACGGCGGGTTCGCGGCTGAGTTGTTCGCCGGCGGCCTGGAGGGCGCCGGGTTCTATGGACAGCCACAGTTGGGCCTTGGTGCTCAGTCCGAGCAGAGCCAGGTCGGTCTCGGTGACCAGGCGGACCGTGCCGTCGTGCACCAGTGCCTCCAGCCGGTGACGGACGGTGCGTGGTGTGGTGCCGGTCCGCTGGGCGAGGGTGGCGTAGTCGGCGCGAGCATCCTCGGTCAGGGCCTGGATCAGTGTCAGGTCCGTGGAGGGCAGAGGGGCCGGTGGCGGCGAACTCAGCGGGAACGGCTGCACCCCCAGGCGTGCGGCCTCCTCGTCCTTCAGTAGTCGGGCACCCCAGTTGAGGGAGGCGGGGAAGACCCGCAGCAGGGTGTGGGAGGTCCAGCTGTGGACGTCGGCGGTGGCCGGCAGGTCGCGCAGCAGGAGGCGGTTGCGTGCCTCGGTGCCGTCCAGGAAGACGATGGTGCTGATCTCGTCGCCGCCCCCGAGTATGTCGACCCAGAGGGTGTCGGGGCGACGCGCCAGGGTGGAGGCGACCATTCTGATGCGGTCGGGACGGCAGCGGATGCGCAGAGCCATGGGCACCAGGTGGGGGAACCGGATCGGATTGCGCTCCGCGGTGGCGCGCAGGGTGCCGTCGGCGTACAGCGGGCCGACGCGGCGGACCACGGTACGTTCGGACACTCCCAGACACGTGGCGACCGCTCGCCAGGAGGCACGTGGGGAAGCGATCAGAGCGGCGGCGATACGTTGCTCCGTCTCTTCAAGGCTCTGGCGCATAACCGGCACTCTATACGGCGTTCATGGCGCACAATCCGACTTTTGAGTGTCCGTTCTGGACGTGCGTCGCCGACATGTCGAGGATGGATCACGAGCCGGGCGATGGCCCGCACACCTCCTCCAGGCGGTCGCACCTAGATACGACAGCGGCCGGCCCTCATCGTCCGACAGCCACCCGCCGCCCCCCTGAGCCGCGGCCCGAACCGCGAAGGAGAACACGTGACCCGCCTCAACGTCCTTGCCATCTCAGGTAGCCTGCGCCGGGACTCCCTGAACACCGCCCTGCTGCGGGAGGCGGAGCGCCTCGACCCACGCTATCGCTTCGACCACTACGACGGGCTCGGCCGTCTTCCCCACTTCAACGAGGATCAGGAACATCCCGCGCCGTCCGCCGTCACCGACCTGCGCCACCGCGTCCACGAGGCCGATGCCGTCCTGATCGCCTCGCCCGAGTACAACGCCTCGATACCCGGAGCGCTGAAGAACGCCCTCGACTGGCTCTCGCGCCCGGCCGGCGACAATGGCCCCGCGCTCGCGCTCAAGCCGGTCGCCGTCATCGGGGCCTCCCCCGGCCCCTTCGGCACCCTTCGGGCCCAGCTGACCCTGCGTCAGGTGCTGCACAAGATGAACGCCCGCGTCGTGCAGCAGCCCGAGTTCCTGCTCTTCCAGGCTCACCAGCAGTTCGGCGACGACGGCCGCCTCCCGGACGGCTGCCCTGCGCAGGAGCTGCTGTGCGCGGTGCTCGACGCCCTCGGACAACTCGCCACGGACGGGCAGCACCAGGACCGGACGGGCGCAGCCGTCCACTGACCGCGGTGCGGCCCGCAGCAGCCCGACAGGCGACGGCCGGGCGGAAGTCACGTGACCGACGGTCACAGCCAGATGGCCCCTGAAGGAGAGGGAAGTGACATGCACATCGGAGTTCTGAACCGGCAGTCTGCCGTCAGGTCGCTCGAGCTGGGTGACGTGCGTTTGACCTACGTCGTGGACGGTGCCATGGCCATGTTCCCCTCGGTCTTCTTCCCGGGCTTCACCCCGGACTACTGGGACGCCCATCCGGAAGTGCTCGACGAACAGGGCCGGCTGGCCATGTCAGCGGGCGGTCTGCTGGTCGAACGCGACGGCCGCCGCCTGCTGATCGACGCCGGGATGGGGCCGGTACGCGGGCCGATCCACGTCTCCGGCGACCTGGTGGGGTACAGCGACTGCGGTGCGCTCCCACAGACGCTCGCCGCGCTCGGGCACACACCCGAGGACATCGAGGTGGTGGCCTTCACTCACCTGCACGTCGACCACACCGGCTGGGCGTTCACGCCGGAGAAGACCTTCCCCCGAGCCCGGTACCTCGTCGCCGCACAGGAGTGGGCCCCCCACAGCTGCGGTATGACGGTCCCGGGCGCCCCGGAAGCGGACGTCCTCACCCTCATAGGTGCGGCACACACGCCCTTCGACGACGGCGAAGAGATCTTCCCCGGTGTGTCCGCACTGGTCACTCCGGGCCATTCCCCGGGACACACCTCATACGTCATATCCGCCGGGAGTGAGCGGGTGGTCGTGCTCGGGGACGTATTCCACACGCCGGCGCAGCTGGCGCATCCCGAGTGGCCCTCACGGCCCGACGCGGACCAGAGCGGGGTGATGGCCGCGCGGAAGCGCATCGCGGCGGAACTCGAACAGCCAGGGACAGTCGGATTCGCGTTCCACTTCGGCGACCAGGCGTTCGGGCACCTGGCCGGCGCCGACTGGGTGCCGGTCCCGGCCCGAGCACTTTTGCCGGCTCCGGGGACGGTATGACGGAGCGTCCCGAGGGCAATCCGGATCAGCGCGCAGGCGAACGGAGCCGATGACGGTGCGGACGCCATCGACAGGGCCGTCATCGTCCAACCGATGCGGCGTGGCCGGGTACACGCGTCCCCGGACGTCGGGCGCGACCACACCGGGAACCGGCCGACAAGCCGCGAACAGCGTCTCGTCAGGGATGTGCTGCGTCCCACCGCCTTGCGGCCGCATCATCGACGGCGGGATCAGCAGCCTTTCGATCTCCCACGACCCGGCCCTCACGAGGGCCGGCCTCGAGCCGCCAGTACGTCCCGGTCACAGGAAGCCCTGCCATGCCGGGTCAGTGCCGCTTCAGCCGGTCAGCGCCGCGATCACCTGCCGGACGATCTCGCGGCGCTGCGCGCGGTCGTCGAGGTCCACCACCGTCAGTACCTCGGGGTTGCTGGCGTCCCAGAGCATGGCGATGTGGATCATCAGGGCGAACAGGACCCGGGCTTCGAAGCGGGTCGACACCCGGCCTCTGGCCTGTGCCTCGGCGATCGCGGCACTCCGGACACGGACGTTCTCGACCCCGAACTCGTTCAGCGGGTCGCCGCCGCGTTCCAGGCGTTGCCAGGTGATCAGTCTGGGCAGCTCCGGATGCTCGGCGTACATGTCGCTCAGCTGGGCCGCGAACCCGGGCAGATCCTCCACGTCGATCGCCAGGCCGTCCACGATCTGTACGACGAGGCCGTCCCAGACCGCGTCGAACAGGCCGGCCTTGTTCTTGAAGTAGTGGTAGATCTGTGCCTTGTTGCACTGTGCGGCGTCTGCGATGCGGTCGACGCGGGCACCATTCAACCCGTATGCGGCAAATTCGGCCCGACCGGCCGCGATGAGTCGTTGCTTGGTGGCTTCGGCGTCGCGCTGCATGCGCCGAGCCTAGCGCACAGCTAACTAACCGTTTACTTGACAGTCCTCGCCGCCGGACGATCTAATCAACTAACCGGGTAGTTGAAAGCCGATGGCAGTAGCCCCGGGCCCTGCCCAGCGATCCGGAGGGCTGCAGCACTCGGCATTCATGCGTGGGCGGTTAAGGAGCGGGGGCCGTGGTGTCAGCAAACGTGATCGTCGGTCGAGATGAGGAGAAGGCGCAGCTGAGTTCGTTCGTACGGGCCGCAGAGGGCCAGACCCTGCTGCTCCGGGGAGAGACGGGAGTCGGCAAGAGCGCCCTGCTCGACTACTCGGCGGACCTGGCGGCCGGGGAAGGCCACCTCGTGATCCGGGCCACCGGGGTCGAGGCCGAGTCGGAGCTTCCCTACGCCGGGCTGCACCAGCTGCTCTACCCGCTGCTCCCGGACGCCTCTCAGTCGGACACCGGCACCCAGGCGGTGTTCGACGCCGTGTTCGGCCGGACACAGGGTACGCCGCCGTCGGTCATGACCCTCGGCATCGCGGTACTCAGCCTGCTCTCCGTGAGCGCTGCCAAGCAGCCGCTGCTCCTGGTTCTCGACGACGCTCAGTGGCTGGACGACTCCAGCGCCGCTGTCTGCGGCTTCGTCGGACGGCGCCTGACCGGCAGTCCGGTGAAGCTGCTGCTGGCGGTTCGTGCAGACATCGCCTCGCGCTTCGACACCTCGGCGCTGCCAGAGGCATCGGTCGGCACACTGACGGACGAGGACGCCGCCCGCCTGCTGGATCGCCACCACCCGTCGCTGGGCAAACAGCTGCGTCGGCACATACTGAGTCAGGCACACGGCAACCCGCTGGCTCTGCTGGAGCTGCCCGCCCACGCCGCCGCTCACTTCGGCGAGCGGACGCCCGACGACTCCCACGCCCTTCGCGGCACGCCACTGCCCCTGCGGCTGCAGCACGTCTACGGCGCGCGCATCACCGCCCTGAGCGAAACCACCCGCACTGAGCTGCTGAAAGGCGCGCTCGACGGTGTCGCGGCCGGGCCCGGCGACGGTGCCACCCCGCCCTCGCGGTACCGGATGCGAGACGCCGACGAGGCCCTGGTCTGCGGCCTGCTGGTGATCGAACCGGCCACCGGCGACTTCGCCTTCCGACATCCGCTCGTGCGATCCACCGTCGTACAACTGGCCACACCCAACCAGCGCCGCGCCGCCCACCAGGAGCTGGCACACGTGCACCGCGACGACCTCGAACGGCGCGCCACACACCTGGCTGCCGCCGCCCTTGACCCCGACGAGGAGGTGGCAGGCGTCCTGGAGACGGCGGCCGAGTCGGCGACCCGGCGCGGGGGCGCCCTCACGGCAGTGACCTGGCTGACCCGCGCCGCCGAGCTGAGCGAGAACCACGCCGACCGCTCCAGGCGACTCGGTGACGCGGCCTTCATCGCCGGGCACGCGGCCCGCCTCGGCCATGCGCGCAGACTCGTGCTGGGCGACCCCGCGGCCGGCTCTCACAACTCCCCCGCCTCGGTCCTGGCCTCCGCGTACCAAGCGCTGTACCAGGACGGCGATGTCCATTCGGCACAACAGCAGGTCGCCGCCGCGATCGAGAGGTTGCGCGACGGGCAGACCGACCAGCACGAAGAGATGCTCCACCGGCTGGTGACCCTCCTGCTCGCCGTGAGCCAGTACGCCGGGGACCGTGCCCTTTGGGAGCGCACTCACCGACTGCTCGCCTCCCTCGGCGACCGCGTCAGCGAGCGGGCCCTCATGTACAGCGCTACGTGGAGCGACGTGGTCCGGCACGGCGCCGGCTGGTCCGGAAGGGTTGAGGAGGCCGCTGCGTACCTGCAGGACCAGGAACCATGGGACGTGACACGTTTGGGGGTCTCGGCATACCACCTCGACGTCCTGAGCCCACTGCGTCCGCACCTGCAGCGCATCGTGACCCGCGAGGTGGAGACCGGTGCTGTGTCCACCGGGATGGTCATGCTGCACTTGATCATGCTGGACCAGATGGCGGTCGGTGACTGGGACGCCGCCGAGCGCACGGGACAGCGCTCACTGCTTCTGGAGGCCGAGCACCGGCACGAGTTGTTCGCCCATCAGACCCGGGCCTACCTGGCCCAGCTCGCGGCGATGCGCGGGCACACGGAGACGGCGCACGACCTGCAGGCGGTGGTGGACTCCTGGGCCCGCCCCCGCGGGATCGGGTTCCTGACCCAGGTCGCCGACTCCGTCGGGGTGACGGCAGCGCTGAGCGACGGTGACTACGAGACCGCGTACCTCTGCGCCATCGGCATCACCGCCCCGGGCACGTTCCAGCCCTACGCCTACCAGGCCTCGCGGACCCTGCTCGACCTCGTCGAGGCGGCCTTGCACACGGGGCGGGCCGACCAGGCACGGGCCCACGCGCTGGCCGCACGCGAGGCGGGCCTTCCCGGCATCTCTCCGCGGCTTGCCCTGATCACCTTCGGCGCCCTGGCGATGACAGCCGACGACGACGAGGAAGCAGCCCGCATGTTCACGCGCGCCGAATCCCATCCGGCCGGCGCCCGGTACCCGTTCGAGTTGGCGCGTATCCGGTTGGCGCACGGCATCCGCGTGCGCCGTACCCAGGGCGCTGCGATGGCCCGGCAGTTCCTCGCTCCGGCGGCCGACGCGCTCGAGCGGCTCGGCGCGACTGCATGGGCCGAACGTGCCAGGGCCGAACTGAGAGCCACCGGCGTCTCCACCCGCAGGTCTACGGGCCCCTCGATCTCGTTGACCTGGCAAGAACGCCGCATAGCCGACCTGGCCGCCAGCGGCTTGACGAACAAGGAGATCGGCGAGCAGATGCGCCTGTCCCCGCGTACCGTCAGCGCCCACCTCTACCGCATCTTCCCGAAACTGGGCATCACGACAAGAGCCGCGCTCCGCGACGCCCTCAACAGCATGGTGAATGTTCCCTCGGCGAGTTCTGAAGCGGCACGGCCACAGGCGATCAGCGCCGCCTCGGCCACGAGGTGACGGCGATCGTCAATTGACGGGAAGGCCGCAGACGAGAGAGCCCACCATGACGCGGGGGTGCAGGGCAGCGTGTGAAGGGGAGGCTGCTGTGAGCCCCGTCGCTGAGGGCCGTACGTGCTCGCCGGTGCCGTCGTCGCCCACGTTGCACCGGGCGATTCACCCGGATCCAGCGGGCCTCAGCGCCGGGCTGCCCGCCGCCTGAGTGCCGGGGACGGCGGCCCGTCCGCCCCGGCGCGCGGCCCCTGCCCCGCCACATCGGCGATCATTGCGGTGATCTCCATGGCGTACCTCGCCCTGAGGTTCTTCACCTCTCCGGCCATGGCTTTCATGAGCCACTCGAAGGTCAGCCGCGTGGATCCTCGGGGAGAGACATGGAAACCCCTGCTCCGGAGTATCTTCATGTGATCGGCCTGGGTCAGTTCCTGTTTTTCCTCAATCACCTGGGCGGCAGGGAATCTCGTCCCTTTCGCCTCTTCCATCTCACGCAGATAGGCCTCTGCGATCCGACTGCGTCCGCTGGTGACGTTGTGAAACCACTTGTAGGTCTGCTGCGCGACCCCGCCGCGGTGAAGGGCGTAGTCGTGGGCGCGAATGACCTGCATGTGCTCTTCGGGCGTGAGAACCCTCTGCTCCTCCAGCACCCGCGCATGGTCGCCGAACCCGTCCACATGCCGCGCCAGCTCCTCCACGTACATCCGCGTGACCGGCGTCACGCCGCTCTTCACGTTGTGGAGCCATGTGTACGTCTGCTGCGTGGCCCCGCCGCGGGGGAGAGCGTAGTCGTGGGCGCGAATGACCTGCATGTGCTCTTCGGGCGTGAGAACCCTCTGCTCCTCCAGCACCCGCGCATGGTCGCCGAACCCGTCCACATGCCGCGCCAGCTCCTCCACGTACATCCGCGTGACCGGCGTCGCACCGCTCCTGACGTCGTGGAACCACCTGTACGTCTGCTGCGTGGCCCCGCCGGGCACAAGGGCGTAACGGCACGAGCGGATGACCTGCATGTGCTCTTCCGGCGTGAGGACCCTCTGCTCCTCCAGAATCCGGGTGTCGTCGCCGAAGTCCGGCGTCATCGCCTTCAGTTCCTCCACATGCGACCGGGCGGCAGCCGTCACTCCCCTCTTGACGTGCTGAAGCCACGTGCAGGTCTGACGCGTGTCCCCACCGGACGGAAGGACGTAGTCGTGGGCGCGGATGATCTGCATGTGCTCTTCGGGCGTGAGAACCCTCTGCTCCTCCAGCACCCGCGCATGGTCGCCGAATCCGGGAACATGGTCCTTCAGCTCCTCGACATACGTCCGTGCGGCCGCCGTCTCTCCGCTCCTGACGCGCTGAAGCCATGTGTAGGTCTGCTGCGTGTCCCCACCGGAGAGGAGGATGTACTGGTCGTTGCGGATGATCTCCATGTGGTCTTCCGCGGTCCACCTGCCCCCGGTGAGGCGCCGGGGCTGCTCGTGCGCGCCGGAGCCGGGGACGTGGTGCCGGTGGCCGACTGGTGCGGCGGACTGCGACGGGCTCTCCATGCGGGCGTCCTGGGAGTCGGGGGCGGCCCACCGGGCGGCCCGGACAACGGGGGCGGTAACGGGTTCTGTGGCCAGTGCTGCGGCACCCGTTTCCTGGTGAGTCCTCGCACCCTGACACGGCGAACCCGTTCTGTCCGACGCTGACAACGCCCACGGACTCGCTCACCGCCTGTCGGCGCTAATCCGACGCTCGGCCTCCCGCACGGATACCGCCCGCACGGCCGCAGTGCGTGCTGTCAACCCAAGTGTCCGGGGCCCGGCAAAGCGGCCTTACGCGTCCGGCGTGGCCGGTCCGGCAGTACGCCGAACCGCGGTGCCCGCGCTCTCCGTCATTCGCTCACGCCGCGCTTGAGTTCCCACAGCTGGAGCACCGAAGACGAGTTGACAGCGTACGCGACACCCGTGATGTCGTCGCGTGCGGCAACGTACTGCTTGCCCTGCCACAGCGGCAGGACAGGGACGTCGTCGGCGACGGTGTCCTGGATCGTGGTCAGACTCTTGGCGGCGGCGAGCCGGTCGGCCTCGCGGCGGGACTCCGGGATCAGCGTGTGCTGGATGGTGGCGTTGGAGTACGGCGAGCCGAGGGTGTTGTGCTCGTCGAGGAAGGGCGCGAGGAAGTTGTCGGCGTCGGGGAAGTCGGGGAACCAGCCCATGCCGTAGACATCGAACTGGCCCTTCTTCTCGGCCGGCCGGAACTGGTCCCAGCGGTGGCCCTGGACGGAGGCGTCGAACAGGCCACTGTCGTTGAGCTGCCTCTGCAGGACCTCGAACTCCTGCTTCGTGGCCGAGCCGTAGTGGTCGGTCGTGTAGTGCAGCGTCAGCTTCACCGGAGTGGTGATGCCGGCCTTGCTCAGCAGGGCCTTCGCCTTGGCGACGCTGGGGTTGCCGTACTTGTTGAAGAACGAGTTGGAGTGGCCGGTGATGGTCGCCGGGACCAGCGAGTACAGCGGCTCGGCCTGGGTGCCGTAGACCTTGGAGACCAGCTCGCCGCGGTCGATGAGCTGGGCCATGGCTTGGCGGACGGCCTTCGACTTCACGCTGGGTGCGTCGGTGTTGAAGCCCAGGTAGCGGATCTCCAGGCCCGACATCTCGACCAGGTCGATGTTCCGGTCCTTACCGGCGTCCAGTTCCTGGATCTGTGTGGGCGTCATGGTGCGGGTCATGACATCGATATCGCCCTTGTCGATCGCGGCCCCCATGGAGTCGGAGTCCTTGAACACACGCATGTCGATCTCGTCGTTGTTCACCTTCAAGCTGCCCTTGTACAAGGGGTTCTTGACGCAGGTGATGCCGGCGATCACGTTGTCCTTGACGTCGGCCTTGAAGGTGTAGGGGCCGGAACCGTCCACCGCGAAGCCGTCGCGGAGCTTGCCCTCCTCGTAGTCCTTCGGGTTGACGATGCCCGCGACCGGGGTGGACAACTTGTACGGGAAGGTGGCATCGGCCGTTTTGAGATGGAAGATGACCTCACGGTCACCCTGCGTCTCGATGGTGTCGATCGTGTTCAGCAGGCTCGCGACACCCGTGTCGGCGTTGATGTGCAAGGACCGCTCGATGGAGTACTTCACGTCGGCGGCCGTGACGTCGTCGCCGTTGGCGAACCGCAGCCCCTCCCGCAGCTTGCAGACGTATCGCTCGTTGCCGTTGTCGCTGAACGAGCAGCTCTGGGCAGCCTCCGGCACCAAAGTACCCTCGCCCTTGGGCTGGATCATCAGAGTCTGGATCGTCTGGCGCAGCAGATTCCAGGCGTTGGTGTCGTAGGTGTAGGCCGGGTCGAGGGGCGCGGGTTGGTCCTTGGTGGCGGCGAACCGGTCCGTGGTACCCACGACGATGGTGCCGCCGCCCTTGCTCCCGCTGTCCGATCCGCCGCACGCCGCGAGGGCCGGAGTGAGCAGGCCGACCACTGCCGACAGCGCCAGAGTTTTGCGGTTCATCCGGGAGTCTCTCCAGAGCGTATTCGAGTACGTGCACCCGGCTGTGCACGGGTGGTGAGGCCGATCGGACTGCCCTGGTCGGAACGGCATGCGCGACGGACCGCCCGCATCCCGCCACCCCACCGTCCGTATGCAGGCGCTCACACCCTTTGCGCAGTCCTTCCCACACCTCGGGACGAGCCCGACACGACCGCCGAGGCACATCCGAGAGGTTAGTGGGTTTGTGCCAACATGGCGGGCAGATCCATACCGCCGACACGGGGACGAACTACGAAAGTTATTCACACGTATCATGTATGCCCTGCCGATCGGCATACACATTTGCTTGACGGGGCAACCGTATGCGCGTGTTGATCACCTGTCAATGCGGTGTGAAGACCGCCGGGCAACCCCTCCGTCGCAGACACGTGCCACACCCGCACCGGCCGTGGCCGGGCTTGCGTCTGCGCGTGACGACAAGGTTGTCTCGCCTGGTGAGCAGGGACACGGAATACGACGAGGGCGCGTGTGGCGGTGCACGTGCACCGCGCTCCTCCCTGCAGGTTTCACCGCGGCACCATCGCACCGGTCACCCGGCTGGAACCCGACTGCCTCACCCCGCGAGCCGATTGCGAAGACGATCACGAGCACTGGAAATGCCCTCGCGAAAGCTTCCTTGTGCGGTTCAGCGCCGCAGTGCGCTGAGCACCATCTCCCCGTAGCGGCGCCACGTCGCGGGGTCGCGTTCCGTCAGCTTCACCAACTGCAGGGCGGTGCCGCACAGGATCACCCGCAGATCCAGCTGTGTGATGTCTTCCCGCAGCTTCCCGGCCACCCGCGCCGTCTCCATCGCACTCACCAGCGTCTCCATGACGGACGCGGCGGCCGGGGAGGCTGCGTCCGCAAGCCTTTCCGCGAGCAGACGGTCGTGCGCCAGCGTGTCGAAAAGTTCGAGGACATAGCGCCGGAAGGCCTCGTAGGAGTCGGCTTCGCGCAGTGCTGCGGTGGTGCGCTGTTCGAGCCGCTCCAGGCTCAGCCCCGTGATCGTCTCCAGCAGGTCCTCCTTGGTCGGGAAGCTCCGGTAGACCGTCGCCTTGCCGACCTGGGCCCTCGTCGCGATCTGGGGCACGGAGGCCTGTGTGCCGCGTTCGCGGAAGACCTCCACCGCGGCGGCGACCACGCGCTCGTGATTGCGACGGGCGTCCGTCCGCCTCGGCGTCCTGACTGCGCCCTGGACAGGTTCGGGAGTCTTGGATGGGTTCATGGGAAGGAAACCTGTCTCAGGGGCCGGAGGCGGACGATCGATTTGATGGTCTCAGACGCGCCGCGCACCGGTGGGCAGCCCTACTGGCACGGCCGAGGATCCCCCTCCGCCCGCTGCGGGCCTGCCCACAGCCGAACCGGCCTTGGATTTCCGGCCAAGCCCCAGGTCTGGCCAAAGCTCAGTCGGAGGCGCTGCCGGCCGGCGTGTCCAGCACGGACTCGTAGACCTTGATCACCTCGACGTCCAAAACGGTGGAGATCCGGGCGCCGACGAACGTACTGCCGGTGTACCCGGCGACGGTGAGGGGGTCCGGATCGGGCAGGCGGGGCATGTCGTACTCCGATCGTCCAGAGGAAGCAGCGGGTCGCGTCCACGTCGACGTCGAAGCCGGTCCCTCTCAGGTTCCGCAAGCGGCGACCTGGCTCCGGACGCGCACGAGCATGTCCGCGAACTCTTCGCGAACAACCCGGCGGCTTCGGACCCGCTACGCCCGCGGCAGGCGGTCGGCAACCTCGTGTCGAACGCCGTCCGCCACACACCGCCCGGCGGCACCATGCGTCTGGAGGCGGCCGAGGACTCCCCCCGCTCCTGGCGGGGCCGGCCGGGCAGACGCGGCCGCCGCCGCGGGAGGCGTCCGGATCTAGGTCCACGACGGCTCCGGGACAGCGCCCGAGGAACTGCCGCACGTCTTCGAGCGGTTCTGGCGGGCCGAGAGGTCCCGTTCCCGTCAGGCCGGCGACAGCGGGCTCGGCCTGTCCATCGTGCGCGAGCTGATCGAGGCGCACGGCGGCATGGTCGAGGCTCACAGCACCCCGGGCACCGGCTCGGTCTTCGTCCTGCGCCTGTCCGGCCCCGCCACTCCCCCTAGATGATCTATTCCAAGGGCTGGGTCAAGTTCAAGAGCGGCCGTGGCTGGACAGGGTAGATGCGTCAGTCGATGAGGCCACGTAGTTGGGCCTGGGCGCGTTCGACGAGTTTCCTGGCGGTGTGGTCGGAGATGCCCAGGTGACGGCCGATCTGGCGAAATGACCTTTCCGGTCGGTCGTCCAGGCCGTAGCGCAGAATCAGCGCCTCGGCTTCGCGCGGGTCGATGCGGGTCAGGGCGGTTCGAGCCGTGCTGGTGAAGTCCCGTGCGATAGCGGCGTGTTCGGGGTCGGTCAGGGTATAGCCGGGTGCGGGCAGTTCTTCATCGTCTTCGGCAGGTGCGGTGCGCAGTTGCCGATGGAGTGCGGCAACTGTCGTTGGTGAGATGCCCAGCGCGGCAGCCGCCAGGTTCAGGCTGTCAGCGTTCTCGTCGAGCGCCCGTCGCACGGCGACGGTGCGGCCGACGAGGTCGGTGGGTACGACGGCGGGGAACTCCTGGCGGGCGACGGCCCGCTGGATTTCCTTGCGTACCCAGGTGTGCGCGTATGCCCCGAAGGGCACTGCGCGATCGGGATCGAAGCGGCTCGCGGCAATCAGCAGCCCGAGGATGCCGGCCTGTCGCAGGTCCGCCCGGTCGATGTGCCAGGTGCGATAGCGGGCAATTTCGCGTTCGACGAGACGGCCGTGCATCGCCACAAGGCGTTCCCGCTCGATGGCGTCCGGTTCGGCCTGGTGACTGCTCACTGCGATGATCTCCCCGGGGATCGATGCCCATCTGGTTGCCGTTGTTACGGATACCGGGCCGGGCACGCAGTGCGAGGTTCGCACGGCGGCCGATTGCCGGTATCCCCTCTGGCGACCGAGCAACGCCCGAGCCTGGAAGGCCACCGCATGTCTGATCTCAGCAATGCCACCTGGCAAGCAATCCCGATCGTCCCCTACGGAGCTGTCCTGCACGTGCCGGCGGGTTGGGAGGCGCTGCCTCCCGTCCCGGCGAACGGTCCGGAGATCCTGCGGGCCACCGGAGGGCCGGGCCGGAACCTGATCGTCTTCAAGGTGCCTGCCAAGGGAATGACCGCTGCGCAGGTGGCAGACACCGCCCAGAAGAAACTCGAAGCCCACGGCTACGACGACTTCACGCGTACTGAGGCCCGGTTCGCCGGGCAGCCGGGGTTGGCGCTGGATTTCGTCACCCGCCGCGACAGCAAGGGAACGGTCATCTACCAGACCCGGGAGTACTTCGCTGTGCGCGGAAACGCAGCATTTGTGCTCGGCATGGGGAGCGCGACCTGGGAGCAGCACCTGCCGCTCATCGAGCAGATCGCCGACCGATTCGAACTCACGGACTGAGCTGATCCCCACTCCGTCCGCTCCCCGGCCCCACACAGCACCTCCAGGCTCCGGCGTCGCACTACCCGACACCGGATCCTGGAGGCTTGGTGAACGCTGACCTGGACACCCTCGCGACCGCACTGTTTGTGAAGACCGATGACCTACTCAAGGGCTCGCCTCACCTGGCTCCGTGGCGGCCGGCCGTGGGCATCGCGCCGCAGCTGAGCGACGCGGAGCTGGTCACGCTCGCGGTGATGCAGGCCATGCTCGGCTTCACCTCCGAAGCACGCTGGCTCCGCCACGCCTGCGTCCACCTGCGGCACCCGTTCCCGTATCTGCCCAGGCAGCCCGGCTACAACAAGCGGCTACGGAAGGCAGCCGGGCTGATCCAGCACGTCATACGCCTGCTGGCCGTTGACACTACGCTGTGGAGCGATGACGTGTGGGTGGTCGACTCCACGCCGGTGGAATGCGGGCGTTCCCGCGAGACCGTCAAACGCTCCGAACTGGCGGGATGGGCCGAGTACGGTTACTGCGCCAGTCACTCACGGTTCTTCCGGGGTCTACGGCTCCACCTGGTGTGCACCCTGCACGGCCTGCCCGTTGCCTTCGCGCTGACCGGAGCCAAGGCCGACGAGCGCGAGACCCTGCTGGCGATGTTCGAGGTCGAGCCCGGCCTCCTCACCGGCCGGCCCGATCAGACGCTGATCGGCGACAAGAACTACTTCGGCCGCGATTTCGAGAGCCAGCTCGCTCGGTGGGGCATCCGGCTGTTACGGCCGGGCCGCAAGGGCGAAGCCGAGCGCGCCGGATCCCAGCTGTTCAAACCGCTGCGACAGGTAATCGAATCGATCAACGAATCCTTCAAGGGCCAGCTCGACCTCGAACGCCACCGCGGCCGCACTCCCGGCGGGGTGATGGTCCGTGTTCTGCAGCGAATCCTCGCGCTGACCGCCGCGATCTGGCACAACGACCACACCGGGCAACCCGTCATGCGCGCGCTGACCGCCTACGACCACTAGTAACCCCTTGGAATAGATCATCTAGGTGAGCGGACGGGCCGCGCGCCGACGAGATGCCGGTACGCGGGGTCGGACGAGGTTCGGATACGAGGCCCGCATGAGAACGAGCACGGTCACCGAGGGCTGTGGCCCCCGGCCGCCCGTGCCCGATGTCTGCCCGTTCAGAGACGTCGGCGCGTGGAGCGCTGCGGCTAGATGTCGAAGACGTGCTGGGCGCAGCAGGGTTCGCGTCGCAGCCGGCGGCTAACCTCCAGCCAGTCGGTGGTGTCCGCCCGGTGTTGTCGCCCCGTGGCGGTGGCGAAGGATCCGACCAGGTCGTCCTGCCGGTGGACGATGCCGTCGCGCATGGCCCACGTGGTGCGGATCAGATCGTCGAAGTCCTCGAAGGGATTTCCGTCGACGGCCGTCAGGTCGGCGACCTTGCCGGGCTCCACGGTGCCCAGGTCGTCCGCCACACCGAAGACACGGGCGGGTACGACCGTGGCGGTGCGCAGCGCCTGTGCCGCGGAGAACCCGTGGGAGCGCAACGCGCGCAGTCCCAGGTGAACATGGAGGCCGATCGGCGCCAGGGGCGCGTCGGTGCCGAGCGCCAGCGTGCCGCCCTGCTCCAGGATGCGCCGGTAGACAGCCATCTCGTCGACGATGGCCTGTTGTGCCGCCGGCGTCGGCGGGGTCGCCGCGTAGTGGTCGACGAGCGCGGTGTCCCAGGGTGGCATCAGCGTGGTGACCCTGGGGTCGTCGGCCAGTGCGGGGTCGGCCCCGAGGAGTGCGATGGCCGTGAAGGGAGTGAAGACGAGTTCGAAGTCGCCGTGCCTGTAGGTCTCCAGAACGTCCTGGTACGAGTGGCCCGTCGGGGAGTAGGCGCGTCCGTACTCCGTCCGCTGGGTGGCCGCCAGGTGGGTGGTGAGGTCCTGCCCGACGTTGACTCCCGGTGACAGGAAGTGGCTTCCGGACCGTACGCCGAGTTCCTCGTGCGCGGTGCGGGCCGCTTCGCGCATGGTCTCCGCGCAGGCGCGCACGTAGGTCTTGACGAAGTCGTAGTCGAGTGCCGTGGCCCGTTCCAGGGAACGCCGGACACCGTCACGCGTTCGGTGGGCCCGGCCCATGCTGTAGGCGACGCGGCTGCCGTCGATGAGTTCGCCGGTGGCGAACAGGCGCGGCCCCGCCATGTGCCCTGACTGGACGGATTCCCGGATCCGGACGGCCTCGTGGGCGAAGCCGCCCAGTGAGACATTGGTAGTGACACCGTAGGCAAGCATGAGGCTGCTCTGCCGGCCGCCGTAGGTGTACTGCCACGGGTGGGTGTGCGAATCCCACAGTCCCGGGATGATCGTGGACGTGGAGGCGTCCACGAGTGTCTCGCCGGACGGGACCTGCGCGCGGTGGGGTTCCACGGATGCGACGCGGTTGCCGCGGATGACGATGTCGACGTCCTCCAGGACCGTGTCGCCCGTTCCGTCCCACAGCCGTCCCGCGTGCACCCGGGTGACGTCGGAGGCGGACGGCAGCCGCCGGTTGTATTGCAGCGGCACGGACAGGGTGCGGGTGCGGGTGCCGTCGCGGCCGACGAGTTTGAGTGTGCCGGCGGCCAGGTACAGCAGGGTCTGCGAATCTTCCGACCACGACGGGTGGTCGGCCGCCTCGTCTGTGATGCGCAGGGGGGCACCCGCGGGTGAGCCGTTCGCGTGTACCGGCAGGACCCACAGCGCGGACTCCATGACGAAGGCCATCGCCGATCCGTCGGGAGCCCATACCGGGCCCGCGTTGCCCCGGTCGGAGAGCGAGGCGTGCGGGAGGGGCTGATGCGCTGTCCACTCCCCAGTGCCGGTGTCGACCACGCGGATGAGGTTGTATCCCTCACGGAACCGCTGATTGAGCCGGTTCCGGTCGCAGAAAGCGACGTACCGGCCGTCGGGCGACCAAGTGGGCCTGCTGGGAAGCCCGTTCGCGCCGAGGGGTTTGACGAGCACCCTCTCGGTCCCTGTCGCGAGATCCTTGACCAGCAGGCTGCCGGAGGAGTCCTGGCAGGCGAGCCTGGTGCCGTCGGGAGAGAGCGTGGCGTTCAGCCGTCCCCCGCTCGCGACGGTCTCGTCCCGGTCCTCGTCGAGCCAGTATCGGTGGACGCTGATCAGCCCGTTGCCGTTCGGCCTCCCATCGTACGAGTACAGGACGCTGCGCCCGTCCGGTGCCCAGGACGGCATCTGGACGTACCCGGAGGCATCCGCCTGGACGAGCCTGCGCGGACGGCGGCCGATCGGCATGACCCACAGCGCGTTGAGAGCGGCGAACGCGACGGATGCGCCGTCCGGGGAGAGCACCGGCAGATGGATTCCCCGGACCGGCCGTTCGGCCGTCGAGTCGAATTCGTACGTCTTCTCCGTGTAGGACAGCGCGGGCACGCCAAGTGCCGCCGTGAAGGGGATCCGTTCCGAGGCGTGCTGCGAATCCAGCCGGTCGGGACGTCGCACCCGCAGTTGTCCGTCGGCGACGTAGAAGAGCTGACCGTCCGCGCCCCAGCACGGAGGAAGCGGGGAGACATCCTCGCCGTCGGTCACCGGCTCGCCGTCGACCAGCAGAGTGGAACTGCCCGCGTTGGCCGGCAGGACCGCGTCGCCGAGGTGCACGTACGCCACGCGGCCGTCCGTACCGACCGCGGGACCGACCAGGACGCCGGTGTCCACCGTGCGGAGCACCGTCGCCTCGCCGCCCTCGGCCGGTACGGAGGCGAGGGTGCGTGCGCCTGTGGCACCGGCTCGTACGAAGACCAGCTTGCTGCCGTCCGGGTACCAGGCCGGGTCGTAGTCCTCGGCGCCCGTCTGGTTGGTGAGCCGCGTCAGCGCACCGGAACGGACGTCCACCGTCCAGATCGAGTAGGAGCTGCCGGCCACCGGGTCCCCGCCGCGCTCCGACGCGAACGCGATGCGCGTGCCGTCCGGGGACCAGGCCACACCGCGGTCGTCCCAGGGTCCGGAGGTCAGCTGCCGCAGCTGGGAGCCGTCCGGTCGCATCGTCCACAGGTGGAAGCCGCCGCCCTGGTAACCGCAGACCGCGATCCGGGAGCCGTCGGGCGACCAGGCCGTTCCGGCCGGTTCCAGATCGGGCCGGGTCAGTGCCGTCGCCGCCCCGCCCTCACGGGGCAGTGACCACAGAACTCCCTGCACTTCCATGATCAGTTGGTGCCCGTCGGGTGAAACGATCACGGACGCGTTCGTACCGGCGGTGAATTCGCGGATCCTGGTGCCGGCCGAAGCGGCTAAGCCGCCTACCGGTGACATCGCGGCGGCCGCTCCCTGGGGCGAGGGAAGAGCGGCGGCGCCCAGCCCGCCGAGCCCGGCCTTCAGGACACCACGGCGCGTTAACACATGTTCGCTGGACATGGCAGCCATGCTAGGGCCTGGTGTGATTCTCCGACATACCTCGGGCGTCGACGAACTCCCCGTGTTCACAAGGTATCTGGAACAGTGTCAGCACTCGACCCTAGAGTGTGCCCGAACCTGCCTCTCCCCGGAACCCGACCCGATCGAGAGCACCGTCCGAGTACTGATCCCTGAACACCGACATGGCGGCAAGTGCCGTTGCTGACTTGAAAGTTGGCTCTCATGCGTGCAAGAAATTTGAGACGGTTTCTACTAGCGTTGGGCCTGGCCCTTGCCGGTGTGACGTGCGTACCGGCCACAGCCGCGACAGCATCCGGGGGAACACGGGCCGGGGCGTGGCAGTTGGTGGGGCCCAACGCCAGCGGCGGGCAACTGGCGTTCACGCGGGCCCGTCCGTCGCGGCTGTACGTGCTGCCGGACCTCGGCGAGCGCGTCTACCGGACGGACGACCACGGCGTCACATGGAGTACGCAGTCCGGCCTCGGGGTGCCCGGAGCCGTGGGGAGCAGGGTGGCCGCCGACCCGCTCGACGCGGACACCGTATACGTGGCGGCCACCGTCCCGGGCAATGGTGAGGGGTACGTCCTGCGCAGCGAAGACGCTGCTCACACCTTCCGGCCCGTGCTCGACGATGTCGCGGCCTTCACCGACGTGGTGACGTCGCCGTCGGGCGGCGCCGTCTTCGCCTCTGCTGCCACGGGCGTCTTCACCAGCTCGGACCGGGGGCGGCACTGGCGGCGACTGCCGCACGTCCCCACGGAGGTGACCCGGCTGGCGCTGGACGGCGACGACCTGTTCGTCGGCACGAGCCGGGGGACCTTCCTCGTCGAGGATGCGGTGGACCACCCGAAAGCCGCCAGACGACTGCCCGTACCGGGCGATCCCGCCGTCGCAGACCTGCAGGTGCGAGGCCGGGTCGTGCTCGCCTCGGACGTGTACAGCGGTGCGGTGATCTCCCCCGACGGCGGCAGGAACTGGACCCGGCTGACGGGGCCGTGGAACCCGACCGACACGACCACCTACACCGGGATCACCGCGACCGGAGAACTCCAGGTGCAGACGATCGGGCCATCGGCGGACGGCTCGGGCGAGAAGAACCTGTGGCTCAGCGGCGACCTCGGCCGGACCTGGAGAGCGAGGCCCCAGGCCACCACCAAGGTCGATCTGTACGCCGATACCGGCAGTTTTCCCGACCGGCCCTTCGAACAGGTCGTGTCCGCGTCCGCGGGCATCTACACCACCAGGAACTCCACCGACTACCGGCGCATCGGCGTGCCCGACGTGGAGGTCGACGCGTTGGCCGTCTCCGGTTCGGCCCTCATCGCCGGCACTCCCAGCGGCACCTACCGTTCCTCGGCGCCACTCGCCCGCCGCCTTCCGGCCGGCTACCAGGACTGGGGATGGACGGGACGGGCGCCCGACACTGTCGGAAACTCCATCAGGGCGCTGGCCACCGTGCCCGGCACGGGCACCACGGTGCTGAGGACGCGCAGCACCTACTGCTCGTACGACTGCTTCGTGCTGGAGCGTTCCTTCGACGGGGGCCGGACCTGGCGGCAGTTGTCCGTGTCGGACGGCACCTCCACGGCACTGGCGGTCGACCCCCGCCACCCGTCGCGGCTCTACGCCGCCTCCTACTTCCCCAACGGCGTGTACACGAGCCAGGACGGCGGCATGACCCTGCGACTGCACCCGCTCGCGCAGGGAGAGGGTGTGACATCTCTCGCCGTCGATCCGCGTGCCTCCGGGGCGCTGTGGGTAGGCGACATGACCGGGCTGTACCGCAGCACCGACTATGGCGAAGAGGCGGTCAAGGTGTTCGACGGCGCCGTGGACCGGGTCGCGGTCGACCCCTCGGACCCGGACCACGTGGTCGCCGTCGGCGAGCACATGCTCAAGGTGAGCCAGGACGGCGGGAAGACGTTCCGTGACGCGAGCGGCGTCCCCGAACTGACCTACGACGATGTGGCCTTCGCCCCGGACGGCGCCCTGTTCGTGGCCTCGCGCGACCTGTACGAACCGGGTCAGGGCGTCTTCCGCAGCGACGACGGGGGCATGCACTGGACCTCCATGTCCACCGGTCTCGTCACTACCGACGTGCGCTCCCTGTCCGTGTCACCAGATGGTCGCCGGCTCTTCGCGGGCACCGGCAACGGAGGCGTCTTCCGGCGCGTGCTTCGCTGAGCCGCCGCGCGGCCCGCGCTGGGCCGGGCACCCTCTGCGACGAGACAAGGATGCCCGGCGGACACCGGGCTCGATCACCGTGCGGGATGCGATGGCACCCGGCCGACAGAGGAGCTGGCGCACCCGTGCCGGCCGAGGACGTTCGGCCCGCCATGGCCGGAGTTGACCACATCGATCCGGTCCGGCGCGGCGCGGCGCGAGGGGAAGCCGATGACGACCGCGGTGGCGAAGCGCTCCTCGGAGGTGCCCAGTTGGGCGGCGACCGGCGCCGCCACTACTCACACCTCGGGCGGCCCTCCGGCTCCTCGTCGCGCGTGCGGTGCGCACCCGCGGCGCATGTGTACACGCGGTGAACCGGAGGGGTCGGTTCCCTCGTTGGGGTGGTGAGAGATTCCGCTCTCCCTCACCACCCGGCCGGCAACCGACGGCTGCTACGAAGTGACCCGAGCCTGAAGGCAGAGCGCTGGGAACCGTGGTGAGGCCGGGATGGTGGTGGAAAGGCTGATCACATGTCGGATGAGAATCGCGTGATGGAATTCCTGGGCCGGGTCGTCGCCGACAACGCGGCCGCCTTCGCGGGGGTGTCGACTTCTCTGGGTGTCCGCCTCGGACTGTACGAGGCGATGTCGGGAGCCGGGGCGCTCACGTCGGCCGCACTGGCCGAGAAAACCGGACTCGTGGAGCGGTACGTCCGGGAGTGGCTGGCGGCGCAGGTCGCGGGTGCCTACGTACTGCACGACTCCGCGACGGACACGTACGTACTGCCGGACGAGCACGCGGCCGTACTGGTCGATTCCTCGCTGCCGACGTACGTCGGCGGCGGCTTCACCATGCTGAAGGCCCTCTACGGTGCCGAAGAGGCCCTGGCGAACGCCTACCGCAACGGTGGCGGCGTGAGCTGGCGGGAGTACGAGCCCGAACTCGCGGAGGGCGTCGCCGCGTTCTTCAAGCCCGGATACGAGGCGGTCCTCGTCCAGGAGTGGCTGCCCGCCATGGAGGGCGTGGAAGCCAAGCTGCGGCGCGGCGCCTCGGTCGCCGACGTCGGCTGCGGCTTCGGTCACTCGACGGTGCTCATGGCTCAGGCGTTCCCTCAGTCCCGCTTCCACGGCTTCGACTTCCACGAGCCCTCCGTCGAGGCGGCGCGGAAGCTGGCCGCGGAGGCCGGCCTCGGTGATCGCGTGACGTTCGAGGTCGCCGGCGCGCACGACTTCCCCGGTGGCGACTACGACCTCGTCACGTTCTTCGACTGCCTCCACGACCTCGGCGATCCCGGCGCGGCACTGCGGCGCACCGAGGAGGCTCTCGCGGCCGACGGAAGCTGCCTTGTCGTCGAGCCGAACGTATCGGCCGAGCCCGGGGAGAACATCAACCCGATCGGCCGGTCCTTCGCCTCCACCTCGGCCGTCCTGTGTCTGCCCGCGGCCATGGCGCAGGGCGGCCCGCACGCCCTCGGCAACCATCCCGGCCAGGACGCCCTCGCGGCGATCGCCGACGAGGTGGGTCTGCACAGCTGGAGGCTCGCCGTCGAGACCGTCACCAACCGCATATACGACGTCAGGCGCTGAGACCGGGCCTCGGGATGCGGCGCGCCGCCGTGGCGGAGGGCCGGATCCCGAGGCGGCCTCTCATCGGCTGCCCAGAAACCGCAGGGCCGACTCGGAGATGTAGTAGAACCCGAGATACGACGTCCCACGGGGCGGGACGTCGGCAGCGCAAGCCGCGTCCCCGGACGCGGAGCGCCCGAGCATCCGGAAGCACTGGGTCACCGCGAGCACGTCACCGGCATGGCGCCATATCCTGGCGTGCTTCCCCGGTCCCCAGTCCTCCTCGGACGGGGTGAGCACCGGAAAGAGGACCTGCATCATCTGGTGCAGCAACTCGTCGACGGCGCCGCGCGACGCGGCGAGCATCACGCCGTTGACGCACATCCGGTCCTCGTCGCGGCCCGCGACGGACACCGGGAGCGACGCCGGTCCCAGCGCATAACAGCCCCGGGGGGAATCCTCTGCCCCTCCGCTCTCGCTCTCAAGCTGTGGGACCGCTTCGAGGAACAGACCGGCCATCGGTTTGTCCGCCCAGATCGCCCACGGTGTTCCGGCTTCGCCGACGTCCGCAGCCAGCCTCGCCAGCAGTGCCTCCCTCAGTTCCGGTGCAGCGGATGCGCGCGGCAGGCAGGTCTGGGCCAGGACGGCGGAGTGGAGCACGCTCCACACCACGTTCAAACCCATTCGAATGTCGCCCGAACACCCTTCCCGCTGCGTGTGATCACGTGCCGTTCCCTCGGTCTCTTCGCCCGAGACACCCATCCGGTCCTCCCATGCTCGTAGGTCAAAGTCCAGCATCCCGCATCCCGCATACATAGATCGAGCCACTTGCCTGGCCGGTTCGCCGATATGACATGTATCCGACGGAGCAACCGGCTGCCGGTTGGGTACATATCAACCTGTCCGCGGATACATCGCACTCTCCAGGTGTCTCGATCTTGCCCATCGGCAGGCGGGGAGCATGAGCCCGCGACAGAGAAACACCGGCCGGCGGCCGGGCCGGCGAGGCCTCACGGTCGCCGTGAGCGGTCTGCTCGCCCTGCTGATCGGCGTCGCGTCCGGGAGCGCGCGGGGAAACCGCGCGTCGGGCGCCCTGGGGACCGGCTTCGACCGGTACGTGGCCGACGAACAGCGACCAGGCCGTGCTCGGCCGCCGCAGCGGCGCGGGAACTCGCGGGGCGCCGACCGTGAAGGGGCTGGTGCGGCGGTGCCGCGCCACCTCGGCCAGCAGGGCAATTCGCCACGGGTCGCTGTCCTAGACCCAATGCCGTTGCATTACGGGCCCGCGGGTTGAGGTCTTGTGATGAGGATGGCTTGTGCGCCGGTGCGGGTCGGTGGTGGCCAGACATGGTGTTCAGCCCGCTTGAGCTGGTAGTTGGACATCTTGCGTTTCACGACTCGGGGCTGGCTGCGGAGCCGTCTGACGGGCAGAAGCCGTTCGAGAAGGTCCTGCTCGAGCATCAGCAAGGCTCTGACCAGGAGGTCAGGGGGAAAAGCTGCCCGGCGTGACGGTCACGCTGCGCCGGGCGGAGCGCAGGGTGCGCAGGGCGTGGTGGACCAGCAGATGCGCCCAGATCTGCTGGCGGACACCATCGGGGGTTTTGCTGCTGAGTACGACGCGGGCGCCGCGCTGATGGGTTTTGA
This sequence comes from Streptomyces sp. FXJ1.172, assembly GCF_001636945.3. Lineage (NCBI taxonomy): Bacteria > Bacillati > Actinomycetota > Actinomycetes > Kitasatosporales > Streptomycetaceae > Streptomyces > Streptomyces sp. FXJ1.172. The sequence goes on along the minus strand of NZ_CP119134.1, from coordinate 356,282 downwards.
TCTCGGCGAAGGCGGACTCGATCTCCCAGCGTTCGCGGTAGAGCGCGGCCAGTTGCCGGGCCGGATGGCGTCGGGCGTCCAGCAAAGTGGTGACCAGGCGATAGCCATCGGCTGTTCCCTCCCCGACCCGGTCCTTGAGCTGGTAGGCCAGGACCCGGACGGTGACCGGCTCGTTTCGGGCGGGGCCGCTGCTCGCCCGGATCTGTGAGAGCCATGACCCGTCCCGGAACTGCTTGATGACCGGCAGGACACGGTTGGCGGGCACCCGCCACAGCAGATCGGCACCGGTCGCGGTGAAGGCCTGCCACAACGGGACACCGAGGAACTCACGGTCGGCCAGGACGAGCCGGCCCGGGCCGAGTGACCGCGGCAGGCGGCCGACCAGGGTGACTTCCCCGGTACGGCAGCCGGCGAGTTCCGCGTCCAGCACCGCGTGGCTGCCCACCTCCACCAAAGCAGCCATCCGCACCTGCACAAACGCGCTCCTGCCCGACCCGCGGCCGCTTCCCGGACGTCCGAAGGCGGCCTCGTTGGCTTCAGTGCCTGCGACGTCCCAGCAGGTCCCGTCCACCGCCAGCAGCCGCAAACCCCGCCAGAACGCTCCGGGTGTCGCCTCGGTGGCCATCGGCTTGGCCGTCGCGGCGAACAGCACCCGCAACGGCTCACAGCCCAGCCGCTGCCGGGCCCGGAACAGCGACGACTTCGCCGCACATGCCAGCCGCCCAGCAGCCCCTGGCCCCGCAGACCCTCCACCAGGTGCCGCATCACTTCCAGATACGGAGCCGGAGAGAACAATGCCAGCCCCAGCACGAAGTACACCACCAGCCGCGCGGGAAGCAGCCGCTTGCGCTGCTCGACGCACCCGCACGCCGCGACCACCCGATCCACCAACCCCGGCGGATACACCCAGGTCAACAGCCCCAGGCCCGATAACTCAGACACACGCGCAGACACCCGAACCACCCCCTGGGACCACTACCCAGAAACTTGCGCCCGAGGCCTAAAACAACGGCATTGGGGCTAGACCGTTGCCGCAAGGTCACACCAGAACTGCTACGTTTCACGGACGGTCCGAGGAACACTCCGGCGTTGCCCGGATGTCTGATGCACACACGGGCGAGGGGACGGCTGACGAGAGGACGTTCGGTCGCCTGTTGCGTGGGGGCGCGGCAACGAGCCCTGCTGACGAGCGTCGCCGGATGGCGCGGGCCGCCCTCAGACGCCTGCGGTACCGGCCCGGCATTCTCGACGGGTTCACAGCCGGGGCCGCCGGCCTGCCCCTGGACACCCCCACTTCACCCTGACGAGCCGCGATTAGCAGCCACTGGTAGGGGTGGCCGATGTCATTCCCCAGACGGCCATATGCGGCCAAATCGGTACCGGGTCGAGCAAGCGGGTGCGGCATGAGCGAAACACATTCGGACCTGTCGGTCGTGTGCGGGCAGCAGTTGCGCCTGCCGGTCGGCGAAGCCCTTCAGACGGACCTGTCATGGTCTGCGGAGAGCGGCTCAGACCGGTTACCGCCCCCCGCAAGTCTGCCCCTGACGGCGTCGTCGACGGGCGTTCAGGACGTCGGATCCGGGCTCGGCGGGTGCTCCGACAGCTTCTCCAGCTGGGCGAGCCACAGCTCGTTCAGACGCTCGGCCCACGCGTCGGTCAGGGTGTCGAGTGGCGTGGGAACGTCGGCGCGGACGGCGTTCTCCACCACGACCTCCGTACCGCCCTCGGTCTCGGTGAGCAGCCAGGCCTGGTACAGCATCACGCCTCCGCCGATGCCAAGCCAGCCGATCCGGCGGGGCGGCACGCTCTCCCCCACGAAGACCTCGAACCGGTGCCCCGCCCAGACCACCTCGAAGGTCTGCGTCAAGGTGACGGAACTCACTTCCTCGCAACCCGGTACCCAGTTCGGCCAGTTCGCGACGTCGGTGAGCAGTGTGAAGGACCGCTCCGGCGGACCGGGCACGACAGCCTGCGCCCGGTGGAAGCTGTGGGCGTCGGCGGGCGAGAAACCGGACGGCCAGTGGATGTCCGGATGGCTGTCTGAGGTGTCGTGCATCCGAGTTCTCTTTCGCGCTTCTGTTCGACTCCGGGTAAGCCTGCGACGGTGTCGGCGGCACGACAGTCTCAGGACGTCCCCTCCGCCAGTGTGCGGGCAGAGGCGCGCAAGCGCATACGTCATCTGACTGGGTGCTCAGGGCCGCCCTCGGCCGGTGTCCTCCGGTTCGAGGGCGGCCAGAGCGTCATGCGGGGCGGCCCAGGAGCCGATGCCGAGTTCGGGCTAGCTCTGGTAGAGGTGGGGTCCGATCGTCCGGTGCGACAGGAACAGCCGCTCGGCGATCTGGTTGTTGGTCAGCCCGGTCGCCGCCGGCGATCGCGATCTGCCACTCCTTGAGCCGGCAGCGCAGTGCGGCCGACGACGCGTCGTCGAGCGGCTCGAGCCGGTGCTCTGTGACCCCGCTCGACTCGAAGAACCCGTCGGAGGTCACGCGAGAGGCCGCCGGGAAGCTGATACGGCCAGCACGTATTCGGCGGACGTATCAAGAATCTCGGCGCCGGCAGTTCGTGAGGAACTGCTGCGCGGCGCTCTCGACGGCGTCGGAGCGGCACTGTCGCCCGCGCCGGGGGGGCTACCGCATGCGTGACGCCGACGAGGCGGTGACAGCCGGCCTGCTGAGTGTCCACCCGGTCAGCGGCGACTACGCCTTCCGGCACCCGCTCGTGCGCTCGGCCGTGGTGCGGACGGCCACGTCCAACCAGCGACGGGCGGCGCACGCGGTGCTCGCGGGGGTGCACCGGGACGACGTGGAGCGGCGGGCCACGCATCTGGCGGCCTGCACGGTGGACCCGGACGAGGAGGCGGCGGCCATGCTGGCGACCGCGGCCGAGTCCTCGACCGGGCGCGGCGGAGCGCGGGCCACGGTCGCCTGGCGAGCACGGGCCGTGGAGTTCAGCGAGAACCGCGAGGACCGCTCCCGTCAGCTCGACGACGCGCCTTCATCGCCGGACACGCGCGGCTCTTCGACCGGGCCCAGCGGCTCGTCCGGTCCGACCGGGGGCCGAGCACGGACGAGTCCCCGACCGCCGTGGCCACCTCGGCCTACATAGTGCTGTTCGAGGACGGGGACGTGCGGCACTCGCACCGTCAGGGGCATCGGCGATCGGGAACCTCCGCCACGGCGGACCGCGCCGGGCGTTCGAGACGCTCACGAGGCTGGTGAACCTGCTGCTGGCGATCGACCAGTACGCCGCCGACCCGACCCGGTGGGAGGAGACCGGCACGCTGCTCGGCTCCCTGGGCGACACGGTCCCGCTCGGTCGCCGATCTACCGCGACACGGGCGGGGGGACGTGGTCCGGCACGGCGCCGGGGTACGGGGGCGAGTGGAGACCCAGTTCCACGGCCTCGCGGTGACGGATCCCTGGGACGTCACCCGACTCGAGGTCGTGACGTACCACCGGCACCACCGCCGCCCTTAGTGGTCAGCTCCGGAAGTCCTTCGGGGGCTGACTCCGGAGTCGGTCTTGGGGTTGGCCTGTCGGGCCCCAGGGCGGTGTCAGGCCGCCGCACAGTCTGGACTTGCTAGTCCATTTTGATGGGCGCACGGTGGCACTCTGCCCTGGTTGTCCAGGGCGCCGATCGGCCGAAACGCCGTATCCGGCTCGGCTGTGCGGGTTGTTAGCGGAGAACTAATCAACGGAGTGGACCATGACGACGCGTCTTGAGGGCAAGACCGCCCTGGTGACGGGAGCAACAAGCAACATCGGGCGGGCAATCGCGGAGACCTTCGCAGCCGAGGGGGCGCATGTCGTCGTCTCGGGCCGCAGCGCCGGGCGCGGTCGGGAAGTCGTCGACGGCATCCGCGCCCGGGGCGGCCATGCCGACTTCGTGCAGGCGGCCCTGGACGGCAGTGCGGCCGCCTCGCAGGCACTGGCGCGAGAGGCGACTCGAATTCTTGGCGGCCGTATCGACGTCCTGGTCAACAATGCCGGGATCTACCCCGGAGACACCACAGCAACCACCGACGAGAAGACCTTCGACGAGGTGTACGCCGTCAATGTGAAGGCCCCGTTCTTCCTCACCGCGTCCGTGGCACCTGCGATGGCGCGAGCAGGCGGCGGAGCGGTGATCAACCTGGGCTCGTGGATCGCGCGCCTGGGAATCCCAGTCGGTGCCCTCTACAGCTCTACCAAGGGGGCCATGGAAACCCTGACCCGCGCCTGGGCCGCAGAGTTCGGGCCGCAGGGCGTACGCGTGAACGCGATCTCCCCGGGCGTCGTACAGCCCCCCGCCCCCGGTGAGATCCATCCCGGGGAGGTAATGATGAAGGGCACCCCCGCAGGCCGGATGGGAACCCCCGACGCCATCGCGAACGCCGCCGCATATCTCGCCAGTGACGAGTCGGCTTTCGTGCACGGCATCGTGCTCGACGTCGACGGAGGCCGCACCACCGCTGCCGTTATCGCCGCCTGACACGGGAACCCGCTGGCGGGCCCGGTTCTGCCCACCAGGACCAGGAGGGTCACGGCACCACGCCGCCCAAGCGGCGCAGGTCCGTGATCCCCTGGTCGAGAGCCGCGCGCAGATGGATGGACCGCCCCGTCGACAGCAGGATCGACACGCCCCCCTGGATCGCGGCCAACAGCGCGGCAGCCCTGACTTCGACATCAAGGTCGGAGGGGAGAAGGCCGGCTGTCTGGAGCGAGCGGATGCCCACCGCCAGGCTCTCCTGCCAGCGGCGCATCAGTTCGACCACGATCGCACGCGCCCCGGGGGTCGAACGCCCGATCTGAAGGAACAGCGACCCGAGCGGACACTCGTCCCCTTGGGACTCGTACCGCTCGATCACCACGTCCCGCCACTGCTCCCAGGCTTCCCAGGAGTCCAGGCATCCTAGAAACGGCTGTTGGTCCTCCAGGACCTGATCCGCCTCGAACTGGGCGACGGCGAGCAGCAGTTCGTCCTTACCGGCCGGGAAGTAGTGGAAGAGCTGACTCTTACTGGTACGCGTCCGCGCCATGACGTCGTCCAGCGTCACCGAAGTGACCGCCTTCTCCCGAACCACCACCGCGGCCCCTTCGACGATCCGCCTCCGTGTCGCCTTCCCCTTCGCGGTCAGTTCCCCACGCATGATCCACCTCTCATTAAAATGGACTACCGAGTCCATTATAGTTCGGCGCCCCGCCGCGGTCACTTGCGGCAGGCCGCCGGCAGACGACTCGGGATGGCCCCTCCGCTACGCACCTTTCATCGATGCATCCTGATTGGCTTGCTGTGCCTGCTGCCTCCGCACGTCCCATCGCCCTCACCGCCACGGAGCGGCATCGGTTGAAGAAGGCAGCCTGGGGCCACAGGACCGAGCACCAAGCCCGGTGCGAGCGCGGATCGTGCTTTTGGCGGCCCGGGGTAAGCCAACGCCCGAATCGCCGTCAAGGTGGGCCTACACGTGGACACCGTGCGCACATGGCGGGGCCGCTTCGCTGACCTGGGGCTGTCGGGCCTCGCCGACCAGAAGCGTCCGGGACGGCCCGTCACCTTTACGCCGCTACAGGCCACGCAGATCAAGGCGCTGGCCTGCCGACTCGCCGTCGAGACCGGCGTGCCGCTCTCGCGCTGGTCGTATCAAGAACTGGCCCGGGAGGCCATGGAGCGGGACATCGTCGCCTCCGTGTCACCCTCCACCGTGCGCCGCTGGCTCAGCCGAGACACGATCAAACAATGGCAGCACCGCTCCTGGATCTTCATCACCGCCCCCGCCTTCCGTGCCAAGGCCGGCAGCCCGCGGAACTGACCTGGCAGCGCCGAACTCGCGGCCGGCGGCCTGACCAACAAGGAGATCGGCGAGCGGACGCACCTGTCATCGCGCACCGTCAGCTCACACCTCCACCGCGCGTTCCCCAAACTGGGCATCACCTCACGCGCCGCCCTCCGCGACGCGCCGGCCCGGCTGGAAGACTTGCACGGCAGTTGAACGCGGAACTCCGAGAAACGTTCCCCCAGTCGAATGACTGAGGGGCCCACACACCCGGCCGCGGAAACACGCCCGTTCCCACTGACCGCACCCGACGACACATGTGCTCACCTGCGGCACCGAGCGGGAAACCGGGTGCACCGCATGCCCTCGTGACGCCGTCCGCACCCGACCGTCATATGACTGATGTGTCCGGTTTCATTACAGACAAGAGTGTGCACCGACGATTACGTTCCCGCAGAAAAGAGGGACCTCGGATCCGTCGGCCGCACAGCAGAACCGTCCATGAGGGTCGTCGCGCCGATGAGCCGCGCGGTGATCCCACAGCGCCGAAGCGAGCGGGAGACATCCCGGCGTCACAGGTGTCTCGATGGACCCGGCATGCCTGCCGCCCCGCACGCCGATCGCCGCACCCGCCACCCCTTCGTCACTAGCTTGACAGGTGACGAACGACATGACAGGTTAGTCACCAGTCAGAGCGGTGACGCTAGTCCTTCGGGTCGAAGCCAGTCCTCTTCTGAATATCTTTCGGAACATGTGAGAGGGGTTTGTTCATGGTGAGCATCAAGGGTGGACGCAAGCGAGTGGTGACGGGTGTGGTCTCGACGCTCACGGCGGGTCTGGCCCTCGGCGCGTTCGCCCTCAGCGGCACCGCCAACGGCGCGCCGAACACCACAGAGGCGGGCAGACACGCCAAGCCGACCATCGTCCTGGAACACGGCGCCTTCGCCGACGGCTCCAGCTGGAACGGCGTCATCGCCGACCTGCGCGCCGACGGCTACCCCGTGGTCGCCGCCGCCAACCCCCTGCGCGGCCCCGCCTCCGACGCCGCCGCCCTGCGCACCGTCCTCGACCACATCAAGGGCCCCAAGATCGTCGTCGGCCACTCCTACGGCGGCAACGTCATCAGCGAGGCCGCCACCAACGACCCCCAGGTCAAGGCCCTCGTCTACGTCGCCGCCTTCCTCCCCGCCCCCGGCGAGAGCGCCCTGGAACTCACCAACAAGTACCCCGGCTCCACCCTCCCCGCCACCCTCGACCCCGTCACCTACAAGCAGCCCGACGGCACCACCGCCACCGACCTGTACATCCAGCAGGACAAGTTCCACCACCAGTTCGCCGCCGACGTCCCCGCCGCCCAGGCCGCCCTCATGGCAGCCGAACAGCGCCCCATCGCCCAGGCCGCCCTCGAGGAGAAGGCCACCAGCGCCGCCTGGAAGACCACCCCCAGCTGGGACATCGTCACCACCCGCGACCTCAACATCCCCGCAGCCGTCCAGCGCTACATGGCCAAGCGCGCCCACGCCCACACCACCGAGGTCGCCGCCTCCCACTCCGTCGCCGTCTCCCACCCCCGCCTCGTCGCCGACGTCATCGAGCGAGCCGCCCGCACCACCGTCCGCTGACGCCTCGGAGGGCGGCGGAGCCCACGGTTCCGCCGCCCTCGGGACATGCCCACGGACATCGCCCGGCACACTCACAGGTGTGCGGTTCACGGGAGAATGGACGCCATGACCTCACACGCCGACCCCCGTGCGCTGGGGGAGTTCCTCAAGGCCCGCCGAGCCCAGCTGGATCCTGGGGACTGTGGTCTGCCCGGGACGGACTCCACCCGTAGGGTCGCCGGGCTGCGCCGCGAGGAGGTCGCTCAGCTCGCCTCGATCAGCCTGGACTACTACACCCGGCTCGAAAAGGGCCGGGTGCGGGCCTCCGCCTCCGTGCTCCCGGCCCTGGTCCGAGCCTTGCGCCTCGACGACGACCAGCAGAGCTACCTCTACGAACTCGCGGGGCGCACCGACGACCGCCCACGCCGCCGCCGGCCCGTCCAGCAGGTGCGGCCCTCCATGCGCCGCCTGCTGGACCAGCTCACCGAGACACCTGCGCTCGTCCTCGGCCGGCGCCTGGACATCCTGGCCTGGAACCCGGCCGCCGCGGCCCTCTACACCGACTTCGCCGCCGTCCCGGCCGACCGGCGCAACTACCTGCGTCTACTCTTCACCGACCCGGCGATCCGGGAGATGCACCGCGAGTGGAGCCATGACGCCCGGGACGCGGTAGCCGCCCTGCGCATGGAAGCCGCCACCGACCCCGACGTCCCGGAGCTGGACAGCCTGGTCGCCGAGCTGTCCGCACAGGACGCGGACTTCCGCGCCTGGTGGGCCGAACACCGCGTCAACAGCGCGACCTACGGGACCAAGCACTACCGTCACCCCCTGGTCGGCGACCTCACCCTCGACTGCGACACGTGGACCGATTCCGACGGCTCCGGACAGCGCCTGATGGTCCTCACCGCCGAGACCGGCACCCCTTCCCACGACGCCCTGCGCATCCTCACTTCCTGGACCGCCGAGCGGGTGGACGCGAGCCGGGCTCGGGACAGGACACCGTGACCGCCAGTGCGTCGACGGCCCCATCCCACACAGTTGAACCCGCAGGCCGTCACCTCTCGTCCCCTGGAGAGAGGTGCGAGAAGGAGTGGCACATGCTGGCGTACGACATCCTGGGCAGCGGGCCCGGACTCATCCTCCTGCCCGGTATCGGGGGTTCCGCGACCGACACCTGGGAGGCGCTGAGCGCCGACCTCGCGGTCACCCACACCGTCGTCCTCGCCGACCTCCCCGGATCGAGTCGCGGCCGGCTGCCCTCCGGACCGCTGCAGTTGGAGGTCTTGGCCGACCAGGTCGTGGCCACGGCACGGCAGGCCGGGCTGCGGAACTTCGTGATCGCGGGGACCTCCCTCGGCGCGGCCGTCGCGGTCAAGGTCGCCGCCCGCCATCCCGACCGGGTCCGCGGCCTGTTCACCCTCGCCGGCTTTGCCCGCCCCCGCACCACGCTGTGGCTCAGCCTGGAGATGTGGGCGTCGCTGCACGCCCACCGCGACGACAAGCTGAGCGCGTTCGTGACCTCGGTGGCCTTCTCCGAGGACTATCTGGCCGACCTCACCCCGGAAGCGGCCCGGCGGCTCACCGCCCGACTCGTGGCGTCCGCTCCCGGCGCCGCCCAGCAGATCGCCCTCGCCCTGCGCACGGACCTCCGCGCCGACCTTCCCTCGATCACGGCCCCCACCCTGGTGGTCTCGGCCACGGGAGACCGGCTCGTGGCCCCGGAGCACTCGGTGGAACTCGCCGAGGGCATACCCGGCGCACGCCTGGCCGCGGTCAGGGGCGGGCACGCGGCGACGATCGAGGAGCCAGGGCGGACGCTGGAGATCCTCGCCGGGTTTCTCCGTGACATCCGCCGGACCCGCTCCGCGGACTCCGCCACCCTCGTCCTCCCACGGCCGGCAAACCCAGATCCGCAGTTGCTACCGACTTCCCCGCAACCCCGCAACCCTCATCGATGCTGACCCTCCACAGGAATCCGACACCGTCATGTGCGTGCACTTCGTCGTCCACGAGGCGTTCGAGGCGCCCCGTGCCTACGCCCGCTGGGCCCTGGTCCGGCGGCACAGCGTCACCCGCTCGGCGGTCCAGGTGGTGAGGCGCTCGGGGCTCCCTGACTGCGCAGCCCGGAGCCGGAAGGCGGTTCCTTCCCTGTCGCGCTGACCGAGGCCGGCCGCCGGCACCCGTTGTTCGACGGCTGCGACGAAAGCTTCGACACCGCCTTCAGGGCCGCCGGGCACCCGCATCATGTCACGTCCATGCCATGCCGGACTCACGGCAGACGCGACCGCGCCGGCCACCAGCGAGGGCCGCCCCCGCCAGATCGTGGCCGGGCGGCCCAGGTGTGCCGTGACGTCCGGTCCCCGCCCGCGAGTGTCCAGGACAGCAGAACGTGGCCCTCCGGCGAGCGGGAGGAGCCGCTCGGCAGCATCCAGGCGGCCGGCAGCCGGCCGCGCAGCACAGTCACGACCGCGCCCCGGACGTCGGCCGCGGCATGGGCGCCCCGGACCCGGAACCCATCCGTGACTCTGACCGCCCGGGATCTCACGATGTACTCAAACCGATTGCGCTGAGGGGTGCGATACACACGTGTGAGTTCTTCCGCCCCGTGGGCAGACGACACTATTCTTGATCCGCGCCGCGGCAACATGTGCCGCCTCGCATGCTCCGGTCCCGCCCCCGGGCGCCCGGCCTGCCACCACCCTTCTCTGGAGCCTCGATGCGATCCGACCCGTCCGAGCTGTCCCTCGATCATCCTGTCTCCGTCCTGAACCCCTTACAGGAAACGCACGCCGAGGCGGCACAGTGGCGCCGGTACGGCCCTCTGGTACCCGTCACCGTGATGGGCGGCGTACGGGCCTGGGCCGCCGTGTCCGCCGACGCGGCGCGCACCGTACTCGAAGCCCACCCCGACCTCTCCAAGAATCCGGCCCACTGGGGCGCCTACCGCCAGGGCGAGGTGCCCGCCGACTGGCCGCTGCTGAGCCTGATCGTCGCGGACTCTATGCTCAACGCCGACGGCGCCGACCATCTGCGGCTGCGGCGCCTGGTCACTTTCGCGTTCACGCCCCGTCGGGTCGAGGCGCTCGCGCCCCGGGTCCGGGAAATCACCCGCAACCTCCTGGACGACCTGGAGCACCACGGCACGGACACGGCCATCGACCTCAAGAGCCGCTTCGCCTACCCGCTGCCCCTGCTCATCATCTGCGAGCTGTTCGGCCTCTCGGACCCCGCGCAGCAGGGTCTGCTGCGCGAGCACTACGAGACGATGCTCAGCGTCGAGGCCTCCGACGACGCCCGTCGCAAGGCGGCCCTGGGGCAGCGCGAGGTGCTGGGCCGGGTGGTCGCCGACCACCGCAGCGACCCGCGCGACGACGTGACCGGCGCGCTGATCGAGGTCCTGGACGACGAAGGCGGCAGGCTGAGCGAGAAGGAGCTGATCGACACCCTGGAGATCATTCTCCTCGCCGGCCACGAGACGACGGTGAACTCCCTCACCAACACCGTCCACGCCCTGCTCAGCCACCGCGACCAGCTGGCGCGGCTGCGGGAAGGCACGCTCGGCTGGCCGGCCGCTGTGGAGGCGGGCCTGCACTGGAACGCTCCGCTGCGCAGCGTCTACATGCGCTACGCCCTGCGCGACACTGTGCTCCACGGGGTGACCGTGCGGCGCGGCGAACCCATCCTCGTCGCTCTGGCGGCGGCCAACCGGGAACGGCCGGGCGAGCCGGCCCCGGAGCGTTTCGACATCCTTGCCGGCCGCGGGCGCCAGCTCGCTTTCGGAGCGGGCCCGCACTACTGTCTCGGCGCGGCGCTGGCCCGTCTGGAGAACACCGTCGCACTGGAGGAGTTGTTCACCCGGTTCCCGGACCTGGACCTCGCCGTGCCCGAGTCGGAACTCGTGCCCCTGGTCTCACCCGCGATCAACGGGCTCGGCGCCCTGCCGGTCGTACTGAACGGTGGCGCTGGCGCCGTCTGAGTTCTTCGTCCTCCTCGGACACCCCACGTAGGTTTCATTCAGAATATGTGTCTCACTGGCGCCTACCGCACGGGCTTGCCGGACATCCGGGAAGTCCGTTCCCAGGTGTCGGTGGAGGCACAGAAACGTGTTCGGTACGTCAGCCCCTGCCCGGAACGGCGGGGCGGCGGCCCAGTGGAATCACCACCGGAGAGACCGGAGCATCGATGAGATCGGACGCGCGCTCCAACCGGCTGCGCATCCTCGAAGCAGCGGCGGAAGTGCTCGCTCTTCCCGGCGACACCTCGCTGAAGTCGATAGCCCGCAGGGCGGGCGTGGGCCAGGGGACGCTCTATCGACACTTCCCCACCCGGGAGTCCCTGGTGCTTGAGGTGTACGGGGAGGAGGTCGAGGGCCTGGTGAACGCCGTTCCCGTCCTGCTGGGCGCCCTGCGCCCGCCGCTCGCCCTGCGCGCATGGCTGGGACGCCTCCTGCGCATCGGCTGGTGCACACCGCAGTTCGCGGACGCGATGCCCGGGGCCACGGGCACGCCGCCGGAGCTCTGCCGGCAGGCCTACCAGCCACTGCTCGACGCCCTCTCGGCGCTGGTGGAGGCCAACAGGGCGACCGGGACCATCGAGCCCGGGACGACCGCCGACGACGTGCTCCTGCTGATCGGCCCGCTGTGGCGGGTCAGCACGGACGAGGAAGAACAGGACCGGGCGGCACGGCTCTTCGACATGCTCCTGCGGGGGCTGTGCCCTTCGGATGCCGCGCGCGACACCCCCGCTGTCGAGGGCGCGAGGTCCGCGGGCTGAACCTCGCCATCCTCTCCTGCGGCAGGTGCCCGACACCGCGCCGCGGGCCGTGCCGGGGCGTCTCGCGCACGGCAGGCTGCATCTCCTCTTCCCCACCGACCGGGCTCGACGACCGGGTACACCGTGGTGATCGCCGTGAACGCACCGTTCATCGGTGCGGGCATCACGCCCGACCTGACTTAGGAGAAGGCGGAGTTCGCCCCGTTCGTGACCGGTGCGACGGCCGTGCTCGCCCTGATCCTGCTGAAGCTGTCGCCAAGGCAGCCGATGTTCCGCTACTACACCGTCGCGTGCACCGCCCGGCTCGTGGCCACGGTCCTGGTTGAAGCCGTGTGACCGCGTCCTCGCTCCGGCCGGCCACCGGCCGTCAGTAGACGACCTCTTCGCCCGGCACGAGAGTGAGCAGCCGCACGGTCTCCACGTACAACCATGCCAGGATGAGGGTAACCCCGAACGCGGCCAGCCAGGCCTGGTCACGGGAGGCCCCGAAGGTGATGCCGTCCTCGACCTTCCTGAAGTGCAGGGACGAAAAAACTGCCGCAAGGACGACACCCACGAGACCCATGAGGACACCGAGGCCCACGGGACGCAGGCCCAGGCCGTCCGCGCCCAAGACGGGGAACAGGACCCAGTCCGCGAGGGCGAGGCAGCACAGGCCGAGCAGCGCGGCGCCGACGAACGGCAGGAAGCGGCGGTTCGTGCGTATCCAGTGCAGCTTGTAGGCGACGAGAGAGCCTGCGAAGGCGCCCATCGTCCCCAGCACGGTCTGGACGAGCAGCCCCGGGGAGACATGGCGCGAGACGGTGCTGGAGAGCACGCTCAGGAACATGCCCTGGAAGGCGGCGAACGTGAGGGTCAACCTCGGTGAGGGCTGGTTCCCACGGCACTGGACCACCACCAGCGCGGCGGCGTCCAGTCCGGCGCCGACGGCGATGCCGTAGGCCGCGGCCGTTGCGAGGGGGAGGACAGCGACGTCCACGACAGTGTCGCCGCCATCACCGTCACCGCGAGGCCCGCCGTCGCGCGGGAGAGGAGGTCGTCCATCGTCATCAGGTCGGCGTCCTGGTCGGAGCCGGAGCGGCCGCGGAGGACGACGACGCCCGCCCGTGGGTCCCTGACCGCCGTCTTCTGTCCGCCCTGCCGCCTGAACTACCGGGTTGCTGCTCGTCAGCGAACGCTGCTGCTCGACCGGTGCCACGTCAGATCCTCTTCTCCGTGTCGGACGTGTCGCCGCCTGGGACCCTGCCGGGCGGCACAGCGGCGCCTTGTCGGTCTCGTGCCGCACGATGCGCGCAGGCCAGTCGGTGAACATCGCGTCGACGGCACGGCCGTGTTCGTCCTGGACCCGCAGCCGTACCCGGGCGTGCCAGGCCACCACCACCTGCCGGCCCGGCACACTCAGGCAGCCCTCGAGGCAGTGGGACGCGCCCCTTCGCCACCAGCGCCTCCCGGGGCCCGCGGGCCCGGTCCTCCACCTCGGCGATCCGCAGGGCCACGCCGACCCGCGGCGCGGCCAGTCCGACGCCCGGGGCCGCGAGCATCGCCGATGCTGCCATGCGCCGGGTCCGGCACACGACCGCGGGCGGTTCTCCGGCTGCTCAGCCCTTGAGAGCGTAGAAATGGATCGGGGAGTTCGGCTCGAAACCGATGCGCGGGTACACGGGCGCCCCGGCAGCCGTGGCGTGCAGGGTGGCGCGGGTCAGTCCGGTGGCGCGGGCGCCCTCGTACAGCGCCTTGCGCGTCACCGCCTCGCCGTATCCCCGGCGCTGGTGGTCGGGGTCGGTGGCGACGAGCACGACGAAGAGCCGGCCCTGCGCCTCGACCGTGGCGGCGCAGGCGACCGGGACGCCGTCCCGCAGCGCCAGGTAGGCGTACGCCTCCCGTTTCCACAGCGTGGAGCCGGCGAGGCCGTCGCGGCCCTCCTCCAGGGGAAAGCCGTAGGCACGCGAGTTGATGTCCGCGTAGGCGCGCAGTTGTTCGTCGGTGGTCACCCGCTCGAAGATCAGCTCCGGGTGGCCGGGTTCGGGGATGGGCAGCAGGTCGCCGGCCATGCCTGTGCCGGGAAAGGCGTAAGCCAGGCCCGCCCGGTCCACGGTTTCCGCCAGTGCCGCGCGCGCGTCGTCGTCGAGGAGGTCCTCGAACAGCCACAGGAAGCCCGGCCGGCTCTTGGACCGCATGATGTCCGCCGCCTGCCCCAGGCGCTCAGCCAGGAGTTCCGCGCCGACGCCGGTCTCGGTCAGGGTGATCGCGTTCCAGAAGGCGAAGTCGCAGTCGGCCCAGCGGACGGCGACGCCCTCCAGGTCCCGTACGTCCGCCTTCTCGTCCCGGTCGAGCACCATGGCGCGCCAGACCGTGGACAGCTGTGTCACGGATTCGACCGCGGCCGCGAGATCCGTCATGGCAACCATCACCTCATCGTGTGTGCGATATGCCGTACGCCCGGTACAACGACGTTCGCCACGCCGGGAGTTCACATGTCATTCTTCCGGGATCCGACGCGTTCCCGCCGGTTCTCGAAGGCGCCCCTGCCGCGCCGGCGGCGCCTTTCGCCTTGCGTATGGCCAACCCCACTGATGTGACCGGGGAAATGACGGTCGAGCAGCGTGTTTTCGGCGCGTCCGACCGGACAATGCCTCACATACGCCGCCGCGCGCCGAGGAATCTGCCGGATGCGTGAACCCGGCCGTGACGTGCCTCCGTTCAGCCGATGAGTGAGCGTGCGGCGCGGCCTCGCGGATCGCGCCCTCCTCGCCGGCAACACACCCCACGTACCGGAGGACGTCATGAGCGACATCGAATCGAAGCGGCGGGATTTCGACGAGATCGACGCCGACCATGACGGCTTCTTCACCGCGGCGGAACTCGCCGCTTCGCTCCAGGTCAATCCCAGGGTGAGCGACGAGGACGTCGCCGCGGTCGTCAGGATCGCCGACGACGACGGTGACCGTCGGATCGACTTCGAGGAGTACGCGAAGCTCGTCCGGTAGTCGTTGCCGCCAGTGTTCCCGCACCCCTTCGGGTGGCCGCTCCGTCACCGGCCGCCGGTTCTCACCGGACGGTTCGGGGACGGGGCGGCAGCGTCTGCCGGGTGCGGGATCAGGCGGGCGTGACGTTGTGGTTGAACCGGAAGACGTTGGCCGGGTCGTAGCGCTTCTTCACCGCGGTGAGCCGGTCGTAGCGCTCCGCCCCGAACACGGCGCGCATCCCTTCGGCGTCGGTCGCCTCGTCGGGCGAGAGGAAGTTCACCACGTTCCGGTCGGCCGCCCAGGGAGTCAGCCCGTCCACGACCCGTTCCAGCTCGGCCCTGAGCTGCTCGGCGTCTTCCGGGGCGCCCGGCGCGAGCGCGAAGACGACATACGGAAGCCCCCGGCTGGCGACGGAGTTGGGGAACTCCGGTTCGCGGTCGAAGGCGCCGCCGAGCGCCCGGATCTCGACGTTCGCCAGGGTGCAGCCCGAGTCCGCGCCGGCCAGCTCCACCACCGCCTGCGCGGTCTTCTCGGAGAACTCCCCCAGGCAGAGGCTGCGGTCGAAGTAGGGCATCGGGTCCACCGGGTCCATGTGGATCTCCCCGATCGCGGTGAAGGGCTTCTCCCCCACCAGGTCGATCAGCACCGGCGCGGCCGCACGCAGCGGGGCGACGAGTTCGGCGCCGTCGGCCGCCGAACCGAGGTAGCCGATGCGCAGGTGGACGACGAAGGCACCGCGCAGCGGCTCGGGCAGCACCGGCAGATCAGGCAGACGCTGGATGCTTATGGAGGAAGTCATCTCCTCCCCCACCGTCGGCAGCCAGGCACGCCAGGCCTCCAGCACCTGCGCCAGGTGCTCACCGGGGAAGTAGATGCCGCCGCCGTAGAAGCGCGTGACCGGGAACACCTCGAACTCGATCTCGGTCACCACACCGAAGTTGCCCTTGCAGCCCAGCAGCGCCCAGAACAGGTCCGGTTCGCTCAGCGGCGTCACCCGCCGCAGCTCTCCGTCCGCCGTGACCACGTCCAGCCACCGCACATGGTCGGCGGCATAGCCCAGCGTCCGACCGAGCAGCGGGCTCTGCCCGCCGCCCAGCGTGTACCCGACGACGCCGACGTCCGGGGCCGACCCGACGAGCGGGGCCAGGCCGAACTCGGCCGCGCGCGGCAGCACATCACGCCAGCGCACACCCGCCTCCACCCGCACGATACGGTTGTGGACGTCGACGGATAGGCCCTTCATCCGCTGCGTCGTGATCAGCAGGCCGCCCTCGGCCGAGGAGACCACCTGATGGGCCGCGGACTTCACCGCCACCGGTAGCCCGTGGGCCGCGGCGAACCGGACCGCCTCCCGGACGTCCGCCGCGCCGGCCGCGCCGACCACGAGCACCGGCCGCAGGCCACAGGCCAGGTTGAACGTGGCGCACTCCGCGTCGTACCCCTCCGCGCCCGGCTCCAGAACCGGTCCCCGCACGGATCGCCGCAGGGCCATCACATCTTCCGGCCGCAGGTTCGGACCCTTCACGTTGGACACGTCCGCACTCATTCCGATCACAACCTCACTCGCACATACGGCACGCCCGCCGGCCGTACGGGACGTTCCGGGCGGCCGGCGGGCACCGAACTCTGACGCCACTGACACGAGACGGGAACCCTCCACCGTTCACATCGACATGCCAAAAGTCACATGTTGTCGGAACCGACCGTTCCACCGTTACGGAAGATAGGTGTCACAAAATACGTGTGCTCCCAGGGATACCTGATCGGAGAAACATTTGCGTGAATCGCTGGTACGGTTGCCAGTGAACCGATGATTCACGCGGAAACATGCAGAACGGATCAACCATGTCTTCTCTGGAACCTGACGTCATCATCGTCGGCGGCGGCACAGCCGGCTGCGTACTCGCCGCGCGTCTGACCGAGGACGCCGGCACCCGCGTACTGCTGCTGGAGGCCGGATCCGCCACACTGCCGGACGCCGTGGCCTACCCGCCGGCCTGGCCCTCGCTCGCAGCCTCGGAAGCCGGCTGGGGCGACACCACCGTGGTCCAGCAGGCCTCGGGCGCCCCGGTGGCGCTCCCCCGCGGCAAGGGTCTGGGCGGTTCGTCCGCCATCAACGCCATGGTCTTCGCCCGCGGCCACCGCACCAGCTACGACAGCTGGAGCGCCCACGGCGCCAAGGGCTGGACCTACGACGACCTGCTCCCCTACTTCCAGCGCACCGAGACCGCCACGAGCGGCGCGCCCGGCCGCGGCACCACGGGACCGCTCACCGTCGGACCCGCCAAGCAGCCCAACGAGATCCTGCTCGCCTGCCTCGAGGGCGCGGTCGAGACCGGACACCGCCGTGCCTTCGACATCAGCGGCGGCCTGGAGGAGGGCTTCGCCCCCGTCGACCTCAACATCGTCGCCGGCCGCCGTCAGAGCGCGGCCGACGCCTACCTCGCCCCGGCCCTGGACCGCCCCAACCTCGACGTGGTCACCGGGGCGACCGCACACCGGCTTCTCTTCGAGGGCACGCGCTGCGTCGGGGTGGAGTACGGCGTGGACGGCCGGACCCACACCGCGAGGGCAGCCGGCGAGGTGGTGCTGACGGCGGGGGCCATCGGGTCCGCGCTGCTCCTCCAACGCTCCGGTGTCGGCTCCGAGGACGATCTACGGCAGGCCGGGGTCGACGTCTTCCACCAACTGCCCGGCGTGGGCCGCAATCTGCACGACCACCCGCGCGCCAACCTCGTCTACCAGGCCCAGCGACCTGTGCCCACACCGCGCAACAACCACGGCGAGATCCTGGGCCTCCTGCGCAGCACCCCGGACGCCGACGGCCCGGACGTACAGATCATCTTCATCGACATCCCGCTGCCCAACGCGGTCGCCCCGGTGCAGAACGGCTTCACCATCGGTATCTCGCCGATGCGGCCGGCCAGCCGCGGCTCGCTCAGGATCAGCTCGGCCGACCCCTACGCGCCGCCGGTCATCGACCCCCGTTACTTCACCGCCGAGGAGGACGTCAGGGCCGTGGTGTCCGGCATCACCGCGGCCCGCCGGATCGCCTGGTCGGGCGCGCTGGCCGGGTGGGGTATCGAAGAAGTCAGCCCGGGGCTCGCCGCGGTGGACGAGGAATCGCTCGCCCACCACGCCCGCAGGTACTTCGGCTCCTACTGCCACCCCGTCGGCACCTGCGTCATGGGCGAGGACGAGATGTCCGTCGTCGACTCCGAGCTGCGGGTGCGCGGGCTCGACGGCTTGCGGATCGCCGACGGCTCCGTCATTCCTTCCATCCCCTCCAACAACACCAACGCCACCGTGTACGCGATCGCCGAACGGGCCGTCGACCTGCTGCGCCGTTCCTGATCCGCTCGCCGTGGCGCCGCCGGGGCCGCACGGGACGGCCCGCACCCGTCCCGGTTCGCGGAACGCCACGTATATGGCCAGAATTATCCCCTACCCGACAAAACATTCGAATACTGCCTGGCAAGAGGTACGGAACTCCGGGGCCGGCCCCTTCGGCGCGGGCTTCGCCGAGGGTCGAACAGGGAGCGCAACAAGGGCGAAATCCGGACGTCCTTTAGACTCCAGTCATTGCAGGGGGCCGCAAGGAGCCTGGTGCCGGCACGGCCAGGTCGGAGCACAGTGCCGGGCCTCCATGAAGTCGCCCCTTGGAGGCAGCCCGATGAGTGACCTGGACCGGACCGTCTGCCCGGCTTCCACACGGCTGGTCGGCCGGGACGGGGACCTTGCGTTCATCCAGTCCTTCTTCGGTAATTCGGAGGTTCAGGGGGCGGCTCTGCTGCTGTCGGGTGAGGCGGGGGTGGGGAAGTCCGCGGTGCTCGACGCGGTGGCCAGGGGTGCCGTGCGCGGCGGTGTGCGGGTGCTGCGGGCGGCGGGTGTGCAGTTCGAGGCGGACATCAGTTACGCCGGTCTCAACCAGCTGCTCGTGCCGCTCTTCGAGGATTTCGACATCCTGGACGAGGTGCACCGTGACGCGCTGCGGGTCGCGGTCGGCATCGGCGGCGGGCCGCCGCCGGACCGCCTGCTGACCTCCACCGCGGTCCTGCTGCTGCTGCGGCTGACATCCGTGCGCACCCCGCTGCTGATCGTCATCGACGACCTGCCCTGGCTGGACCGGGCGACCAACGCCGTCCTGGGCTTCGTGGCCCGCCGCCTGGTCGGCAGCCGGATCGGTTTCCTGGCCGCCTCCCGCACCGGCTCCGACAGCTTCTTCGAGACCAGCGGCCTGACCGAGCGCCGGCTGGAACCGCTGGACGACACTTCGTCGGCCGAGCTGCTCGCCCTGGCGCACCCCGATGTCTCCCCCGCCGTGCGGCGCCGCATCGTGGCCGAGGCCCGCGGCAACCCGCTCGCGCTGGTGGAACTGCCGGCGGCGCTGTCCACCGAGCAGCGCGCGACTTTGGCGGCGGTGCCCGCGGTGCTGCCCCTGAGCGAGCGGCTGCAGGCCCTGTTCGCCTCGCGGGTGGCCGACCTACCCGAACCCAGCCGGGAGCTGCTGCTGATCGCCGCCCTGGACGGCACCGGTGCCCTGGCCTCGATCGAGGCCGCCGCGGCCGGCCGGGCCTGCGTGGACGACCTCGCCCCCGCCGAGCACAAGCGGCTGGTGTCGGTCTCCGCGGACAACCGGCGCCTGTCCTTCCGGCATCCGCTGATCGGCTCGGCGGTGGTGGAACTGGCGACCGCCTCGGATCGCAGAAGAGCCCACCAGGCCCTCGCCGACGTCCTCACCGACCAGCCCGAACGCCGCGCCTGGCACCTGGGCGAGGCCGCCGTGGGCCCCGACGAGACCGTCGCCGCCCTGCTGGAGGAGGCCGCACGCCGCCGGCTGCGGCGCGGCGACGCGCTCGGCGCGGTGACGGCAATGACCCGTGCCGCCGGGCTCAGCCCCGCACCCGCCGACGAGAGCCGCCGCCTGGCCGAAGCGGCCTACGTCGGAGCGGACTCCGGCGGCGAACTCGAGGACGCCTCACGGCTGCTCGCCGGGGCCCGCCTGGTACATCCCACCACCGGACGCGAATCACTGCACGCGGCAGCCGCCTCCGCGTTCCTGCTGATCAACAAGGACGGCGACATCGCCACCGCCTACCAGCTGCTGGTCGGCGCGATCGAGGCCGGACAGCACGGCTACGACGCCTGCGACCCCGCCCTCATCGAGGCCCTGCACCTGCTGGTACTGCTGTGCTGGTACGGCGGCGATGCGAAGATGTGGCAGCCACTGACCACGTTCGTCAACCGCCTCACACCCCAGCCGCCCGAGCTGCTCTGGGTAATCACCCAGACCTTCGGCGACCCCGCACGCACCGGCCCCAAAGCCCTGCCCCGCCTGGCCGAACTGATCGCCACCGTCGGCGATGACCCCACCCGGGTCGTCCGCATCGGCACCGCCTCGGTCTTCCCCGACCGGCTCGCGGACTTCCGCTGGGCCACCCACCGCCTGGTCGAACAGGGCCGCACCGGCACCGCACCCGTGCGCCGGCACCTCGGCGCGCTGATGCACCTGGGCCTGGACTACTTCCACCTCGGCCGCTGGAACGACGCCGCACAACTGGCCGCCGAGGGACTGACCCTGTGCAGGGACCACGACTACCGCTTCTACGCCTGGTACTTCCAGTACATACAAGCAGCCGTGGCCGGCGTCCAGGGCGACAGCCACACCAGCGCCGCGCTCAGCGAGGAGATCATCCGCTGGGCCCTGCCCCGCGGCGCCCACGGCGCCCGCTACTTCGCCTGCCACGCCCGCGCACTGGCCGCCCTGGGCAGCAACGACTACGAGACCGCCTACCAGCACGCCAGCACCCTCAGCGAGCCGGGAACCATCGCCCCCTACGTGCCCATCGCCATGTGGGGCACCATGGACCTCGTCGAAGCAGCCATCCGCACCGGCCGGGACGAACAAGCCACCGCCCACACCGCAGCCATGCGCGCCACCAACATGGCCGAACTCTCACCCCGCCTGGAACTGCTCGTCACCGCCAGCGAAGCACTCACCACACCCGGCCAGGCAGCCGTCCCCCTCTTCGAACACGCACTGTCCCTGCCCGGAGCGGAACACCGGCCCTTCGACACCGCCCGCGTACGCCTCTACTACGGCGAACGCCTGCGACGCTCCCGCGCCACCACCGAAGCCCGCGAACAACTCACCCAGGCCCTCGAAATCTTCCAGCGCCTGGGAGCCAAACCCTGGACAACACGCACCGCAGCCGAACTACGGGCCAGCGGCCACACCACCCCCGCCGCCGCCCGCCCCGGACCCATAGCACTCACCGCCCAGGAACTCCAGATCGCCACCCTGGCAGCCACCGGACTCACCAACAAACAAATCGGCGAACGCCTCTTCCTCTCCCACCGCACCATCGGCACACACCTCTACCAGATCTACCCCAAACTAGGCATCGCCTCGCGGGCCGCGCTACGGGACGCGCTCTCCCGGCTCGAGGCCGGCGACGGCGGCTGACGGACTTCGCCGTCGAGTCCGCCCGTCACGGCTTTCTCCCTGCTCACCGGTGTGACACGGTGGCCGGAATGAGTACCGGGAGCACCGAGGTACCCGCCGGGGCACTCACCGGGACCATCGAGGTGTGGTTCCACGGGCACCGGTGCGAGACCTACCTGGGAGAACACGTGCCGTACAGCCGGCTCGGCTGGTCGGGCGTCGGCGCCGGTGTGCAGCAGAGGATGCTTACCTTGGCCCGGCCCGGTGGGCCGCGGCGATCACCGAGTGCTGGGGCGCAGGTCGGCGGAGCCACGGCCCATCAGAGCGGGGCCTCGGGTGCCGCCGTGGAGGCGGTTCCGCCCCGACACCGACGGAGCGGGCGGCACCGCGCATCACCCCGGCGGGCGCGGTCGGTCCTGGGGGCCGGATGCACGGTCAGTCCTTCAGACGGTGCGGATGCGCCGCGTACACACCCAGGATGCGTACTTCGGAGGAGAAGAAACGCAGCAAGCCCTCGTCCTACTGCTGCGCGGCGGCCTGGCGCAGATGCCGACTCACATCGCCGACCAGGTTGATGCGAACCCGTCGCTCCACGAAGTGCCACTGGCCGTCCCGGCGCTCGAAGCGGTCGTGGTACCGGCCGCCGGCGATGGGCTGGAGCGGCAGTTCGGGCAGCGCCTGGAGCACGGTGACGTAGGAACGCGCCACCGCCGTGCCCGCCTGTTCGTCGACCTCCACGGCGACATTGGTGGTGACGTGCTGGGTCCGCGGCGTGCCGTCGGCGTAGACGATCACGGTGTCGTGGAACATCTTCTCGATCGCGTCGCCTCCGCTCACCGGCTCGCCGCTGCCCGTGAAGGTAGCGTCGGCAAGGAGGACACCGAGTCCGGCGAAGTCCCCGTCGTCCACGAGTTCGGCGTAGCGGGCGATCAGGTTCTCAACGACGCGGTGGCTCGGCACCGGATCACCGGGCGTGCGGGGGAACGTGGACATGATCTCCTCCAAACGGGACGGGCCCGGTGTCGGCGCGCTGCCTCCAAGACCGCAGGCTGCGCGTCGGCCGGTTGTGACACCTAGCTTGCCATGCCGGAGACACCTGGCGGAGTGATGGACGACACCCCGGGCCGGTGCGACACCGGCCCGGGGCGGAGGAAGAGACATGCTCCCGGCAGGCCGGGCGCGCACACATGTGTGTATGCCGGGCGGGGTACGCCGTCGGCAGCGGGTGTCAGGCCAGAGCGGCCGCCAGCCGGTCCGCGACCTCGCGCGCGGAGGGCATCGCGGTGATCTGCTCGGCGGCGCGGCGGGCGTTCTCCCGGTACTCGGCGTTGCCGAGCACATCGGTCACGGCCTGCGCCACGGCCTCCGGCCCGGCGGGCGGCAGCACGGCGGCCCCGAGACGTGCCCCCGACACGGCTCCGGCCTGGATGAACTGGTCGGCACCCTGCGGGACGACGACCATGGGCAGGCCGTGGGAGAGCGTGCCCAGCGTCGTGCCCGCACCGCCGTGGGTGACGACGAGGTCGACACCGTCGAGCAGTTCGGCGAGCGGGATGAACCCGACGAACTCGACATGGTCGAACCCGTCGCTGTAGTCGGCGGCGGTGGCGGTCAGACCGAGGCCCACCACGAGGTCGGCCAGCGGCGCGAGGGCCTCGATGATCGGGCGCAGCAGCGCCGGCGTCCCGAAGTGCGTACCGAAGGAGAGCAGCACCTTGGGCCTGGTGCGGACGGCGAGGGTGGCCGGCGTGGCCGGCCCGTCCGTCGCGGCGGGACCACGATGGGCCTCGGCCCGCAGCGGGAGGTGGCCCTGCGGCGGCTGCCAGCCGGACCCTTGGAGGACCTCGGGGCACGGGTCCACGTACCAGGCGGGGGTGGGCATGGCCATACCGCGGTCCTTGTAGGCGCGCTCGGCGACCGCGTCGAAGACATCGGTGAACTCGGCGGGGATCAGGGGCCCGAGCGCGTGCTTGGCGTACGGGACTTCCAGGGCGGCGGCGACGAACGGGCCCACGTAGTCGGTGGCCTCGGCGACGATCACATCGGGCCGGAACTCGCGCGCCGCGGCGATCGCCGCGTCCGCGCTGAGATCGATCCGCGCCCCGGCGAACACCTCAGCGGCGACGGCGGGGCTGGGCGCGGTCGGATCGTCCACGCCGGCCCGGCGCGCGCCCTCCGCGAGCAGGTCGGGCATCTCGGGGCCGATGGCCAGCAGCGGGAGGCGCTCCGCGTCGAGCATCGGCCCGAAGGCGGCTGAGGCGAGTACGGCCACGTCGTCCCCGCGGTCGCGGAACGCGCGGGCGAGCGGGAGCAGCGGCATCAGATGGCCGTGCGCCGGGGTGCTGGAGAAGATGATACGCATACCGGTAGTCTAGGACTTCACTGAAGTAACACTTCATCGAATTCTGTCACACTTGCTCAACAGGGCGGAACACACGGCGTCCGTGAGAAAGACACATGCGTCGTCCCAGTCCCAGCCGATCTCCAGCATCCTGAACCAGGACGGCGGCGTCACGAAGTACTCCAGAACCCGGACGGCGTCGCTCGCGGTGACACCCGGGCGGAGTGAGCCGAGTTGTTCCAGCCGACCGGTCACCAGCGCGAAGCGCTCCCGCTCCAGTTGCCGGATCCGGTCGAGCAGGGCGGCCACCCCCTGGTCCACCGTCGCCGCGTCGAAGAGCGCGGTCATGGTGTGCCGGTGGTGGCGCACCAGGTCGTGGATGCTCCGCACCAGCAGCCGCACCACCTCGTCGCCGGTGGTGGCGTTCTCGACGGCCACCAGGACCTCGCCGATGCCGACGTCACCGGCGGCGCGCTCGGTCAACGCTGTGACCAGGGCCGACTTGCTGCCGAAGGCCGCGTAGACCGTGCCCTGGGCGACCTCGGCCTCCTCGGCGATGCGCTTGATGGTGACACGGGCGTACCCGTGCTCCGCGAACAGCGCCTCGGCCGTGTCCAGAATGGCCGTTCGTGTCGCCGCGGCTGCGCGTTCACGCACGGTCGAACGGTAAGTGCGGGACGTCATGAGCCCAGTGTAGGAAAACGCTCCGCACCGGTGATCGCCCCTGAGCGGGATGTGAGGTGTCCGCCGAGTCCCCGGCACGACTGGTGAGGCACGTCCGTTGCCGCGAAGCGTGCGACGACTACGAGCCGGCCTCACCCGGAACCGTCAGCAGAGATCGATGGACGCTGTCCGGTCGTCGGCCCTCGGGCAGCGCGACCACCTGGCCGACCGAGAGCGTCCCGGCCTGTTGTTGGCTCGTGTCACACTGCCGGCGCTTCAGCGCGTCGAGGAGGGACGACGTCAGGACGGTCCCGGGAGCCTGGGCCATGCCGGTGGACGACTGTGTGGTGCTCTGCTCGGTACCGATGCCGTCCCCGAGAACCTTCAGGTTGTCCGCAAGGACGCTCACGTCGGCGCCGGTAGATGCCCCTGTGCCGAACGTGGTTCGCGCGCGGTTGGCGGTCTCTTCGACCACAGCCGGTCTTCACGTCCCTGGTCGGAGCCGGGACGAGACCCGCACCCCCAAGATCGTCCAGGTCTGCAGCCCCCGCCTGCCCCTCCCCCATGCCCGGCAGGCGCTGCGCATCCGCCGCTGGCTGCGCGACCGAAAGACCGGAAAGACGGGCATCGAAGTCGTCTACGCCGTCACCAGCCTGGATATCCACCAGGCCACAGCCGCCGACCTGGCCGGATGGGGACGCCGACACTGGGCCATCGAAAACCGAGCCCACTACGTGCACGACACCGCCTTCGCCGAAAACGCCTCGAAAGGTCTGCACCGACAGCGCCCCACGTACCATGGCCTCGCTGCGGAACCTGGCGATCGGCATGCTGCGGCTGTCGGGGTTCGACAACATTGCCGCCGCGCCGCGACACCACGCCAAAGGCCTCTCGGACGGCCGAGCCGGAGGCCTGCGGCGTCTATGCAGCCGTGCTGTGAACCCGGCAGTCGGGACGCTTCGTTGTTGTACTTGGAAGGCCTGCGCTGCTGTGACGGACGGCGGAAAGCCTTTACAACCGCGACGGTACGGAAAGCTCGGAAAGGTATTCATGCGGATATCGAAGAAGCATCTCGGTGCGTTCGGAGCAGTGATGGGGACGGCCCTGGCTGCAACTGTGCTGCTCTCTACTCCCGCGAGCGCCAGGGCCAGCGACAACTCTCACGTCGCCCTTTGCATGGACTACAATCTCGGCCGATGCGAGACGTTTCCCGACTCTTACTGGAACATGGGGGGCACCACGCCGGGTATCCCCACCAACATGAACGACAAGGTTTCGTCCGTTAACAATGTGACAGACCACTGGGAATGCTTCTACAAGGACTATGGCTTCAGCAACGGCCCCTGGGCGGTTCCGCCGCACACGTGGACGAACGTGCCGAGCGGCTGGAACGACGTCATCAGCTCACTCAATCCATGCTGAGCGCGGTTCGTTGATGGAGCGAGCGGCGAAAAGCCAGGTGTAGAAGTGCCCGTCAGCTTGCTGACGGGCACTTCTGATCAGGGCTGTCTCAACTGTCCTCGCATCGGCGTCGCGGGAGTTGAGGGGCGCGAACTACCACTGGCTTCACTCACGCGCGCACTTCAGAACGAGGACACCGCATAATCCGGGGGCGCTCGGCCCGTGCCGCGCGCTCGCCGTGTCAGCTATGAAAGTCGCTTTACCGGTTGCCGGAGCATAGAGACAGGCATCCGGAGTGCAAAGCACGCTGGAATTCCCCGACTTGCTGCGACTGATCGACGAAACTGCCGTCGATTCCCACACCACTGAGGGCCGCTCCTGGCGCAACTTGCACTCCGACGACGGCGCACGGCCGCCCGTCTGCCCGCACCCGGCACAATGCCGGGTCTTCGATCTTGAGCGGTGCGCCCGCTCAGGGCCTCTGACGTTTCGTTACGCTCAGTGAGGGAACGGTGGCTGCGGTCCCTCTCCGGGACTACGGGTACAGCTTCTCGCCCTTCGCCAGCATCGCTACGTACTTCTCGATCCGGCGCGCCCGGGTCTCGGCCTTCTTGGCGTCCTGGATCCGGTACAGGATCGCGTAGCGGTTCTGCCGGTCCAGCGTCTCGAAGAACGCCGCCGCGGCCGGGTCGGCGGTCAGGGCCGCCGCGAGATCGTCCGGCACCGTGGCGGTCCTCGCGCCGTCGTAGGCCGCCTCCCAGCGGCCGTCCGCCTTGGCGCGGTCGACCTCGGCCTGCCCCTGGGGATGCATCCGGCCCTCCTCGATCAGGGCGGCCATCTTGTCCCGGTTGACCTTGGACCACTTGCTGCGCGGCTTGCGCGGGGTGAACCGCTGGAGCCACCACTGGTCGTCGAACTTGGCCTTCTGGCCGTCGATCCAGCCGTAGCAGAGTGCCACGTCGAGCGCCTGGGCGTAGTCCAGCGCGACGATTCCGGGGCCCTTCTTGCGAAGCTTGAGCCAGATGCCGGACGAGACGGCGTGGTTCTCGCCGAGCCATGCCTGGAATGCCTCGGCGGATTCAAATGCGACGATCTCCAAGTCCTGAGTCACCCCAGCAGCGAACCACACCCGGCCGATTGTCGTGACGCATTCGGGCCCGGTCCCGGATGCAGGATGCCCGTGGACCTGCGTGATCATCCCTGTTCATCCCTGAAGTCCGCCAGCTCGCCACCATCGTCGACCGCTGGTGGCCCGAGGTCGCCGCGTTCATCGACACCGGGCACAGCAACGCCGAGAGCGAAGGGATCAACCGCGTGATCAAGCTCGTCGCCCGCAACGCGTTCGGCTTCCGCAACAACGACCACCAGCAGCTACGGACACGCTGCGTCACCACCCGCCGAGCCCGCGGACACCTCCGCATTGCTCAACTTTGAAGACCCACAATGCCCGCCACCGCCGCCGACGAGGACCCGGACGTGGCCGACGCCACCGCCCGAGGCACGGCCAATGCGCTGGTCCTCGCCTTCTACGGCCGTATTCCATCTCCGGCCAGGCCCCTGCATGCCTCGGGCCGGGCCAGCTCACTGCTCCAGGGCAGTGTGGTGGCACCCAGGTTGCAGGCCGAGGTCGACGCCCTGACCGTGCTCGCCGAGCCGTGGGCCGGTCCACCTCCGCCTGTGCCGGCCCGGCCGCATGCTCTCTGAAACCGCATGGACCGGCGATCGTCTCAGAGAATGAAGCGCTCAGGCAGCGGAGGCAGATGAAACCGCGGGCGAGTTCGAGCAGGCGCTGGTGGAGGTTGGTGCGTCATCACGCACCAACTCGTGAAGAGCCTCGGTCAGGCGGATGAGTGGTTTGAGGTGGCTTCCTTCCATACTCGTGCCACGTCTTCGGACCGTTCAGCCCACGCGGCGGGGCGGTCGGGGGCGGTGAGAGGTGCGGCGAGGATGTCCTCGTCAATGGCAAAGGCATCGACGAGGAGAGAGAGGTGCGGGGAAAGTCGCTCGCATGTCTCGGCCTGCTCCTCGTCCAAACGGGCGTACATACTTTCCGTGAGCCGGCCCTCGCTGAGGAACAGAGCCGCGTGCGTGGAGATGTATTCGAGAGCGAAGAGCCGGGCGATCAGGCGTAGCGCTTCCCGAGGATCGCCCGCCGGTGCCGCGTTCACAGCGGCGAGCAACGACTCGTATGCCAGGCGATGCGCGTACGCGTCGGTCAGCCGCATAGCGAAAGGCACGCACCGGTTCCAGCGGTCGAAGGTCGTCCCGGAGCCGAGTGGGCTTCGCATGACGGCCGAAGCACGCTCGTAGTAGTCCGCTTCTCTGGCTTCGAAGAACGCCAGATAGGCATCACCATCGTCACCTGGCTCCGTTTCGGGCACAGCGGGACGAGAGGGGAAGTAGTCCTTGCTGCCGAGCAATTGACGGCCTGCGGACAGCTGCATGACCTGAATGTCGCCCTCGGCTGTGAGGCTGCCCTCGCACAACCCCAGGTAGTCCGCGATGCGGTTGGCGGAGAACATGGCGTGTGCCCCACAGCGCGCACGCGCCTCGCGCAGCACTCGATGCGCTGCGGGAACCAGGTAGCTCTTGGCAACAATTCCTGCGAGCTGCGTCTCCGGGGCGCTGAGGTCCGCCTTGTGGACGAGGGTGCTCTTGAATGTGTTGGTGAAGAAACTGCATGCGTAGGTAGTGGCCAACGCCCCGAAAAGGGAACGCTGCAGGTTCCGGAACTCCAGCATCGGTCTGCGATGGCCGTGAAACGCCTGAATTTCCCGGGACTGCGCATAGCGAGCGAACAGGAGGACGGCCGCGCGTGCACTGGCAACAGCGGCGGAGGACAGGGCAACCCGGCCGAACGTGAACTGTGAAGCCGTCTTGCGAAAAGCATCTCGTGGACCGTGTCCATGGAGGTAACGGAACACGCCCGCTTCGTCAATTTCCGCTATACCAGCCGCAAGCCACCCGGAGAATGGAACGGAGACTCCGCAGAAATCAGTGACCGCATTGTCCATGGGGAAGAAAGGCTTGTCCGGCATGGGCATGATGGTCACGCCTTCGGCGGGTTTCCCGTCACGATCACGCAGGCGCGTGACAAAGGGAAATACGCCGTGCTGCACACCGTCTACCATGAGGCGCGCCGCGACAACCGTCACACGCGGGATGGGAGCACCGACATTCGGCATGAACTTCCGGGCTTCAGGGCGCGGGGTGTCGAGCCGGAAGGAACGAGTCGTGTGCTCATAGGTGGCTGTGGTCTCCAAGAAAGCCACATTTGAGCCGCACCCGAATTCGTTGATCAGCAGTACCCCAACGGCCTGGGCTGTGTCCAAGTCCTCCAACAGCGAGTGGAGTTCCGGAGATCGCTGGCCGAGATCCAGCAGCAAGCCCGTGGTGAGGTTGTAGTGACCGCTGATGAGCGGAAGCAGGTCGGGGGCGTGGGTGCTGGCCCACTCATAGAAAGCTAGCAGGAGGCCAGGATCACGGACCACGTCACTGGACTTACCCAGCCGGAACGCGGCATGCTTCAGCATCCCGTAGGCATTTATCGCTCTCGCGGGCAAAGACAGGCCATCCGCCATCTTGAACTCCGGATCGGCGAAAATCAGCTGAACCGGCATGTAATGGCGTTCAAAGCGACCATCGTAGATGATGTCGGTCAAATCGTTGACCATCGGATTACATCCTCCTTCTGTGTGGGCCGGCCTCGCATGCGCCCATGAGCGCACGAATTTTTGCCTGTCACCGGCCCATCAGCAGAACCGCGTTGTGCCCGCCAAAACCGAAGGAGTTACTCATGGCAAGGTCGATGGCTGCCGGTCTGGTTTCGGCCGCGATGTCGATCTCAATGGCGGGGTCCTGCGGATCCAAGTTCGCCGTGGCGGGAATGAGTTGGTGACGTAGGCTCATAGCGGTATAGGCCGCCTCGATGGCGCCGGCTGCCCCAAGCGGGTGCCCTATGAGGCTCTTGGTGGAGGTCGTAATCGCCTTTGGGAAATAATCCGCGATATATCGGGACTCCACCGCATCGCTGAGCTTCGTGCCACTACCGTGCGCATTGACATGCTGCACCTCGCTCGGCGATATGCCCGCCTGGGTGCACGCCTGTTCGGCCGCCGCGCGGGCACCAAGAGCTTCTGGATGCGGGGAGGTGACGTGGTAGCCGTCAGCCGAATTGCCGTACCCGAGGACACGGGCCCAGACGGGCGCCCGCCGGGCTTCGGCATCCTCGACACGCTCCAGCACCAAGATGCCTGCACCCTCCGCCATGACGAAACCGTCCCGTTCAGCGCTGAAAGGACGCGAGGCGCCGGTGGGGTCATCGTTGCGTCGGGACAGTGTTCCCATACGCGCGAATCCCGAGACGTACAGCGGGGTGATGGCCGCTTCGGCACCCCCGGCAATCACAATGTCACACTGGTCGCGAAGTAGTAGCTCGCAAGCCACCCCGATCGCCGTGCTCCCCGACGCACACGCGGTCGAGACCAACAAATTCGGGCCGGTGGCGTTGCAATGGATGGAGAGAACGCCTGCGACCATGTTCACCAGGCTCATCGGGAGGAACATCGCAGAAACCGCATCGGGGCCGCTGTCATGGAACTTGTCGTTCTGTACAGCGGACGTCTGCGCTCCCCCGACGCAACTCCCGATCACGACCCCGACGCGCGGCGCGTCCCAGCCTTCCACGTCGTGGCCCGCATCGGCAATCGCCTCACGGGCCGCGATGAGAGCGAACTGTGAGACAGGATCCAGCTGCCAGGACAAGCGGCTTCCGAGGAGCTTGTCCGCGTCGAAGTCCGGGACACGGCAGGAGAACTGCACAGGGACATCGTGCAACCGCGGGTCAGGGGCCGCTGTTGAAACGCCCTTGATGAGCCGGGCCCAGTTGGTCTCCACTCCAACACCAGCAGGAGTGACCAGGCCGATACCCGTGACCGCTACCGGTCTCACTCCGCCCGCCCCATCTGCCGGTCGAGACCCTGAGCAATCTCGCTCAGAGTGCCCTCACGAAAGCTGCTGTCATCGCCGGCGAACCCACAAACTTCCTTGAGTACATCAGCGACTTCGAGTGCCGCGAGCGAATCGAGTTGCAGATCCTTCAGAGTGACGTCGGGGGACACATCCGCCTCGTCGACGCCGAACTTCTCAATCAGGACCTTGGCGATTACGTCGTACGTGGTTTCCACAGTCAATCCCGTCCCTATCGGAGTCCGCAAGGCAGCTCAGTTGTGAGTGCCTCCCCCGCCCCGACAACGAGGGGAGACACCAACGGAGTTCACGAACGGCTCGTACCCGGCTGCCGTGCCGCAGTCCTGGCGCTGCAATCCAGCCACCCGCGCGCCTACGTCTGGCCGCACTTCAGGTGCGGGGCGTCGATCGACCCCGATCTGACCGGCTACCGGGACGGCGCGTACCACGTCATGGACGACGACACGCTGAATCTCGGGTGCAACGGGCGCCTCAAGAAAGTGGCCACCGGCTGGGGTCAGTTCAACGTCGTCTTCTCCCCCGGCACCCTGGGCGGCGCAGCACCCCCCGACCTGCCGGCCCGCGACAAGCAGGGCGTCCTGTGGCTGTACAAGGGCACGGGCGATCTGCGGGCACCCTTCGGTCCCGCGTGAGGGTGAGTCCGGGCTGGAACCAGTTGAACAAGCTGGTTGCCACGGGTGACGGCGACAGCGACGGCCACAGCGACCTGCTCGCCCGCGACCCCAAGGGCAACCTCTGGCTGCACAAGGGGACGGGCAAAGCGGCCGCGCCCTTCAAGCCCCGAGTCAAGATCGGCACCGGCTTCAATCAGTACCGCGACCTCTTCTAACACCCCCTACAGGGTCCTGACACAGGCCCCTGCATGGGCGCAGCACACCAGCCTTGTCCCGGCGCCCTCGACGGCCACCCGGCACGGAAGGCCACGCTGGAAGCGGTCGATGAGCACGGGAACCCAACTGGCTTCCGCGTCGGGGCCCTCCCGGCACTCGACCGGGCCGGTTGGTGCAGCAATTGCATGACGGTGGCCGGTGAAGGTGGTGTGGGCCCCTCTTCTTGCCGGTGGTGGTGACGAGCTTGGCGGCGATGTCGCGCAAGCTCAGTCCCTGGTCCCGGTAGTGCGGAGCCATCGGCCGCATGTCGGCGACGCTGGCGCCGCCGATGGTCTTGCCGCGTTTGCGGGCGGATTCGTGGCCTTCGAGGATTCGGTGGCGGAGGTACTTGCGTTCCGTGCGGGACAGCGCGGCGAGCACGGTGAACACGACGGTCACCACTGGGTGATGAGCGGCGTGTCCGGTTCGTGCTGCCGCCAGGCTTCGGTGAGGCGGACAAGGCGGGTGGGGGCGGCGATGCCGCGCACGGTTGCGATCCTACCGTTGGTGACGTCGAACGTCACGGCGCCGATGACCTGGTCTCCGACCAAGAAGAGGATGGCAGGGGCGCCGTTGACGAGCGCGTAGTGGACGGCGGGCGTGCCGCCGGCAAGTCGCCGTTTCGCGGGTGCGGGTTTGAAGCCGGCTCGTGCGACGGCGGCGATGCGCTGCGCAGTGTCGAACTGCAGCAGCCTCTTGGTCAGGCCGGCGCCGTCGGAGATCGCGGTCGCGTCGTCGGTGAGCAGCGCCACCAGCCGTTCGGTGCGGCCCGAGGAGGCAGCGGCGAGGAATTCCTCGACGATCCTGCGGGCGAATACCCGGTCGACTTCGCCGCCGCGGCGGCGCGCGGCGGTGATGCGTCCCCTGGCCCGGTGGAGGTGCTGCTGGCTTGCGGATTCGGTGATGTCGAGGATCTCGGCGATCTCGGCGTGGCCGTGGGAGAACGCTTCGCGCAGGACGTACACGGCCCGCTCGATGGGTGACAGGCGCTCCATGAGGGTCAGCACGGCCAGGGAGACCGATTCACGCTGCACGAACGTGTCGGCCGGGCCGAGCATCGGGTCGCCGTCGAGGAGCGGTTCGGGCAGCCAGGCGCCGACGGTGCGTTCGCGGCGGGCCTGTGCCGAGCGGAGACGGTCGAGGCACAGGTTGGTGACGACCTTGGTCAGCCACGCTTCCGGCACCTTGATCCGCTGCCGGTCGGCGGCCTGCCAGTGCAGGAACGCGTCCTGCACGGCGTCCTCGGCGTCGGTGGCGGAGCCCAGCAGCCGGTACGCCAGCGAGGCGAGCCGGTTCCGGCTGGCCTCGAACCGACTGGTGTCGAAGCGATCAATGGCGGTGCTGTCCACGCGGGTCACCCTAGGTAGACTCCGGTTGGCTACGCGAACGCCTTCTCGGCGGACGCATCCGACGGGACGGCCAGGCGGCGCTTGCGCTTGGGCAGGCCGAAGGTCGGGTGCGAGGTGGTCCACAGCGACATCTTGAGGATGCCCGACTTGATCCGCGCGGCCTTCCGGCCGCCCACATGCTTCGGCTTCGCCTGCCCTTCGTCGTCGACCATCTGCAGGATCCCGTCCCGCCGCCCGAGGCTGATGTGGTTGCCCAGGTACTCCAGTTTGGTGTTCGGGATTTTACGGCCGGTTAGGTGTCCCACCATCGCGGCCGTGGCCTGCATGCCGGTGTAGCCGGCCGAAGCGCAGGACATCGGCAGCGGCCCGCCGTTGTCGCCGATGGCGTAGGCGCTGTCGCCGACGGCGTAGACGTTCGGGTGCGAGACCGACCGCATGGTGCGATCGACGACGATCCGACCGTTCTCGGTGACCTTCAGCCCGCCGGCGGTGGCGATGGGGCTGACCGCGAACCCGGCCGTCCACACGGTCGCGTCGGACGCCAGGGCGATTCCGTCGGTGCACAGTACTCGCGCCGCTTCGACGGCTTCGACCTCGGTGTGCTCCAGGACTGTGATGCCCAGCCGGTCGCAGGCCTGGCGCAGGTGGCTGCGGGCACCGGCGGAGAGCCGGGCGCCCAGCTTGCCGCGGGCGATCAGCGCCACCGACAGGCGGGGCCGGGATTCGGCGATCTCGGTGGCGGTCTCGATGCCGGTCAACCCGTCGCCGACGACCAGCACACTCCCGCCTTCGCCCCGCTTGCCCAGGCCGTCCAGACGCTCGCGCAGGCGCAGCGCCGAGGGCCTGGCGGCGACGTCGAAGGCGTGCTCAGCCGCGCCGGTGACGGCGCCGCAGTCGCCGTGGCTGCCGAGCGCGTAGAGAAGCGTGTCGTATCCGAGTTCGCCGCCGCCGTCGGCGTCGGCCACGTGGACGACCTGGCGCTCGGGGTCGACAGCGGTAACAAGGCCCAGGCGCAGCCGTATCCCCGTGCCCCCGAAGACGCCGGCGAGCTGTGGAGCCTCGATGTCCTGGCCGGCCGCGAGCTGGTGCAGCCGCAGCCGCTGGACGAAGTCCGGCTCGGCGTTGACCACGATGATCTCGGTATCCGCCGGGGACAGCCGGCGGGCCAGCATCCCGGCCACGTAAGCCCCGGCATAGCCGGCGCCGAGGACGACGATGCGATGCCTCATGTGATGCTCCTGTCGGTTCGTTTGCTCCTGGTGACTTGAGCGGAACAGCGCCCCGACTCCTGACAGCAACCGCATGTGGCATGGGTCACAGAGGGGCAGGAGCGTCGCCCAACGATGCTCGCGACGCCGAGGCGGCACAGAAGCAGACCGAGCTGAACGAGGTTGATCTGATGCCGATCACCGTCGAGCCGCGGTGGCTACTTTGCACGGTGGGGCATGGACAGGAGTCCGGGGCACAGACGCCCACGAGTTCGTGGAAACTGAAGGTTCTTCAGCGCGAACCCGAGGGTGCGGTGCCCGGATTCCGGGGGATGGCCCCGTCGGTTCGGGGTCAACTCGCGGGGTGATGGAGACCTTTGAATCTCCTCACCCTGTGCTGAGGATGGCCCCGGAGTTGCTCGCCTTGATTCCTCAGGCGTGCAAGTGCTGATCTGCGGGTGGATGCCGAACTTGAGGGTTGGCTCTTGGTCAGGTGGCTGGATGGGTACGAGGGCTGGGACGGGGCGGTCTGGAGTGGGTGGGGCCTCTCCCCTGGCCGGGAATAGGTGGTGTGGGAGCGGGCTCAGGGTTCGATGGCGAGGTGTTCGATGAGGTCGTCGCGCAGCGTGAACCGATAGCGGAGATCGATGGTGCCGCCGGGGAAGTTGCCTTCGAGGTGGTGTGTGGCGATGTAGTGGGCCGTGTCGGTCTGCTGGGCGTTCGTGAGGTGGATGGTGTAGGTGAATTCGGTGGCGGATCGGTCCAGCCACTGCTCGATCGCGGCGCTGCCCTGGTAGGTGTTGCCGTCGTCGATCACTGTGGCGTCGTCGGTGAACGTCGTGACCGCGGTGGCGGTGTCGTGGGCGCGGTGCGCTGTGAGGTAGCGGGTGATCACCTCGGGCAGGTCGTCCGGGGTGATGGTCCGGGGCTGGTTGTCGTGCATGAGTCGAGGGGCGGCCCGGGCAAGCGAACACGGGCTGGCAATCAGCCCACCACACTCACCCAAACCACCCCTGAACAGGTAAAACGTCAAAGTCCTGCTGGAGTGAGCAGGCCGGCCGTCACTTGGCCAGGAACTCGAGCAGTGCCTTGTTCACGTCGTGCGCATGGGTCCACAGCAGCCCGTGCGGCGCACCGTCGATCTCCACGTAGTCGGCCGAAGGAAGAGCCTTGTGGAAGAGTCGTGCCGTGGCTTCGACCGGCAGGATCCGGTCGCCCGTGCCGTGCAGGATGAGCGCCGGCACGTCGATCTTGGGAATGTCCTGGCGGAAGTCGGTGCCCCAGGTGAGCGGTGCGGCCGCGGCAGCGTGGGCGCCACCGCCGGCCGCGACGTTCCAGCTGTTGCGGACCGCCTCCTCGCTGATACGTGTGCCCAGGTTTTCGTCCAGGTTGTAGAAGTCCTGGTAGAAGGAGGTGTAGTAGGCGTACCGGTCGGCCTTCACCGCTTCGGAGACACCCTGGAAGAACTCCGCCGGCGCCGCCCCCTGCGGGTTGTCCTCACTCTTGATCAGGCAGGGCTCCAGGGAACCGAGGAAGGCGACCTTGGCGATGCGCGAGGAGCCGTACGTGCCCAGGTAACGCGCGGCCTCGCCGGTCCCCATGGAGAAGCCGACGAGGACGGCGTCGCGCAGGTCCAGCGTCTCCAGCACGGTGTTGAGGTCGGCGGCGAAAGTGTCGTAGTCGTACCCGGTGGTGGGCTGGCTCGACTGGCCGAAGCCGCGGCGGTCGTAGGTGATCACCCGGTAACCAGCCCCCAGCAATGCGGCCGACTGCTTCTCCCACGAGTGCCCGTCGAGCGGGAAGCCATGGATGAGGACCACCGGCTGCCCGGTCCCGTGGTCCTCGTAGTACAGCTCGATGTCGGCGGTGTTCTCCTGGCCCACGGTGATGAACGGCATGCTGACCTCATTTCGGACGTGGCGAACTGAACTTGAGTTACGCAAGCCCGTACCGCCATCGGTGTCGCGCCGTCGGCCCGGGGCAAGTCGGGGAAACAGCTTCGTCGCCGTGACGCTCGGCCTTACGCGTACAGACTGACAAGAAGACGCTGACCCCCGCATCTGTACAATGACTCAACTTCGGCGCTTCCCATACGATCTGCTACATCGCCGTCTCTCCGACCAAATGTGCTTCCCCTTGGGAAACGTTGGTTCGCGTGGCGGCCTTCCGGTGATGCTTGCGGTCAAATGACTGAGCAGCTGACATCAGGACTGGACTCCGGTTGCCGGGAATGCGAGCCTGGCTCAACGACCCGATGCTTCGGACCGCATGAGACTCCGTCTGTGAGTTACCGAGGCGAGTGGTTGCTGACCATGGTCTTCGCACCACCAGCTGCCAGATACGTGTGAAACACTCAGGCGAGGTTCTCACGTTTTGGCTCCGTAGGAAGGACACCATGCAGATAGGTTTCGCGCTTCCACAGTTCCACCGTCAGGCCTTCGACATCGCCCGGACAGCGGAGTTCGCCACCGCCGTCGAGGAAGCCGGAGCCGCCAGCCTGTGGGTGGGCGACCGCAACCTCGCGGCGGTGAACCCCCTCGTCGGCTACGGCGGCCAGGGCACCACCATCCCGGAGGAACTCAATCCCGCCGCGGACCCGTTCGTGCTGCTGGGCGTCGCAGCGGCCGCGACCCGGCGCGTGCTGCTCGGCAGCCATGTCCTCATCGCCCCGCTCTATCCGCCGGTGCAGCTGGCGCGATCGCTGACGACCATCGATCTGATCAGCGGCGGCCGACTGCTGCCCGGTTTCGGCATCGGCTGGTCCCCCGAGGAATACCAGGCGGCCGGGCTTGACTTCAGCCGCCGCGGCGCCCGCATGGACGAGCTGCTCGACGCTCTCGAAGTGCTGTGGACCAGGGACCCTGCACAGTACGAGGGAAACCAACTGTCCGTCCCGCTGCACCACTCACCGCTGAAGCCGGCCAGGAGACCACGGCCTCCGTTCTACCTGGGCGCGCTGTCCGAGCGTGCGCTCGGCCGGGTGGCCCGGCGCGGTGACGGCTGGCTTCCGCTGTGCGTCGTGCCCAGCTATGCCGACATCGAAGGCCTTCTCGCCCAGCGTTCCCTGATCGACCGGATGGCCCGGGAAGCCGGCCGCGATCCGGAGGCGATCGACACGGTACTCCGCGTGAACATCGACGCGGGCACCGCGACCGCCCAGGTCGCCGACACCATCAAGCGGGTGCACGAGCGCACGGGCATCGACCACTTCATGGTCGACTCGATGTACGACGTGGAGACCGTCGACGGATCGATCACCCATGCCCGCGACGTACTCGGCCTCGTGGCCAAGGGGTGAGCACCTCCCGCACTGCGTCCGTACTCCGTCGACGACGCGCACTCCACGCGTGCAGCCCCTGAGCAGACGGTAAATGTCATCGGCGTCCGAGGGCGCGGCGTCATGGATGGAGGGCCGTCCGCGTCGGCTGCGCACCGGCGGGACGGCCTGGCTGTCGTCCGCGTCGAGGCGGCACGGCTCCCTGTCGTTCGCCGCGACCCGCATCGAGGCCGCTGCTCCAAGCCCAGGCGCATCCACATCGACACCCGCGTACGACTCGGCCGCCGACGGTGAACCGTCGGCATCGCCGCGGCTGTTCACATGTTGGACTGCGACCTGTAAGAACAGCGGCCTCGTGCCGGGCACTGCGGACATATACCGTGACAGTGACACATGTATGCTGAATTGAAGAAGCACGATTACGTATCTCAGCAATACGTAGCATGACCAGAACAGCACCAGAGCGAGCAGGGGCGCATGATGACGAATCCGTTCGAGGACCGGGACGCCGAGTACGTCGTACTGGTCAATGCGGAGCAGCAGTACTCGCTGTGGCCGGTCTTTGTCGATGTTCCAGCTGGGTGGGAGATCGCTTTCGGGAAGGCCTCCCGTCACGAGTGTCTGGAATACGTCGAACGCACGTGGACCGATATGCGGCCCAGGAGCCTGGCTGAAGCCATGGACACCATCTGATTGGTGGCCTGAGCCTCCCCTGACATCGGCGGACGGAGACGAGGCGCGGTATCCGCGGGTGGCATTCGTGCCACCCGAATGGTCGCGTACCGCCGACGACGTGGTCGGCGCCGCCGGACACGTGTGGGCGCTGCGGACGACTTTCGCGACTCACGCCCTTGCCCACGGGTGGCCGTCCGTCAACTCGGATACCGCCATTGCGTGCTCCACGATCCGCAGCTTTCGTCCGCGGCGGCCTCGGGATCCATCACGTGCCCTCGGTCGGTTCGCACGCGATATCGGCCTCCCCCAGCGAAAAGACCCAGGTGAAGTCAATGGCCGAGTACGCAGGCGATGAATGGCAGCTGATGGCCGGTCAGCTCGGGGTGTGGAACGCCCAACGCCTCGATCCGCGCAGCGCCGCATACAACATCGCGGAGTATGTGGAGCTCCGGGGCAGGCTGGACGTCGGCCTGTTCGTGTCCGCGCTGTGCAGGCTGATCGATGAGGCCGATCTGGCGCGCGTACGGTTCGAGATCGCCGAGGACGGTTCGGTCCGTCAGCGGTTCACCCGGAATCCGGGGTGGCGTCCTGACGTCGTGGACGTGAGCGGGGAGGCTGATCCGCGTGCGGCCGCGGAGGCGTGGATGCGCAAGGACCTGGGCCGTCCTGTCGATCTTCTGGAAGGACCGCTCTTCACGCAGGCGCTCTTCAAGGCAGCCGAGAACCGGTACTTCTGGTATCAGCGTGTGCACCATGTGATCGGGGACGGTTACAGCGGGTCGCTGATGGTGGCGCGTTGTGCGCAGATATACACGGCTCTGGT
Source organism: Streptomyces sp. FXJ1.172 (assembly GCF_001636945.3). Classification (NCBI taxonomy): domain Bacteria; kingdom Bacillati; phylum Actinomycetota; class Actinomycetes; order Kitasatosporales; family Streptomycetaceae; genus Streptomyces; species Streptomyces sp. FXJ1.172. Next base: position 317,150 of record NZ_CP119134.1, on the reverse strand, counting down.
GCGAGGGGCTTCTGTCGAGGAAGGTGCCTTCCAGTCATCGGTGCTGCTGATGAAAAGCGACGCGGCGTACCGCGCATCGCGGGAGTTCGAAGCGGACCGGGAGTTCTGGCGTGGTGTGTTCGCGGATCTTCCCGAGATCCCGGCCCGTGCCGCTGACGCGGGGCCCGGCTCGACACGTGGTTCGGTCCGGGTGTCGGATGTGATCGAGCCCGCGGTCGCGGGGGCTCTCAGGACTTCGGCGCGGCGTATGCGGACCGGCTTCTCCGCTGTGCTCGTCGCTGCCGCGGCGGTGAGCGTCGCCAGCCTCACGGGCACGGAGGAGGTGGTTCTGGGCATTCCGGTTCTCGGCCGCAGAGGGAGTCTGGAGCTGGGCATTCCGGGCATGATGTCCAACATCCTGCCCGTCCGGATCCGTGTACGGCCAGGACAGTCGGTGACGGAATTCGTTCGCCATGTCGCGCAGACACTGCGCGCTGCTCTCCGGCATGACCGTTACCGCTACGAGGACATCCTCCGAGATCTCCGTCTCGTCGGGCAAGGGCTGTTCTCCGCTGTGGTCAACGTGATGCTCTTCGACTACGACGTCCGTTTCGACGACGTCACGGTCGAGATGCACGGCCTGTCGGCAGGTGGCTTCCACGATCTGTCGATAACCGTTCAGCAGAGCCGGCCGGACCATCCGGTCACCGTCGCGGTGGACACCCGTGCCACCGCGTCCGGTGAGGACAGGGGAGGGCGTCTGGCCGGACACTTCCGGCACGCGCTGGCGTGGCTGGCCGAGGCGGAACCCGATGACATCGTCGGGAAGTGGGAGGTGGTCGGTGCGGCCGAGCGGCAGCGGCTGCTGGTGCAGGGGGAAGGCACTGCCGTCGACCTGGCCGACGCCACCCTGCCGGAGCTGTTCGAGCGTCGCGCCGCGAAGCAGCCCGACGCCTGTGCGTTGATCTTCGACGGGGAACAGCTGACGTATGCCCAGTTGAACGGGCGGGCGAATCGGCTGGCTCAGCTTCTGGCTGCCCAGGGTGCGGGTCCGGAGGACCGTGTCGCCATAGTGATGGAACGGTCGGTGGAGCTGGTCGTCGCTCTGCTCGCCGTTCTGAAGACCGGTGCGGCCTACGTGCCCATCGACCCGGGGTACCCGGCTGACCGCGTGGGACAGCTCGTGGAGGATGCGGCGCCCGCTCTGGCGGTGGCGTCGAGCGGGACAGCCGGGGTCGTGCCGGACGACCTCGCCTGTGTGGTGGTCGATGATCCGGTCACCGTGGCAGGCGCGGAGTGTTTCGGCGACGGTGATCTGACGGATGATGACCGCAGTGCGCGCTTGATGCCGGCGCATCCGGCCTACGTGATGTACACGTCGGGATCGACGGGCAGGCCGAAGGGTGTGGCGATAGCGCATGCCGGTGTGGTGAACCGTCTCGCGTGGATGCAGCACGAGTACGGGCTTGGTGCGAGTGACCGGGTTCTGCAGAAGACGCCGTTCGGTTTCGACGTGTCGGTGTGGGAGTTCTTCTGGCCACTGGTCGAAGGGGCCGCTTTGGTGGTGGCGGCGCCCGGCGGACACCGTGATCCGGACTACCTCGCTGATCTGATGGGGCGTGAGCGGGTCACCGTCGCGCACTTCGTGCCGTCGATGCTGAGCGCTTTCATCACCGCGGCTGAGACCTCGGGGTGTTCCGTGCCGTCGTTGCGGGCCGTCGTCAGCAGCGGTGAGGCGCTGTCGGCGGAGCTTCGGGACCGTTTCCTGTCTCGCTTCGGTGTCCCTCTGCACAATCTGTACGGTCCGACGGAGGCGTCCATCGATGTGACGGCCTGGACCTGTCAGCCGGACGACGCCGGTGCCGTGGGTGTGGTTCCGATCGGTCGTCCGGTGTGGAACACGTGGGTCTATGTACTGGACCGACGGCTGCAGCCGGTACCCGAGGGAGCGGCCGGGGAGCTGTACCTGGCGGGTGTTCAGCTGGCACGTGGTTATCACGGGAGGCCGGGGCTGACCGCGGAGCGGTTCGTGGCCGACCCGTACGGCGCTCCGGGTGAGCGGATGTACCGCACCGGAGACGTGGTGCGGTGGAACAGCGACGGCCAGCTGGAGTATCTGGGACGCACGGACGACCAGGTGAAGATCCGCGGCTTCCGGATCGAACCCGGCGAGATCGAGGCGGCACTGCTCACGCACCCGGACGTGGCCCAGGCGGCAGCCGTCGTCCGCGAGGACGGGCCCGGCGGCAAGCGCCTCGTCGCCTACTTCGTGCCGACGCGTGAGGCCGGCACCCCGGATGCCGGCAGGGTCCGTGCTGACCTGACCGCGATGCTGCCCGCGTACATGGTTCCGTCCGCGGTCGTGGTACTCGACGCCATGCCGGTGACGGTCAACGGCAAGCTCGACCGCAAGGCCCTGCCCGCGCCGCAACTCCCCCTCACCGGCTCAGGTCGTGAACCGGCCGACGAACGGGAGGCGCGCCTGTGCGCCCTGTTCGCCGAAGTCCTCGAAGTCCCCGCGGTCGCCCCCGACGACAACTTCTTCGAACTCGGCGGACACTCCCTCCTCGCGGTGGCACTGGTCGAGCGTGCACGTGAACACGGGATCGCCATCGATGTGCGGACCCTTTTCACCGCTGCGACGGTGGCAGATGTGGCCACCTCCGCGCTGGAGAGAGACGGGCTGCGCGAGGTGCCCGCGGGGCCGGGTGTTCCCACGGGGACGACGCGGATCACGCCCGAGATGGTGCCCCTGGCCGGTCTGACCCGCGAGGAGATCGAGCGGGTCTGTGCCGCGGTACCGGGTGGTGCCGCGAACATCGCTGACATCTACCCTCTGGCCCCCTTGCAACAGGGCGTCTTCTTCCATTCCGTACTCAAGGGCGCGGAGGGGCCTGACCCGTATGTCCTGCCCGCGCTGCTGATCGCGGACGACCGGGCTCGGCTCGATGCGTTTCTGGCCGCGGTGCAGCGGATCATCGACCGTCATGACGTCCTGCGGACCGCCTTTGTCCGGGAGGGGATCCAAGAGCCGGTCCAGGTCGTGACGCGGGCCGCCGTGCTGCCGGTCGAGGAGGTGATCGTGCCGGACACGGTGGTGCGGGAAGCGGCCGTGGTGGAGTGGCTGCAGCAGGCGTGTCCAGCACGCATGGATCTGTCCGAGGCTCCGCTGGTGCGTGCTCACGTGGCGCGGCAGCCGGGGCAGGAGCGCTGGTGGCTGCTGCTGCAGGTCCACCACCTGATCCAGGATCACACCGCGCTGGAAGTTCTCCTCGGTGAGATCGCCGCTGTCCTGGAGGGGCGCGAGGAGGTGTTGCCCCAGCCGCTGCCGTTCCGCGACTTCGTGGCGCGGGCGCGACTGGGAGTGCCGCTCACGGAGCATGAGCGCTTCTTCGCCGCGTTGGTGGGTGACGTGTCGGAGCCGACGGCGCCGTTCGGTGTGCTGGATGTGCACGGTGACGGGCGGCGTGTGTCGGAGGCCCGTATGCCGCTGGACGATGGAGTGGCGCGACGGGTGCGGGAGCAGGCCAGGCGCCTTGGGACGAGCCCCGCGGTGTTGTTCCATGTGGCGTGGGCCCGTGTGGTCGCGGCGACGTCGGGGCGGGACGACGTGGTGTTCGGTACGGTCCTGTTCGGCCGTATGGACGCCGGTGCCGGAGCCGATCGAGTACCAGGGCTGTTCATCAACACGCTTCCGGCGCGCGCCGACATCGCCGGGGTGAGTGTGCTGGAAGCGGTGGAGGGCATGCGGCGGCAGCTGGCGGACCTGCTGCCGCACGAGCATGCCCCGCTGGCCCTCGCACAGCAGGCCAGTGGTGTTCCGGCGCAGACGCCCCTGTTCACTTCGCTGCTCAACTACCGGCACACCAGCGGCGAAGGCACGGCGGTCTCCCTGCGCGGGGTCGAGTTCCGCCATGCGCAGGAGCGCACGAACTATCCGGTGAGTGTCAACGTGGACGACACCGGGAGCGGCTTCACGCTGGTGAGCCAGACCACCGTGCCGGTCGGCCCCAGGGCTGTGGCCGCGCTGCTGGCCAATGCGGTGGACGGCCTGACCGCGGCGCTTCAGACCGCGCCGGCCACCCCGCTCCGCGATGTCAGCACACTCGACGCGGCTCAGCGTGAGCACATCCTGCACACACTCAACGACAACCGGCAGGACGTCCCCGCGGCGACCCTTGCCGAGTTGATCGAGGCTCAGGCGGCCAGAACGCCGACCGCACCCGCTGTGGTGTCCGGGGACCTCCGCCTGACGTACGCGGAGCTGAACGCGCGGGCCAATCGGCTGGCCCGGCTTCTGGTCGGTGCGGGTGTGGGCCCGCAAGACCGCGTCGCCGTGCTGCTGGACCGGTCGGTGGAGCTGGTCGTCGCCCTGCTCGCCGTCTTGAAGACCGGTGCCGCCTACGTTCCCGTCGATCCGGCATACCCCGCCGACCGTCTGAGCTACGTCCTCGAGGATTGCGCACCCGCTCTGGTGCTCGCCTCCACCGGTACGGCCGCGGCCCTGCCCGGTGACGCCGCCCGGGTCCTGGTCGACGACCAGGCGATCGCCGCTCCTCTGGCGTCCTGCGGCGATGGTGACCTGACCACCCGTGACCGGGGTGGCCGGCTGCTGCCCGCCCATCCGGCGTATGTGATCTACACATCGGGGTCGACCGGACGTCCCAAGGGCGTGGTGGTCAGTCATGGGGCTGTGACCCGTTACCTCGCTTGGGCGCAGCACGCCTATCCGGGTCTGACGGGTTCGACGGTGCTGCATTCCTCGCCGGCGTTCGATCTGACCGTGACCGCCTTGTTCGGGACGCTGACCAGTGGAGGCTCGCTGCACGTCGGGGACGTCCAGGAGGAACCTCCTGCCGGACGGACACTGAGCTTCCTGAAGGCGACACCAAGTCATCTGGCCTCGATGTCCGGTGGCAGCGACGCCTGCCTTCCGGTGGGTGAACTGGTGCTCGGCGGTGAAGGGCTGACGGGCGGGCATCTGCAGTGGTTGCGTGCGACGCGTCCGGATGTGACGGTCGTCAACGAGTACGGTCCGACCGAAGCCGCTGTCGGCTGCGTGGCCTACAGGGTCCGTGCGGGCGATGTGGACGGTGCGGGAGCGGTGCCGATCGGTCGACCCGTCTGGGACATGCGGGTGTACGTGCTGGATCACGGCCTGTCACCGGTACCGCTGGGGGCGGCGGGCGAGCTGTATCTCGCCGGCGCGCAACTGGCGCAGGGCTACCTGAACCGGCCGGGGCTGACCGCGGAGCGGTTCGTGGCCTGCCCGTACGGCGCTCCGGGCGAGCGGATGTACTGCACCGGAGACGTGGTGCGGTGGAACAGCGACGGCCAGCTGGAGTATCTGGGACGCACGGACGACCAGGTGAAGATCCGCGGCTTCCGGATCGAGCCCGGCGAGGTCGAGGCGGCACTGCTCACGCACCCGGACGTGGCCCAGGCGGCAGCCGTCGTCCGCGAGGACCACAGCGGTGAACGACGGATCATCGGCTACGTCACAGCGGCGGACGGCTCGGACGGTCTCCGTCATGCCGACGTGCGGGCCCATGTCGCCCGGAGACTGCCCGGGTACATGGTGCCCGCCGCCGTGGTGGTCCTGGACGCGATGCCCATGACGGCCAACGGAAAGCTCGACCGACGGGCCTTGCCCGAGCCCGACTTCGACGCACTGACATCACAGGACGAGCCCCGCAGCGCACAGGAGGAGTTCCTGTGCGCGGCCTTCGCCGACCTGTTGGGCCTGGCCCGGGTCGGCATCCACGATTCCTTCTTCGACCTGGGAGGCCACTCCCTGCTGGCGACCCGCCTTGCCAGCCGTATCCGGGCCGTGACAGGGACGGAGCTGCCCCTGGCTGACATCTTCGCGCACCCCACCGCGGCGGCCCTGGCCGGCCGTCTGACCGGCCTTCTCACCCGGCAGCGCGCCCCGCTGTCGCGCCGCCCGCGCCCCGTACGTGCGCCCCTGTCACCAGCCCAGCGCAGGCTCTGGTTCCTCGGGCAGCTGGAAGGGCCCAGCGCCACGTACAACGTTTCGGCGGCGATACGGCTCGAGGGGCCCCTGGACGTACCGGCTCTCCGGGCCGCACTCCACGACGTGGTGGAACGTCACGAGATCTTGCGGACCGTCATCGAGGCGACCGGTGGTGAACCCCGGCAGCGTCTGCTGCCGGCAGGCGCCGGCGGCTCCGTACTGACGGTGGAGGCCGGGCCCTTCGGCGACGCGGAAGTGACCGCACGGATCGAGAAGGCGACGCACCACCGGTTCGACCTGTCGGCCGAGGGCCCGTTGCGCGTCACCCTCCTCGGCGTGCGGGACGACGTCTGGGTCCTCGTCCTGAACGTGCACCACATGGCCAGTGACGGCTGGTCGATGGCGGTCCTGGCGCAGGATGTCTCGGTGGCCTACACCGCCCGCGTTCATGGCGGGGAGCCGGCCTGGGAGGATCTGCCGGTGCAGTACACGGACTACGCCTTGTGGCAGCCCGAACTGCTCGGTGAGCCCGACGATCCTGCCAGCCTGCGGTCGCGGCAACTGGTCTATTGGCGCGAGGTGCTGAAGAACAGTCCACGAGAGACGACGCTGCCGTCGCGGCGTTCACGCCGCGCCACCGCCAGCCACCGGGGCGGCAACGTCGACATTCGCGTTCCCGCCGCGGTGCACCGGCGCGTGGCACAGCTCGCCCGGTCCCGGGACGTCACCCCCTTCATGATCCTCCAAGCGGCACTGGCCGTTCTGCTGTCACGCCTGGGCGCCGGCAGCGACGTCCCCATCGGCACCGCGGTGGCCGGACGCATGGACGAACAGCTCGACTCCCTCATCGGCCCCTTCATCAACACCCTGGTGCTCAGGCACGATCTGAGTGGGCAGCCCTCGTTCCTCGATCTGCTCGAACGCACGCGAGGCGTGGTGCTGGGCGCTCTCGCCAACCAGGACCTGCCGTTCGAGGACCTTGTGGAGGACCTGGCCCCCGAGCGCTCCACCGCCGTACATCCCCTGTTCCAGGTGATGCTTCTGCTACAGAACCACGGCGAAGCCGTCGTCGACCTTCCCGCGGTCACGGCTCGCCTCCTGCCGACCGGACACACCCCGGCCAAGCTCGATCTGACATTCGAGCTGCGTGAAGCGGCCGCCGGCAACGGGGATCCCGGAGACCTCGTCGGTACCCTGACCTATGCCACGGACCTCTTCACGGAAGCCTCCGCGCGGACCGTCGTCAGACGATTCGTACGCGTCCTCGATCAGCTGACCGCCGAGCCCCGCTCGCCTATCGGCGAGACCGACCTGCTGGAGGCGGCGGAGCGGCCACGGATTCCAAGCCCACGTCCCGACGACGCACCCGAGCCCGGCACCACGCTGGCCGGGCTGATCGAGCGGCAGGCGGCCAGGACCCCCGACGCGGTCGCCGTGGTGCACGACGGACAGGAACTGACCTACGGTGAACTCAACGACCGGGCCAATCGCCTGGCGCGGCTGGTGATCGACCAGGGTGCCGGTCCCGGAGATCTCGTAGGCATCGCTCTCGAGCGGTCCGAGCATCTGGTCACCGCGGCCCTCGCGGTGATGAAGGCCGGCGCGGCCTACCTTCCCCTGGACCCCGGCTATCCGGCCGACCGCATCGCGTACACGCTGAACGACGCGCACGCCACCCTCGTGATCACCCACTCCGCCACGGCCGTCTCGCTGCCCCGTTCCGGCGGCCTGCGCCGCATCGACCTGGACGACGCGACGACGACGGAGTTCTGCGGCAAGGCCGAGGCGAGCGACGTCACCGACGCCGAGCGTACGGCCGCACTCACTCCCGGACACCCCGCCTACGCGATCTACACGTCCGGCTCCACGGGCAGGCCGAAGGGAGTGCTTGTCACCCACACGAACGTGACCGGCCTGCTGCGCTCCACACGGACCCTCTTCCGGTTCACCAGCGACGACGTGTGGGCCTGGTTCCACTCCTTCGCTTTCGACTTCTCGGTGTGGGAGATCTGGGGGGCCCTGGTCCATGGCGGCCGACTCGTCGTCGTTCCGTTCGACACCTCCCGCTCCCCCCGGGACTTCCTGCGCCTCCTCGCCCGCGAACGAGTCACCGTCCTCAACCAGACACCCAGCGCGTTCTACCAGCTGGATCTGGCAGACGCCCAGGAACCGCGGACCAGCGGCGAACTCGCTCTGCGTCTGCTGATCTTCGGAGGAGAGGCACTCGACACGTCACGGCTCGGACAGTGGTACGGCCGCCACGCCGAGGATGCCCCGCGACTGGTGAACATGTACGGCATCACCGAGACAACGGTGCACGTCAGTCACCTCTCCCTCAGCGCGTTCACCGCCGGCCAGGCCAGCCACGGCAGCCCGATCGGACGCCCCGTTCCCGGTATGCGCGCCTATGTTCTGGACGCCGGGATGCGGCCGTGTCCAGCCGGTGTCGCGGGTGAGCTGTATGTGGGAGGTCGTGGTGTGGCGCTGGGATATGTGGGCCGGCCCGGGCTCACGGCCGAGCGCTTCGTGGCGGACCCGTTCGGGCGTCCGGGTGATCGGATGTACCGGACAGGCGATCTCGCGCGGTGGAACGACGAGGGCGAGCTGGAGTATCTGGGGCGGACCGACGACCAGGTCAAGATCCGCGGTTTTCGGATAGAACTCGGTGAACTCGAGGCAGCGTTGGCCTCACACCCCGGCGTGGCGCAGTCGGCGGCCGTGGTGTGGGAGGAACCCTCGAAGGACCGCAGGCTCGTGGCCTACGCGGTGGTGGACCCCGCCGCCGGTGTGGACGGCGAGAGTCTGCGCAGGCATCTCGCGCACCTGCTGCCCTCGTACATGGTGCCGCTGGTGATGGTGGTCGAGGCGCTGCCGCTGACGGTGAACGGCAAGCTCGACCGCAAGGCCCTCCCTGCCCCGGATCTCGCCGACCTCGGCGCAGGGCACCAACCGCGCGACGCGAGGGAGGAGTTGCTGTGCGAGGTGTTCGCCGACGTGCTCGGCCTTCCGCACATCGGCATCCACGACTCCTTCTTCGAAGTGGGCGGGCACTCGCTGGCCGCGGTCACTTTGATCGAGAGACTTCGGGAACGAGGCATCGCCGTCGACGTCCGAAGCCTGTTCGTGTCCCCGACTGTGGCGGGCCTCGCCGCGGCGAGCACCGTACTGGCCGAGACGGAGGATCTTGCTTCTGCGCGTGCCGTGGGCACGGCTGAGCCGGGCACGTTCGTGCTGGCGGACCTGACGGCGGCCGAGTCCACGACGGTGGCGCGGCAGGTTCCCGGTGGTGCGGAGAACGTCGCGGACGCGTATCCGCTGGCACCCCTGCAGGAGGGAATGTTCTTCCACTCTCTGATGGCCGCGGACGACGGCAGAGACGTGTATGTGCTGCCGACCGTGCTGGCCTTCGCCACACGTGAACAGCGGTCGGGCTTCATCGCCGCGTTGCAGCGCGTGGTGGACCGGCATGACGTGCTGCGCACGGCGATGGTGTGGGAAGGCCTGCGAGAGCCCCTGCAGGTGGTACTCCGCGAGGCCGCGGTGCCGGTACGTGAGGTGACCCTGCCCGGCGGCTGTGCGGACGTCGTCGACGGGCTTCTGGCCGCCGCGGGATCCCGTCTGGATCTCGGCCAGGCGCCACTGCTGCGTGTGACGGTGACCCGTGAGCCGGTGGAAGGCCGCTGGCCGGCCCTGGTACAGGTGCACCACCTGATCCAGGATCACACGGGTCTCGAGGTACTGATGGGCGAGATCGCGGCGTTCATGGACGGCAGGGAAGACCGGCTTCTGGCTCCTGTCCCGTTCCGCGAGTTCGTGACACGGGCGCGGCTGCAGACGTCCCGCGAGGAGCACGAGAGGTTCTTCCGTGGGCTTCTGGCCGATGTCACCGAGCCGACAGCTCCGTTCGGCCTGGTCGATGTCCGAGGTGACGGTTCCACCGTCCGGGAGGCGTCACAGGCCCTGGATCCGGCCCTGGCCGGGCGGGTGCGGGAGACCGCACGCACGCTGGGTGTCAGCCCGGCCGTCCTGTTCCATGTGGCCTGGGCCCGGGTAGTCGCGGCGACATCGGCCCGGGACGACGTCGTGTTCGGCACGCTGCTGTTCGGGCGGACGCAGGGAGGGATAGGAGCGGATCGGGTCCCCGGCCTGTTCATCAACACACTGCCGGTCAGGATGGACACCGGCACGGACAGCGTGACCGGGGCCCTTACGACCATGCGGCGCCGTCTGGCCGACATCGTCGTGCACGAGCACGCCCCGCTGGCGGTGGCCCAGCAGGCCAGCGGTCTGCCACCGCAGAGCCCGCTCTTCACCTCGCTGTTCAACTACCGGTACACCGGTCAGTCCGTCGGGCACGCGGCGCTGGACGGTGTGGAGGTGCTGTTCTCACAGGAGCGGAACAACTACCCACTCACCGTGTCCGTCGACGACCTCACCACCGGATTCTCCGTCACCGTCCACGTGGTGGAGCCTGTCGACGCCGACATGGTCGCCACCCTGCTCGTGGACGCCGTCGGCGGACTGATCACCGCCCTGAAGAACACCCCCGATCTGCCGCTGCACCGGCTGCCGGTGCTCGGCGACGCCGACCGCCGGCGGATCCTCGCCGCCGGCACGGGCCCGGACCACACCGCCTCGCCCTCCAACTCGGCGGCCACCATGGCCGAGCTGTTCGAGCAGCGAACGGCTCTCACGCCCGACGCACCGGCCGTGGTCCACCAGGGCACGCAGTGGACCTACCGGGACCTGAACGCGCGCGCCAACCGGCTGGCCCGGCTGCTCGTCCGGCACGGGGTCGGGCCGGAGAGTCCGGTCGCGATCGCCCTGGACGGCTCGCCGCTGCTGGTCGCCGCTTTGCTGGCCGTCGTGAAAGCCGGGGGAGCCTACCTGCCGCTCGACCCGTCCTACCCCGCCCACCGCATCACGCACATGGCCGAGGACGCCCGCCCCGTTCTTCTGCTGACCACCCGAGCCCTGCGCACCGGCCTGCCGGAACTGGACGTTCCCATGCTCGACCTCGACGATCCGGATCTGCTGCGCCACGAACCCGACACCGAGCTGACCGACCACGACCGCACCGCACCGCTCCGGCCCGATCATCCCGCCTGCATCTTCTACACCTCCGGCTCCACCGGCCGGCCCAAGGGCACCGTCATCCCCCACAGGGCGGTGGTGAGGCTGGTGAGGGACGCCGACCGCGTCGCGGTCGAACCGGGTGACACGGTCGCTCAACTCGCCTCCGTCTCCTTTGACGCCGCGACGTTCGAGATCTGGGGAGCGCTGCTCAACGGAGCCCGGCTGGCCCTGCCCTCGACCTCGCAGATGGGATCGGTGGAACTCAAGCACTTCCTCTCTCGTCATCACGTCACCGTCTGCTGGCTCACGGCAGGTCTCTTCCACGAAATGGTGGACGCCGACCCGGAGATCTTCCTCGGCGTACGCCACCTGCTGGCCGGGGGCGATGTCCTCTCGCCCTCCCACTGCCACGCCCTTCTGAGGCGCCTGCCTGCCCTGAAGCTCACCAACGGCTACGGGCCCACGGAGAACACCACGTTCTCGACGACGCACGCGGTGCGCGTCGAGGACACGGAGCACACCGCGGGCATCCCCGTCGGCAGGCCTGTCCCGGGCACCCGGACCTACGTGCTCGACCGGCATCTGAACCTGTGCCCGCCGGGTGTGAAGGGCGAACTGTACGTGGCGGGTTCAGGGCTGGCGCGCGCCTACCTGAACCGTCCCGGGCTGACGGCGGAAAAGTTCATCGCCGACCCCTACAGCCGGGACGGCGGCAGAATGTACCGCACGGGCGATGTGGTGCGCTGGGGTCACCACGGACAACTGGAGTTCCTGGGACGCACGGACCGGCAGGTCAAAATTCGCGGGTTCCGGGTGGAACCCGAAGAGGTGGAGAGTTCCCTGGCCTCCCTGGCCCCTGTGCAACAGGCCGTCGTCGCCGTACAGGAGGACAGCGCCGGAAGCCGTGTCCTCATCGCGTACGTGGTCCCCGTGCCGGGACCGGATATCCGCGAGGAGGTCATACGCAAGGAGCTGGCCGGCGTTCTCCCGGCCTACATGCTGCCCGCCCGAATCCTCATCCTCGATGAGATGCCGCTCACGGCCAACGGAAAGGTCGACCGGAACGCGCTCCCGTCCGCCGACTTCAAGGACTTGACGCCGTCGGGTGAGCCGCGGAACCCGCGTGAGGAAATCCTCTGTCAGTTGTTCGCCGAGGTACTCGACATCCCCCGGCCAGGTATTCACGACTCCTTCTTCGAACTGGGTGGTCATTCGCTGCTCGTGGCCCGGCTTCTCACGGTGATCCGGGACAGGATGCATGTCGACGTGCCCTTCCGTGCCCTCTTCGCCGCCCCGACCGTCGCGGAACTCGCCCCCCGGCTGGGGCCGTCGACGCAATGGGAAGCCTTCCGTACGGTCTTCCCCATCCGCACCACGGGCACGGACAACCCACTGTTCTGCGTGCACCCCCTCGCCGGACTCAGCTGGGCCTACGCGCCTCTCGCACGCCATGTCCCCGCCTCGGTCCCGATCTACGGGCTGCAGGCCCGCGGCTTCTACGACTCCAGCCCTCTTCCCGGCTCTCTACGGGACATGGCGACCCAGTACGTACAGGAGATGCGGGCCATCCAGCCGTCCGGGCCTTATCGCCTTCTGGGCTGGTCCCTCGGAGGGGTCATAGCCCAGGAGATCGCGGTCCAGCTCCAGGAAGCGGGTGAGCGTATCGACTTCCTTGTTCTGCTGGATTCGTTTCCCTCCCTTGAAGTGGAACGGCGGAACCAGAGAGCGGAACGGGACGGGTCGATGGACACCGTCGAACCTGGGCCGGGAGAGAATCCGGCAGGAAACGGATTCAGACTCGAAAACCTGGACGCCTACATCCGGGCCAATCCAGTGCAATTGACCGACGAAGAGTTCGCCATCGCGAGAAAAATCATCCTGAACAACGGTCAACTGTATCTGACGCACGTTCCCCGACGGTACGAGGGAGACGCCTTCCTCGTACTGGCCACCGCTGACAAACCCTCACATGTCGACCCTGCGGAGGAGTGGGCGTCGGCCATCACCGGGCGCATCGAAGAACTCAGGGTGGCATGTGGGCATCACGACGTCGTACTTCCAGAACACCTGGAAAAGATCTGGGAGGCCGTCGACAGGTGGGCTCGCGCCGGCAAGCCGCGATGACGGGCAGGAGCTGCCGGCGTTCGTGATACCGGCCGCCGCAGGAGTAGGAGCCCGCGTTGTTTACGAGGATGTCGACGGCGCCGTCCACGGTGGCCGCGCGGGCGACCTCGGCGGCCCCCCGGTCGGTGCCCAGGTCCCAGCACCGTGGTCGAGGGTCGCCACAGAAAGATACGTATGTTCTGCACGACCGCACACCTCCGTGCAGAGGCCTTGCGATAATGGCCTGCATGGCTTACGACGATCTCCGCCCACCGCTCAGCGTGCTGGTGTGCGCGAACAAACTCACACATGTCAAGATTCGAGTCCGCACGACTGTGGCCGACCGGAAGGGGAGCGCCCTGTGAGTTCCGTATCGTCGGCGGTCCCCCGGCCGGGGCACACGAAGGCCTTCCTGCGCCTGGTGATGATCGAGCACTCGGTCTTCGCGCTGCCCTTCGCCTACATCGCGTCTTTGACGGCGATGTACCAGTGGGACAAGAACATCCACTGGGGCCGGCTGCTGCTGGTCACGATCTGCATGGTCGGCCTGCGCACGTTCGCGATGGCGGTCAACCGGATCATCGACCGCGAGATCGACGCCCGTAACCCGCGCACCGCGCACCGCGAGCTGGTGACCGGCGCGATGTCGGTGCGCCATGCCTGGACGGGCGCCCTGATCGCCCTGGTGGTCTTCCTGGCCGCGGCGGCCCTGCTGAACCCCCTGTGCCTGGCCCTCGCCCCCGTCGCGGTGATCCCGATGGTGGTCTACCCCTACGGGAAGCGGTTCACGAACTTCCCGCAGGCCATCCTCGGCCTCGCCCAGTCCATGGGCCCGATCGGCGGCTGGCTCGCCATTTCCGGTTCCTGGAACTGGGACGCGGTGATCCTCGGCCTCGCCGTCGGCGTCTGGATCGGCGGCTTCGACCTGATCTACGCCTGCCAGGACGTCGACACCGACCGCGAGATCGGCGTCATGTCGGTCCCGGCCCGCTTCGGCATCCCGGCCGCGATCTGGGGCGCGCGGGTGTGCCACACCATCACGACGGCCCTGTTCGTCTGGTACGCCCTGGCCACCCACGCCGGCGCCTTCTTCTGGCTCGGCCTGCTGATCGTCGCGGGCGCCTTTGGCTACGAGCACCGCATCGTCCGCCCTCATGACCTGTCCCGCCTGAACAGGGCGTTCTTCTCGGTCAACGGCTTCATCGGCATTGCCCTGTTCGTGTGCGCCCTGCTGGACCTGCTGACGCGTAGCCTCGCGGTGTAAAACGCCGCCGCGCGCGCACGGTCACGCGTCGCAACAGTCTGCTTGTCCCGGCCCAGGGCTGAGCAGGGTCGGTGCCAGAAGGAGGACTCAGCCTCCGCCGCAGCCGGCCCCGGACAGCCGGCGTCGGAGTCGCGATGGCGTCCAAGCACGGCTGAGTGAACACGTTCGCCAACGTCCGCAGGCGCAGCGCGGCGGCTTCATCCCGGTCGACGAGGACCAGGCTTTGGACGCCTCCGCGCTGGGCGACAGCCTGCGCAACACCACCGGCGCAAAATGGCCGCGCTCCGGGACCTGTTCCAGGTCCGACGCCTCGACGCACCCCTGACCGAGGCCCCGAAGGCACTCGCGGACGCCTCCCGCGCCGGCAACGACTTCCTGCCGGCCGGCGACGGCGCCTTCCGCCTCCGCACAAGTACGCCGCCGCCGCGATCTCGTCCAAGGGAGGCGAGACCGCCGCCGATCGTGATCAGCGGCTCTTGTCCCGTCCCCGGCGAGCCCGTCACCCCCTCCGCCTCACTGCTGCCAGCAGGCGCGGTCGCAGGCACCCTACGGAATCAGCCATTCCTTCTCGACAGGGGGCGTTGCGTGAACCTTCGACCAGCCGAAATCCGTTTTCACAGCGGGTGGTATTTCCTATTCGCTTAGGTTAACAGGAATATACTTTCCCGCAGTCGCGGCCGATCACGATTCACGCATCATGACGTCCCACGTTCACCTTTTCATCATTGACCGGGAACGCACGCAGAACCCACACTGAATGCGGACAGAAACCGCAATTCTGTTCCGATGAGCCAGGAACTGAAATCGCCGGCCATCAGGTCAACCAATGATTTGGAGTAAACATGCTCAAGATGCGGATCGCCTCGGTGGCAATTCTCGCCGGAGCCGCACTCGCGGCGGTGACGACGGGCGCGCAGGCCTCAACCGCCACTGACACCAACTCTCTTATCAAGGAGCACATCAGCTGGTCCAGCTGCCAGTTCTGGGCCTCTGCGTACAATGGCGCGAGCGGCGAGCAGCAGGGGGTTACGAGCACGTACTTCTACTGCGCCAACGGCGGAAACGGCACGGCGAACCTGTGGCACAAGAACTACTGATCCCACATAAGACATCTTTTCCTCCGTGAAGCGGAAATAATTCTCCGTCTCACATCCGCGACCGAAAGTGCATTTTCGGCCGATAGCACACTCCAGCAGCAAGGAAGGCGACTGCCTGTTCGAGCGAACAGGCAGTCGGCACCCGCTCCGGAGCGCCATTGGCAGCCCCCATCGGCACACTCTCCCGGGTTGCGCGCCCGTCACCCGCCCGCGTCAACTACGGCAGGGGTACCGCACACTCGGCTCACCGTCACTCACGCTCACTCCCGGCGGCTGCTGCTGCGGCGGCGCCGGTTCAGTTCGTCCTCCGCTGTCCCCCGGGCAAACGCGTAGATTCGGCGTTCCTCTTCCAATGAGGGGGCGAGGCGGCGGTTGCAGTGCATATGGAGAAGTGCGCGCAGGACGGCTGAGGGGTCGAGCCACGGCTCCGCGGCCGCTGCCTTGCGCAGACCCGAGCCGAAGCGGACGAGCCGCTCCGCCCAGTCCTCCAACGCCTCGCTCGTGGCGCCGGGCGCCTGGTTCCCGGCCGCCGTCAGGGCGCGAGCCTCCGGACGGCGAGCCACGTACCCGCGGTGGAGCGCCGGGTGCTTGGGGTAGTTCCGGGTGAGCCACTCGGCCGGATCCTCACCCGAGTCCCGCAAGAAGTGGTGGACCAGGGCCGTAAGGTCGGTTGCCACCACCAGGGCGTCCGACGTCCCCTCGAGCCGATCCAGCACCAGGCGACTGTCCGCGTGGAAGAAGCCCTCCGCCTCCGCGATGAACCCGGTGCCCCCGTAGCGCTCGGCCTCCGGCGCGTACGTGCGCAGCGCGACGTCGTTGAACACGCCCTCGGCCAGCAGGTCCCGCGTCCACGTGCCGAGGCGCGGCAGAACATCCGCGCTCAGCGTGCCCGGCTCCCCGTGCAACCGCAGTCGCAGGTGCGGTCGTCCGGTGGCCTCGTCGGCGTACCGGATGAAGAACCACCGGTCGATCCGCTCGCCCAGGCCGGCCACCCAAGGACGCACAATGGTGTGCAGGATGTCCTGTTGTGCCCCGGCGGATCCGTACAGGTGGGCGGAGATCCACTCCCCGCCGGGCGGATGCCGTAGTTCAGCCGTCCTGCGCGGTGCGGGTGTGGAGGGCCGGGAGCGGCGAGTGGACGCAATGGGCTGCTTCGCATGCAGAGGTATGACGATCTCCGCCTCGTGCGCTCCGTCCGGCCCTTCCAGCCAGCCCTCGTCGCGTTCCAGTGTGAGGTCCTCGTGCAGGAGGCACTCGGTCTTGCGCGCTTCCTCGCACAGCAGGGCTCGGTGACCAGCCAGGCGGAGATCGAGCGCGACGAACTGGTCGCCCTCCACCAGCCGTACCCGGTCCGGCACGTTCCAGCGGCGGCGCCACGTCTCCAGGGCCTCCGCCTCGTCACCCCCCGGGCTGGAGAAGGCGCCCTCCTCCAGCCGCCAGGAGGTCGGGTACAACACCGTACGGCCGTACCGCACGCCGGGGAGGAAGGGGGAGGCGGCGAGGGAACCCCACTGCCAGCCGGCCACGGGCCTCGTTGTCATGGCGGGTGCTTCCCGGAGGAAACGTGCGACGTCGGGGGTCTGGGAAGGATTGAGCACGTGCGCGGTGAACGGAGCGATCTCACGTCCCGAGGCGTCGTCCCACAGGTGGAAGCCGT